>NZ_VANU01000002.1:300000-533836 GCF_005771535.1 Arcobacter arenosus
TTTTGATATACTTCGTTCCATGAAAAAAATTACTACTATACTAAATGATTTTAACGAACTTGTTATGTTCAAACACTCAATATTTTCTTTGCCGTTTATATTTATAGCGATGATTGTTTCATCTGTTGAAGTAAATGGTTCGCCGTGGTTTGGTTTTAAACTTTTAATCTTAGGAGTTTTAGCGGCTATTACAGCTAGAAACTTTGCAATGGGCTTTAACAGATATATGGATAGAGATATCGATGCTTTAAATCCTAGAACTATCAATAGACCAAATGTAGATGGAAGAGTATCTGCAACACAGATGTTAGTTTTTGTTATAGCAAATGCCCTTGGGTTTATAGTTGTTGCTTATTTTGTAAATGATTTAGCTTTTTATTTATCAGTTCCTATTTTATTTGTAATTGGTTCATATTCTTACTTTAAAAGATTTTCTTATCTTGCACATGTGATACTTGGTATCTCTTTGGCTCTTGCGCCTATTGCTGGGGTAGTTGCTGTTAGTGAAACTATTACTTTATGGTCTATTTTACTTAGTATTGGGGTTATGTTTTGGGTTGCTGGATTTGATTTACTTTATTCTTTACAAGATATTGAAGTGGATAAAGAGCTTGGACTTCACTCTATTCCAAGTAAATTTGGCCCACAAAAAACAATGCTAATATCAAAGGTATTTCATGCCTTGACGGTACTATTTTGGCTTTTATTTGCAATAAGTTCAAATAGTGGAATGTCTGCTTATATTGCTGTGATAATTAGTGCAGTGATGTTAAGTTATGAACACTATTTAGTAAATAAAGACTTCACAAAAATTGATAAAGCCTTTTTTACAGTAAATGGATATCTTGGTATTGTATTTTTCTTTTTAATATTAATTGATTCATTTTGAGACTATTTTAATACCAGTATTAAAAAACTCTTAACTATAAATTTAGATGACTTCTAGTAATATTTTCTTATCTTTTAGGGTGGGAATTACTAAATGAGCGATAAATTAAGACAAGTCACTTATATGACTGTAAAAAACTTAAAAAATGAAGATATTATTTTACCTGGCAAATATTCAACTACTTTTGAAACCTTTGCAAAGGGCCTTGAACTAGATGTTAAAGATGAAAATGTAGTATTAAAAGAATTAAGTAATGATACAAACTATGTAAATAATATAGTTAAAAAAACAAACAAAAATCTAGATAATTTTTATAAATCAACAACAGATGCTCAAATTGCTATAAAGAATAATGATAGTAATTCTTTAGAAAAAATCAATTTAGAAATTGCTCAAATGAGAAGAGAAATCAATGCTTTACAAAAACAACTTTTTTCTGACCCTTTAACTGGAGCATACAACAGAAAATGGTTTACAGATGAATACTTAAATGATGATATTTTTCAACATGATGGTTTTATCGCCTTTTTAGACCTAAACAAATTTAAGCGTATAAACGATACTTATGGACATATTGTTGGTGACCAAGTTTTAAAATATCTTGTAAGATTTTTAAAAAAAGAGTTGCAAACCCCAGGTGTAGATATCGTAAGATATGCAGGTGATGAATTTATAGTTTTATTTAACAAAGAAAAAACTACAGTTTTAAATGTAGATAGAACTATCTTTGAAGCCCAAGAAAAACTTTCACACCAAAAATTAAAATCTGCAAAAATAGATGAACTTCAGTTCTCTTTTTCTTTTGGGATTAGTCCTTTTAAAAAGGGTGATTATGCGGAAGTGATTCTTAATACCGTTGATGAACTTATGTATAAAAACAAAGAGGCAAGTAGAGAAAATTAAAACTCTCTAAAGCCTACATAAGAGTGTTTTCAGAGATTTTTAAAGAAAATCAATGTATTATTCGCTTCCAATCAGTGTGAAACTGATATAAGCGCGTCTGTGGCTCAACTGGATAGAGCACTGGGTTTCGGCCCCGGCGGTTGTGAGTTCGAATCTTACCAGGCGTGCCATTTTAAAGCTCGATATAATGGACTCTTTGGAGTTTTTATATCGGGCTTTTTTACTTTTGATAAAAACACTTTCCCACTTATTTCCAACTAAAACTAAAATTTATGATGGGCATAATACTGCCAAATATAAAATTTAGAAAAACAAATATATAATAATTGAATTAGGCGATGTAGCTCAACTGGATAGAGCAGGCGGTTTCGACCCGTCAGGTTGTGAGTTCGACTCTTACCATCGCTGCCATTTTATTTATTCTAATGTATATATTAATAATAAAAAAGTTTTAAGTTAATATAAAGTATCATATTTCCAGAAAAAGATATACTTTTTTCTGGAAATAAAAAGCTAGGTAATGTCAAATGGAACTCTATAATAAAGTATTTTACTTCATATCAGGTCATGGTAGGGGGTGGGCATTTTCACCAAAAGATTTATTGTCAAAATTTACAAGACAAGAAGCAGATAGTGTTCTATCTGATTTAACAAAAGAAGGTAAAATAAGAAGAGTAGCCAGAGGAGTATATGATTATCCTAAATATAGTAAGTTATTAAAAAAAGATTTAAGCCCAGATATTGAACAAGTAGCACGTGCCTATGCAAGAAAATTTAACTGGAGAATAGAAGTTAGTGGAGATACTGCATTAAACCTACTTAAGCTATCAACTCAAATACCAGGAAACTATCTTTATTATAGTGATGGACCAAGTAAAACATATACTCTTAATGATGGAGCAAAAATAGAATTCAAAAAATCTGTACTAAAAAATATAGGTTTTAAATATAAAGAGAGTTCACTTTTAGTTCAAGCATTAAAAACTTTAGGTAAAGAAAATATCAATGATAAGGTAATAGAAAAGATAAGAACTCAAATAGATGATTCAATGTATGAAAAAATATTAAAGGATACAAAATCTTCAACGGTATGGATTTATGAAACGATAAAAGAGGTATGCAAAAATGGATAATATTGTAAATCTATTAAAAGAAGAAAGACAAGAACTATTTAGCGAAACAGCTAGACTTATGCATACTACTAATGCAATTGTTGAAAAAGATTTTTGGCTTGTATGGACTCTTAGCAAAATCTTTAGTGATGAAAGATTAAATAAAATACTGATGTTTAAAGGTGGAACATCACTTTCAAAAGTATTTCACCTTATTGGAAGATTTTCTGAAGATATTGATTTAATTTTAGATTGGAATCTAGTATCCCAAACTGACCCAAATGATGAAAGAAGTAAAAATAAACAAGATAAATACAATAAGGAAGTAAATGAAACTGCAAAAGTTTATATAAAAGATGAACTATTACCAATTATGAGTGAACTGCTATCCCCTCATTGTATTTGCAAAATTGATGAAGAAGATGAACATAATATCAATATAACATACCCCTCTTCATTTAAAGATGATTATCTAAGACCACAAATACTATTAGAAATAGGGCCATTAGCATCATGGTTACCGCATGATAATTATGAAATCAGTTCTTATGCAGCAGAACATTTTCCTGATTTATTTACACAAGTAAAATGTAATGTAAATGCAATTGTTGCACATAGGACATTTTGGGAGAAAGCAACTATATTACATCAAGAAGCACATAGAGCAGAAGAAAAAACTATGCCTCCTAGATACTCTAGACATTACTATGATTTAGCAATTATGGCTACTTCAAATGTGAAAGATGATGCACTAAAAGATTTAGACCTATTAGAAAAAGTAGTTGAATTTAAGAAGAAATTTTATCCTGTAAATTGGGCTAATTATGATAGTGCAAAAGTTGGTACACTAAAATTAATCCCACCAAAATATAGGATAAAAGAACTAGAAGAAGATTACAAAGCAATGGGTAATATGATTTTTGATAAGCATTTAGAATTTGATGAAATTATTGAGATTTTAACTAATTTGGAAAATGAAATAAATAGTTAAAATATCTACTAATCTTACAGGAGGAGGGGGTATTATATATGAAATTTTTTAATAGAGAACAATTGTATATTCAAGTATGGAATATGCCATTAGTAAAACTTGCAGATAAATATAAAACAACTAATGTAAAGCTAAAACGATATTGTGATAAGTTAAATATCCCAACTCCTTCATCTGGGTATTGGAGGAAAAAGGAATTTAAAAAAGATGTAACTATTCCTAAACTTCCAGTATTTAGTGATTATACAATTTCAAAAAAGGCTGCTAAAAAAGAAATAGTGGCTTTTGAAAAATCACAAAAAGAAAAACTGACTGTTAAAATTAATAAAACACTATCTAGTCCTCATCCTTATATAAAGAGAACCATTCCCTTGTTAAGAAAGTATGGTGTTGATAAATATGGGATGTATTCTTCTTACGGAGCTGGAGTTGATATTCGTGTTTCAAAGACTCAACAAAATAGAGCTTTTCGAATACTAGATTCTATCTTTAAATGGTTTGAAAAAAACAATTATCAAGTTCTAACAAGTGATAACTCTACTGATACTTATTTAGTAATAAATAATATAAAAGTTCAAATTAGATTAGAAGAAAGATCAAGTATTATTGGAACTAGAAAGAGTGATTGGGGTTCATATACATATAATGAATATGCTCCTACCGGGAAATTATACTTAATTATAAAAGAGTATTTCTGGAATACAAAAAACGTGCGTAAACAATGGTCTGATACTAACTCAAAAACTTTAGAGGATCAATTGCCAAATTTCATTGAAGGAGTAATTTATGCTTCAGAAATTATCCACCAGCAAAACCTTGAGCGTGAAGAAAAAGATAGAAAATGGAAAGAAAAATTAAGATTAAAGGAGTTAGAAAAACAAAATCTTGAAAAAGAAAAACAAAGAATATTAGAGTTAGAAAAAGAAGCAAATGATTATCATAAAAGTATTAAAATAAAACAATATATAGATGCTATCAAAGAAAATGAACTAAAAAATGATGAAGTACTTTCTCAAGAATTTAATGATTGGTATGAATGGGCATTAAGATATGCAAATAATTTAATTCCTAAATTGAAATAGTTTTATTTCATTTATTTAATTCATTGTCTTTATCATCTTTATCTGATAGATAATATGCTAGAAAAGCTAATGAAAAAGCTAAAGTTAATTTAAATATTTCTTCTATTGTCATTTTTAATTCCTTATCTTAAATACTAACTAAAATATAATAAAAAGGGAAGAGGCTAATTTAATATTTTTTTATACTCTAATATATTTAATTTAAGAGTTTATCTTACTAGAATTATTTAAATTTATTTATTTCATTTAGATATTGAGACTTTTTAAACTTAAATCTTCCTCCATATGGTTGCATCATATCCCAATAAATAAAACCATCATTTAATTCAACTTTTATAGGTTCAGTTATTGCAGCACAATCTGGTATACCACATGAACAAGTAAAAAAATAAAATTCACCATAATCTTTAATTTTTGTACTGTTTAATAATGCATAAATATCTATGGTTCTTTGGGTATCTATTTCCTTACCATCTATTTTTAAAATATAATCTGAATATTTTCTTTTTACTTTCAAAACTTCAATTTTTGAAATGTTATTATTATCCTTTTTCAAAGTGTTTATAAAGGGGTCTGATATTATATTTTCAATAGATTTATCTAGATTTAAATTAGTAAATTTATATTTTAGAGTATAATAAACTGAACTTTTTAATTTTCTAATAAAAATCTTTTTATTTATCAAAAGTTTTAAAATGACTTCTTCATTTTTTGATATATTAAACTTTATATTTTTTTCAAAAGATTTTGCTGAAAAAGTGTATTGATTACTATCCTCTGAAAAATTGATTGAAGCTTCAATTAATTTAGTTGATATAGGTTCTTTTTCTATTTCTTTTAGCCAAGTAATGATTTCATTTATAAAGTCTTTGTTTTTTTGTATATAAAACTCTTTTGAAATTTGATTATCTATTTCAAGGTTTATATACAAAGTTTTTTCATTGAAGTACTTAATATAAAATTCAAAGATATTATAGTTTTTTACACTAATTCTTTTTGTATTACAGTTCAATTTTTTCAGTTTAAAATCCTTATTATTTTATACTTTTAAAATCTATTTTAAAGCTTTTTATATTTACTCCATCTTCTCTCTCACCTGGATAGCCTAGTGGATTACAAAGACATTTTACTCCAAACTCTTTATATTCTAATTCTTCATGAGTATGTCCAAATATCCAATACTTCATATTCCCACACTTTCTATATTTCTCTCCTTCAAAAGAAAAAAATATATTAGAAGGATTATTTCGATATTTAATATTTATATGCTCATCTTTACAAGATGGATTGACATGCGTAATCATTACATCACACTGTTCATAAACTGTTTCTATTTTTGACTTTTCAATTTTCCAAATATCATCATAATTCGTAATCCCATATATATAATCTGCATCATTCATAAACTGACTCCAGATTTGATTTGTTGAATATGGAGGGAAAGACTCCATTGGATATTGTCTTTCAAGGTATCCTTCATTGTACCAAGAATCAAAGCCTGCAAAAACAATCCCATTAATTTGAACGAAATCACCATTAAGACAATACATATTCTGCTCTTTATTGATTAAGTTCCTCATCTCTTCAACTCTTTTAAAAGAGTCTATGTATTTTGTTGCAGCTTCTGGACCAATTAGATAATAATCATGATTTCCTAAAACACAGACTATATACATATAATAATGTTCTTTTAAGTATAATAAAACTATGTTATTTAATATATTGATCATAGATGATGAATTTACATCAAAAAATTTTTCTTTTATTACAGATAGTCTAGACAATACTAAAATAAGTATTTTAAGTGACTATAGCACAATAAGTGCTGTTTTAAAAGAGGAATTTATTCATATGATTATCATCAATCCTGATATCTTTTCACTAGAAGATTTTAAAGAGATAATTGAAGAAAATAACTTAAATTATACTACAAATCCTATTTTAATAATAGGGGAAGAAAAAGATATACAAGTTGAGTTTGATTTCATCTTTGATTACATTAGTTATATGATGCCTCAAGAGTTGATTATCCGTAAAATTAGATTTTGTAAAAAACTTTTTGAGCGAGAGCTCAATTATCAAACAAGTATAAACAAACTTTTATATACTGATTCTTTGACTCAATTACCAAACCGTGTAAAACTAATAAAAGATTTACAAAATGATTCTTTACATATAAATGCACTTGCAATAATAGATATAAAAAATTTTAGAGGAATAAACGACTTTTTTGGTATAAGAATAGGTGACAAGGTCTTAAAACATACAAAAGAGTTACTTACAAAATATATTGAATTAGTACATAATCGCGTGACATTATATAAGTTTCCTTCCGATGTTTTTTGTTTAGCAAATATTAATTTATCAAAAAAAGAGTTTCAAAATTTGGTTTTTTATATGTTAAGTGGCATAAACAATCAAATCATTAAAGAACAAGAATATGAAATAGACATTGATGCTGTTGCAGGTATAACTTTTTCTACCAAAAAAAACAAACTTATCACTGCTGACTTAGCTCTTCAAAAGGCAAAAACAGAAAACAAGTTATATTTAGTATTTTATGAGAAACTTGACAATTTAGAAGAATATGAAAGCAATATGTATTGGGCTAAAAAGTTAAAAAAAGCACTTTTAGATGATGATGTTATTGTTTATTTTCAGCCTATTTTAGACAATCGTACAAAAAAAGTTCAGAGATATGAAGCTTTAGTAAGATTGTATGATAAACAAAATGATGAAGTTGTAGCCCCATATCACTTTTTGGATATATCAAAAAAAGCTTGTTTATATAAAGATATCACAAAAAATGTGATTGAAAAATCTTTTAAAGAGTTTGAAAATCTTGATTATGAGTTTTCCATAAATATTTCATATGAAGATATAAATGACCCAACTTTTTTGATATATATTGAAGAGATGCTAAAAAAATATCAAGTATCCAAAAGATTAACTTGGGAGATTTTAGAAAATGAAAATATAAAAAACTATGATGTTTTAATATGTTTCATAAAAGCAGTCAAAAAGCTTGGTTGCAAAGTCTCTATTGATGATTTTGGTACAGGGTATTCTAATTTTGAGCATCTATTAAAGATGGATGTTGATTGTCTGAAAATTGATGCTTCACTTATCAAAAATATCGTTAAAGATAAAACTAGTTACAAAATTGTAGAAACAATAATTAAGTTTGCAAAAAATTTAAACCTAAAGACTGTTGCCGAGTTTGTAGAAAATAAAGAGATTTTTGAATTAGTAAATAAATTAGATATTGACTTTTCTCAAGGAGACTATATTAGTGAGCCATTAGAAAAGCCAAATTTTAAAGAGGATTTTATCTAAGAAGACCATATCTTCTATGATGGTTTTTCTCTTTTATTCTTTTTATTTTGTGAAAGTATCTATTGTTTTTTTGTTCTAACACTTGTATCTTTTCCCAAAGTTTTTGGATTTTTATCTCATTGTGTCTTATTTTTTCTCTAAAGTCTGAGATTCTTTCTATTTCAGGATTTACTTTTATAAAGTTATCATAGTGTCTATCAAATTGTTTTGCATTTAAACTCAAAACACCTAAACCTATAATCAAACCCATAGCTAATAACTTTTTCATTTTTTACTCCTTAACGTTTATATATGGAAGTTTAAAAACAAAAAGTGGAACTATCGTGAATACTAACTTTTAGGAATCTTAATAGTAAAAACAGCACCATATTTATTATTTGATGCTTCAAGTTTGCCATTGCAATGTTTATTTATTATTGTTCTACTCATATAAAGACCAAGTCCTGTACCATCTTTATTTTTTTTAGTGGAAAAATATGCTTCGAATATTTTACTAAGTAACTCTTCTTTTATTCCCCCTGCATTATCATTGATGCTTAGGACTATATAATTGTTTTCTTCTTTTGTTTCAATGAAGATTTTTTTATCTTCAATTTTTCTTTCAATTAGTACATCTTCTGCATTTTTAAATATATTCAATATCACTTGTCTTACTTCATTTTCATAGGTAGAAAACTTTTTTTTACAATTGTAGTTTTTGAATATCTTTATATCATTTGTTTCAAGGGATAGTTTTATGATGTTTAATGATTTATCTGCTAACTCTTCAAACGAAACAGTTGTTTTTTCTTTTTCTGCTTTGAAGAAGTTTCTAAAATCATCTATAGTAGAAGATAAATGATTTGTGTATGTTGATATCAATTTTAGTTCATTATAAAGTTCATCTGAATTTATCTCTTTTCCTACCATGTTTTTAAGTATTAATGCATTTGTTGTAGCCGATAAGGCAGTAAGAGGCTGTCTCCACTGATGTGCTATCATACTTAGAATTTCTCCTTGTTGAGCTAGTTTTTGTTGGTGCATTATTAGTAATTGTTGATTTTCAAGTTTTTTTTGTGCAAGTACTTTTTCTGTTTTGTTAATAATATATCCATTTATATGACTTAGTTTATTTTCATAGTCATAAGAAAATTGCCAATGAATAGATATATATTTTAGTTTTGAAATATCAGAATTAAGGATTAATCTAAATTCAAATTCATGAATATCTTGTCTTGAAAGTGCTTGTTTTTTTATTTTTAACATATTTTTTCTATCATCTGGATGTATAAGATTAAGAAAATGTTTAAAACTAATTACATCCTTGTCTACTTCATATATTTTTTTTGAAGATTCATCTAAATGAAGCGTATCATTAATTATATTGTATGTCCATATACCCATTTTTGCTAAAATTTGCATCTCTTTTAGTTTTTGAGCATACTCTTCACTTTTGTTCTTTTCTATACGTATACGATTATAAATACGAAATAAAATCAAAGAAAGAAAAGCAAAAGATTCTATTATCGAACCAATTTGCATACTTACAAGTCCATAGCTAGTATCAATTATCCCCGTAAAATATAAAGCACAATACATAGAGGTATTGATAAAAGTGAACATCCCAATAAAAATAAATAAACTATATTTAACTTTCTTGATAATCATATAAAGAACAAATAAAATTAGAGATATTAATCCAAAGTTTATTATCACTAGTTCAATAAAAAGATCGACATAATAACTAAAATTAAAAAGTAGTAATATAATCCCAAGTGAGCTCATTATTAGTATAGCTTGAAATAAAAATTTTGAAAAAGGGTATTTCTTGACTTGTTCTTTAAAAAATTTTTTAATAAATAAAGTAGAACCAATTAATACTCCTAGTGCAAGAATCTCAGCATATTTAACTAAATTAGGAATATCTATATACATTAAAATGTATCCAGAATGATATACCTGAAAAATGATAGTTATAAATATAAAATAAATATAATAGATAAATAGTTTTTCTCTAAATATAAAAAATATGATTAATGCACTAATCAAAATTAATGTCATTATAGAAAGATATATCATAAAAACATTTTCATAAAAATCATTATGTTTATCTACTTCATTATATGATTTAAAAATATCATAGGCATAAGTTGCATTGTATTTAGGCAATATCTTTATAAAAACTGTTTTACTGCTATTTTGTTCGAGCTCTACTTTAAAAGTATCTGTTACATATGGAAGTTGTTTATTTTTAAATGAAACGCTTGAGCCTCCTTTTAGAATATTGTTTTCATCATAGAGTTCTATTTTATAAAGAAAGGCTTCTCTAAATCTAATATATTGTGAAGAAGTGTATTTTAAGTCATTTTTTAAAGTAATACTTAGCCAAATTGTAGATTGAGTTGCGGCAAAACTTGGTTTATTTGTTTTCTTAAAAATTGAATGTTTGTTTTTTTTGATATAGTCTAATGTTTTATTTCCATTTATATCTTCATATACTAAATATTCTGCATTTAAAAAAGAGAAAAAAAATAAAAGTATTAATAGTTTAAATTTCAAGTTCATAATCCGAAGTATTTCAAGGGTGAAAGTTTTGCAAAGGTAATATTAGCATAAATAGATTTATAGATATGAATAAATAATTAATATCCAAATAAAAAAATAATCTTTTTTATGTCGCTTTTAAAGATATATAAAATTTAGACATGCTATGTATAAAAAATAAGCATACTAAATGTACAATTAATGATAGAAAATATCTTTACAAAAATTCTGCCAAGTTATAAAATACCTTTACAAAACACATTGAGGTGCTAATTGTAGTTTCTTAACTTTTGATTTCAAATATAAGTACCTCTTTTATGTTTTATACTCAATTCATAAGAAAATAAGTTTAAATAGTTGTTCAAAAATAAAAATGAACTAAAAAAATAATATTTTTAAAGCTTATTCTTAAAAGAAAAGTCATAGGTGGATTCATCTTGAATCTTAATTATGAAGGACTAAGGAAAAAAAATGACTAAGAACAGAAGAGAATTTATAAAGAAAACAGGTTTAGCAGGAATAGGTGCGGCAATTGCAGCTCCATCATTAGCAAATGCGGCAGTATCAGAAAAAAAATTTAGATGGAAGATGACAAATTGTTATGGGGCAGGGGCACCATTTTATTCTACGGGACCAGGAAGTGCAAGTTACTTTTGTGATAGAGTTGAAGAATTATCTGGTGGTAGATTAAGAATTAAACATTATCCAGCAGGGGAATTAATCCCAGCAATGGAAGGGTTTGATGCGGTTTCTAAAGGAACTATTCAAATGAATTGGGGTAATTCATTTTTTTGGGCAGGTAAAACTTTTGCAGCTCAATACTTTACAGCAGTTCCATTTGGGATGAACTTTCAAGGTACAAATGCTTGGTTACAGTTTGGTGGTGGTCAAGAACTTTGGGATGAGGTATATAAACCCTTTAATGTTATTGGATTAGCAGCAGGTAATACTGGGGTTCAAATGACAGGTTGGTTTAAAAAAGAGATAAATAAAGTTGAAGATTTAAATGGTCTTAGAATGAGAGTACCAGGTCTTGCAGGAAAAGTTTTAGAGCAACTTGGAGTTGGGGTTAAACTTCTTCCTGGTGGGGAAATTTTTCCAGCCCTTGAAAGAGGAGTTATTGATGCAGCAGAATTTGTAGGCCCTTTTCAAGATAGAAGAATGGGATTACATAAAGCGGCTAAAAACTACTATACAACAGGATGGGGTGAGCCAAGTAATACAACAGAATGTTTAATCAATAAAGATGCTTGGGATTCTTTACCAAAAGATTTACAAGTTATTGTAAAAGCAGTTGCCGCAGAGTGTAATCTTATGGGATTATCTTGGTCAGAAGCAAACAACTCTGAAGCCTTAAAAGACTTAGTTGAAAACGAAGGGGTAATAGCTAGAACTTTACCTGATAGTGTAATAGAAAAGCTAAGAGAAGTTACTTTTGCTACATATGATAAATTAACAGCAAAAGATCCTTTAGTAAAAAAAGTTCACGACAGTTACTTTGCTTTTAAAGCAATGCATGATGATTGGCAAAATAAAAGTGAAGAAGTTGTGATGACTAAGTTATCATCATGAAAAACTTAGTTGTACTTTCAAATAGACTTGATGCGTTCGTGGAACGCATCGGTAAATTAAGTTCATGGTTAATATTTATTTTAGTTTTGATGGTTGCAGGGGATGTACTTTTTAGATATTTTTTTCATATAAGTTCTATTGCTGAACAAGAACTTCAATGGCATATCTTAGCAGCAATTGCGATGTTTGGTTCAGCTTTTACTTTCCAACAAAAAGAGCATGTAAGAGTTGATCTTTTTTATCATCACTATAGTGAAAGAGTAAAACAAATGATGGATATTTTAATCCCTCTTTTTATAATAGTTCCTTTTTCAATTTTTATAATTTATTTATCAAGTGACTATGTAATGCAGTCATATCATAATGGGGAAGTTTCACCTGATCCTGGTGGATTACCATATAGATATTTAGTTAAATCATTAATTCCAATTGGATTTATATTGATTTTTATTCAAGCTTTAGCTGTTTTATTTAAAGCGATTTCACGGGTTGTAGGGGAGAAGTAAACTATGGATCCACAAATTTTAGCAATTATGATGGTTGTATCTTTATTTACTCTTATTTTATTAGGTGTCCCTGTTGCTTTTGCTATTGCAGGTGCTGGGCTTTTATTTGGAGTTATTGGAGTAGATTTAAATCTGTTTAATCTTCTTCCTTCAAGAATTTTTGGAGTACTTACAAACTATACCCTTTTAGCAATTCCTCTTTTTGTTTTTATGGGAATACTTTTAGAAAAATCCCGTTTAGCTGAAAAAATGTTAGATGTGTTAGGACTTTTATCTGGTAAAAAACCTGGTGGAATGGCTATAGCTATTATTGTTGTAGGTATTCTTATGGGTGCCTCAACAGGTATAGTTGGAGCAACAGTTGTAACCCTTACAATGATTGCATTACCAACTTTATTAAAAAGAAATTATTCCCATAGTGTTTCTTGTGGGACAATTTGTGCATCTGGAACATTAGGGCAGATTTTACCACCAAGTTTGGTATTGATTTTACTTGCGGATATTAGTGGGGAAGCTATTGGCCCTTTATTTGCTGCTGCACTTATGCCGGGATTACTTTTAGCTACTTGTTATATTATTTATATAATTCTTTTAAGTAAATTTGCTCCTCACCATGTACCTCCAATTGATGAAGAGGAGAGAAATACTTATTCGAAAAAAGAATTATGGATAGAGTTTTTTAAATCAGTTGCTCCACCATTTTTACTTATTTTTGCAGTACTTGGCTCTATTATTGGAGGACTTGCAGCTCCTACTGAAGCTGCTTCAATGGGAGCTATTGGTGCTTTGATAATTGTATTTTTAAGTAAAAGGCTAAGTTTAGAAATTTTAAAAGAAACTTTATATGAAACTATGAAAGTGACTGGTATGATTATGTTTGTCCTTATCGCCTCTCAAGTTTTCGGATTAAGTTTTAGAGGATTAGATGGAGATTATTTAGTTGAAGATCTTTTTGATGCGATACCAGGTGGAATGTGGGGTGCAATTTTATTTATGATGTTGGTTTTATTTATTTTAGGATTTTTCTTAGAATGGATTGAAATATCATATATTGTATTGCCATTAGTTTTACCTGTATTTCATGCTTTGGATGTAAATATGATTTGGTTAGGGATTTTAATTGCACTAAATCTTCAATCATCATTTTTAACACCACCCTTTGGTTGGTCACTCTTTTTCTTAAAAGGTGTAGCACCAAAAGAGATCAAAACAATGGAAATATATAAGGGAGTTATTCCATTTATTGCAATTCAAATTATAGTGATTGCACTTGTAATGATTTTCCCAGAAATAGCCCTTTGGCTACCAAAAGCAATAGGATGGATGTAATATGAATAAAAATTTACCAAAAACTCAAACTTCAAAAAATGGTATGGTGATTTCACCCCATTTTGCAGCTTCAGATGCTGGACTAGAGATTTTAAAGCAAGGTGGAAATGCCCTAGAATCAACAATTGCAGTTGCCTCTTCTTTAGCGATTCATTACCCACATATGACAGGGATTGGTGGAGATGCTTTTTGGTTAGTTTATGACCCACAAGAGGGAGTTAGTTTTATTGAAGCTTCTGGATACTCTGGTTTTGATGTGAATATGAGCCAATATGAGGGCTTAAAAACAATTCCTTTTAGGGGAAGATTAGCTGCAAATACAGCTGCTGGTGCAGTTTCTGCTTGGGATTTAGCTTTTAAAAAAAGTAAAAATGAATGGTCTGGAACAATGCCAGAATCAAAACTTGTAGAAGAAGCAGTAAATTCTGCAAAAAATGGAATAGTTGTAACAAAATCTTTGAGTGATACTTTAGAAGAGAAAAAAGAAGAATTATTTGTAGATGAATATTTTGCAGAAGTTTATTATCCAAATGGAAATATTCCTAAAGAGGGTGAAAAACTTGTTCAAGAAAAACTTGGAAATACTTTAGAAAAACTTGGAACAAATGGTTTTGATGATTTTTACAGAGGTAGTTTAGCAAAAGATATTTCAGATGATTTCGAAAGTAGAGATGGTTTAATTTCACAAAAAGATTTAAGTGAACACCATGCTTCTTGGAATAAACCTTTGGAAATGAAAATAAGCAAAGGGAAACTTTTTAATGCTTCTGCTCCAACACAAGGTGTTGCATCACTTATGATTTTAGGACTTTTTGATAGATGGTGTGAAAAACTCCCCCAAAAAGATTCGGCAAATCATGTACATCTATTAGTTGAAGCAACAAAAATCGCTTTTAAACACAGAGATAAAATGGATACTAGTTCAAGCCCTGAAGAGTTACAAAAATGGTTAGAGCCAGAATATTTAGATAAATTAAGTTTAGAACTTGATTTAGAAAAAGCACTTCCTTGGGGAGAAAATGCAGCACCTGGGGATACAACTTGGTTTGGTGTTTCAGATAGTAAAGGTAGAATTGTAAGTGCAATACAAAGTATTTACCATGAGTTTGGGAGTGGGTTAACTCTTCCAAATACTGGAATAGTTTGGCAAAACAGAGGTTGTAGTTTCGCTTTAGATTCAACTCATATTCAAGCTTTAGAGCCACATAAAAAACCATTTCATACTTTAAATCCTGCAATTGCATTATTTGATGATGGAAGAGTTATGGCTTATGGAACTATGGGTGGTGATGGTCAACCTCAAACACAAGCCGCTGTTTTTTCTAGGTATGCATATTATGATGAAGACTTGTCAGCTTGTATAAATAATCCAAGATGGTTACTTGGAAGAACTTGGGGAAATTCATCACAAAGTTTAAAATTAGAGTCAAGGTTTGATGAAGAGTTAATTAATGAGTTAAAACAAAAAGGTCATGATGTAGAGATATTAAAAGATTTAGATTCTGCAGTTGGACATGCAGGGGCTTTAGTTTATCATCCTTCTAAAACAATAGAAGGGGCATTTGACCCAAGAAGTGATGGAAAAGCTTCAAGCTTTTAAGGATATATATTTATGAATGAATTATTAATTTTAATCCCTATTTTACTTGCAAGTGGAGTAGTTGCTGGTTTATTAGCAGGATTATTAGGTGTTGGTGGTGGAATTGTAATTGTTCCAATGTTGTATCATATTTTTATATATATGAATATTGATATCTCTATTGCCATGCCTTTAGCTATTGGAACATCTTTATCAACTATTGTTGTAACTTCTATCATATCTGCACGTTCTCACCATAAAAAAGGTGGAATTGATTGGGATTTAGCAAAAAGATGGATTCCTTTTGTGATACTTGGAGTTTTAATTGGAGCCTTTTCATCTAAATTTATAGATGGAACAAATTTAAAATTTATGTTTGGTATTTTGCTTTTAGTTGTATCTTTACATATGATTGTTAGTAGTTTCAAAAGTTTAGTTATTGCATCATCTTTACCTGGTAACTTTGGACAATCAATTTTTGCAGTACTTCTTGGTGGCTTTGCTTCATTATTAGGAATTGGCGGGGGAACTTTAATGGTTCCATTATTATCACTTTTTTCTTTTCCAATTCATAGGGCTGTTAGTACAGCTTCTTTATTTGGACTTATTATTAGTATCCCTGCAACAATTGGGTATATAATTGTTGGTTGGAATGTTGAAAATCTTCCTTTCGCTTCAACAGGTTATGTAAACTGGTTAGCTTTTGCAGTTTTAGTTCCTATGACTATGTTTTTTGCTCCTTATGGGGTTAAGTTAGCATATAAATTAAATGTAAAACAGCTAAAACTAGCATTTTCTATATTTTTATTGTGTGTTGGATTAAAGATGGTTTTAGTATAAAACCATCTTTATCTCTTTTCTTTATCACTAGATTTTTTAATTATAAACATAGTATCTTATTATCTTCTAATAAATAAGAGATAAAAATGAAAAAATTGATTTTGCTATTTACCTTAGCTTTTTTTACAATCTCGGCAAATGCAGTAAGTTTTTCTTGGCTTGAAGGAAAATTTAAAAATGGTGGAACGATTGATTCTGTGATGAATTTTACAAAAAAACAAAATAAAACCTTAGGATAAAATCTATGAATATTGTAGTGATTGGTGCAGGTGGAATAGGTGCATTTTATGGAATGATTCTAGACAAAGTAGGGTGTAATTTAACCTTTGTTGCTAGAAATGAAACCCTTGAGTTTTTGAAAAATAATAAAATGAAAGTAACTTATCAAAATGAAGTTATGGAAAAGAAAATTGATACTTATTCAATTGATGAATTAATAAATAAATTTAAACCAGAAGATATTGATGCAGTTTTTATAGCAACAAAAGCAATGAGTACAGAGCAAATCTCAAAAAAACTTAGCTCTTGGACAGAAAATAGTTCTAATATTCCTTATTATATCTCTTTACAAAATGGCGTTGAAAATGAAGATATAATGGAAAAATATTACAAAAAAGAGTATGTAATAGGTGGATTAACTAGACTTATTGTATCCCATACAATCTCTTTAGGTCATGTTCATTGTGAGGGTGAAGTTCAAACTTTACTTGGAGCTTTAAACCATACAAATGAAAATAAAAAATTTCTAGATGAGTTAAAATTGATTCTTGATAAAACAGGAACAACAACTTTTGTTTGTGAGGATATTAGATTAGAGCTTTGGAATAAACTTATAATTAATAATGGGGTTAATGCAATTTGTGCTTTAGTTCAAGAAGAATCAGGACCATTAATAAGAGATGAAAAAACATCAAAGTTAATCTATGGACTTATGAGTGAAGCAGCAAAAGCTTCAAATGCTGTTGGGGTAAATCTTACACAAGATGATGCAAAAAAGATGTTTGAACTTATGACAAACTTCCAATCAGTAAAACCATCTATGTGGGTTGATACTGAAAATAATAGAGATTTAGAACTTGATGAAATTTGTGGGGTTGTTATTAGAAATTGCGAAAAACAAGGGCTTGATGCACCATATACAAGAACTATTTCTACTCTTCTAGAGTTTGTATATAATAAAAAAAGAGCTAAAATAAAGGCATAAAAAAAGGCTCCTTTGGGAGCCTTTCCTGATTTTTCGGAGAAATGATTTTTATTCGCTTTTTTCTATTTGAGATAGGAGTTCGCGGTTCCCTCTCAACCAATATGTATATTATAAAGGATGAGAATTAATCATTTAGTAATGTTTAATTAATAAAAGGTTAACAAAAACCTTTTATTTGAAATTTTGTTCTAAATCTTTCCATGTTAAGTGTTTTTCAATTTTCATTTGATAAATATGTTTTGGAGCTGGAAATTTAAGTTCAATTGGTAAGCAAGCCCATTCCTGTACACTCATATCATTAAAATGATCAACTAATTGATGTTCTTCTTCATTTGAAATCTTAACCATTTTTATAGATTCTACTCTTTTCATTTTAAACTCCTTAGTTTATTTTTATATGAAATTGTATTAGTTTAAAATGATATTAAAGTGATGTTTTGGACATATGCTCAAAACTTTAGTGAAAATTTATGATTTTTAGAGATTTTTAGGCAAAAAAAAAGGTTCCCTTTGGAACCTTCAAATTTTGGAGAGTTTTTTAATTCGCACTTAAAACTTATTTGAGATAGGAGTTCGCGGTTCCCTCTCAACCCATAAGAAAATTATAATAGATGAGAATTAATCATTAAGTAATAAATTGTTAATAAAAAGTTAACAATTAAACTTACTAGTAAAAAAAGAGCAAATTTTTTATTTACATATATATAATATGTAGAAAAAGGAAAATAATGCAAACAAATTTATATGATAAACCATTAATAGTATGTTCAACTTCTCCTATGACAGGTTTTTTTAGAGATGGGACATGTAGAGTATCTTTTGATGACCAAGGAAGTCATAGTGTTTGTGCTATTATGACCGATGAGTTTTTAGAATTTTCAAAATCTAGAGGAAATGATTTATCAACACCTATGCCAAATTATGGTTTCAAAGGATTAAAAGCAGCAGATAAATGGTGTTTATGTGCTTTAAGATGGAAAGAAGCTTATGAAGCAGGGTGTGCACCAAAGATTGATGGCCACGCTACTTCAAATCAAGCAATAAAATTTATTCCTAAAGATATTCTTTTAAAGTTTAGTGTAAATTAAACACTTAGGTTTAATTTTCTAAATACTGTATAATCTCTTTATTTGCTCTATTTGATAGGAAATATTGGTATAACATTTTATCCACATCAAAAAGTAACTTACTTGTGTTTTGGATTTGTGTTGCAACAGTATTTGAATCAACAGCAAGTTGAACATATAACTCTTTATCTTCACTAATCCAAGTATTAACCACCTTTGAATAAGTTAGCGATTTTAATGAAATATGTTCAGCAAACTTTTTTATATCTTTATCAAACACTTTTGGATTATCAAGTTTTTCAGTATAAGCTTTATATAATCTACCAGTTTTGGAATATATTCTTTTTAGAAGATTATTACTTGCCCCAATAAGAGCTTTTTGTTTATAAAAATCTAGGTTTTCTTCTTTTATCTCTTTTACAAAACCAATTGCTGTGATATTGTTTTTTATTTTATTATCAATTAGCCATGCAGGTGCATTTGAGGGTATCTCAATCTCTTCTATTTCTACCTTTTTTTTAGAATCAGAAAAGGGATTAAGTGAGCTTACCGAAAAACATCCGGTAAGCAAAAATGTTGAGACAAGAATAAAAAGTATATTTTTTTTCATAAGTTTATACTTACCTAGCAATCTGAAAATTTAGAGATAATCTCTTTTGAAACTTCAAGTGCTTTTTGACTTGAGTCTTTATCAAAAGTTAAAGCAACAGCCATTCTTCTTCCAACATGAGATTGTGGTTTCCCAAATACTCTTACAAAACTATTTTTTGTAAAAGCACCATCTTCAATCTCTACTATTGGATTAAAAGTGTCATCTTTCGCTTTATATGCAGCACTTGCTCCACATCCATAATCGATGTAATCTAAAGGCAATCCTAAAACTGCTCTTACATGTAGTGCAAATTCACTTTGAGATTGAGTAATCATAGTAACCATACCTGTATCATGAGGTCTTGGACTTACTTCACTAAAGAATACTTCATCCCCTTGAACAAACATCTCAACACCGAAAATACCTCTACCACCTAAACCGTCAGTTACTGTTTTTGCGATTCTTTGAGCGTTTTCTTTTGCTTTCTCACTCATTTGCATTGGTTGCCATGAAAAGATATAGTCACCATCTTGTTGAATATGACCAATTGGTTCACAAAATACTGTTTGTTTTTCATTTCTAACTGTAAGCATTGTAATCTCATAATCAAATTTGATAAAGGCTTCAACTATTAATTCACTAGCATCACCTCTAGCTTCTTTAGCAATTTCCCAAGAAGATTCTAAATCAGCTTCACTTTTTGCAACACTTTGACCATGTCCTGAACTACTCATTACAGGTTTGATTACACAAGGAAATCCCATATTTGAAGCTGCTTTTTTAAGCTCTTCAAAACTACTTACAAATTCATATGGCCCAGTTTTTACTTTTAATTCTTCTGCTGCAAACTGTCTGATGTTTTTTCTATTCATTGTTTTATTAACAGCATCAGCATTAGGGATTACATGAAAACCTTCATTTTCTGCATCAAATAAAGCTTGAATATTAATAGCTTCAACCTCAGGTAAAATATACGTAGGTTTTTCCCTTCTAATTACATCTAATACTTCATTTTTATTTTTCATATTTATAGTATATGCTTTATTTGCAACTAATTGTGCAGGAGCATTATTGTAACTATCAACAGCAATTGTTTCAATACCTAATCTTTGTGCTTCAATCACAACCTCTTTTCCAAGTTCTCCACTTCCAAGAAGCATGATTTTTATGGAATCAGATTTAATAGGTGCAGTAAATTTCATTGTTTTCCTTTAGTGTAAATTTAACATTCTTTCGTTTCTTATCATAATAAAAAATTCTTTGTCATAATGTGCTAGATTGTTTTTTCTAATAATTGATTGTAGAATTTTAACATAGTCGTGACCAATTCCAGAGTATTTTGTCATGGTTTTTGCTAGCTTCATCCCATCAATAAACTCTTTTTTTAATCTCATTGCTCTTCTTTTTGCTCTAAATTCATAATAAGCCCCCGTTCTGTTTAGGTTTTTCATATATGCAGCAATAGAGTCGTGTAAAGTGGGGAAAACTCTAATAAAATGTTTTTTCCCTGTTTGTCTTCTTAATGGTACCATTCCAATTTTTGGATTATATGTCCAGTGTCCAAAGATATTATTTGCTTTTTTAAAAAATCTACTTGTTCCCCAACCACTTTCTGTTGCAGCTTGTGCTAAGGCAAGTGATGGGGGGACAATATCAATTCTTCTTAAAAATTCAGTGTAATCATAAATTTCTAAAACTTTATATTTTATTTGAAGTTCTTGAAGCTTTTTATATTCAAAAGAGTCTTCCGATAAATCTTTTTTTCCCATTAAAGATTTAATAAACTCCCTTTCTTTTAAAATTTTTCTATTTTCTAATTCTATTTGACCTACAAAGTATTCAAAGAAATATTTTTTCTTTTCAGATAATGGAAGCTTATAGTAATTTTCAGGGAATCCTGTAGCTTTCAGTGAAACCAAAAGCAAACTAAAAACAAAACTTATTTTTAAAATCACCTTCATTAAATAGTAGCCGTAAATACTTTTTTAACAGCACCTTTGAAATATACTTTGCCGTTTATTTTAGAAATAGTTAATTCTTCGCCACTTTTTGGGTAAACAAAAGTTTTTTCTTCTACAAGGCCTAAATCAAGGGCCCTTAAAAAACATGCAACCATACCAGTTCCACATGCTAAAGTTTCCCCTTCAACACCCCTTTCATAAGTTCTAACTTTAATTATTTTACCACTTGGTGTATTTTCAACTTTTGCAAAGTTTACATTTGCATTGTGTTCATATCTCATTTTTGCACATAAATCGTGGTCATAATTATTTAAATCATCTGTTAGTGCAACTAAATGTGGAACTCCTGTATCAATTAAAAACCAAGTAAAACCTTCTTGTTCAAAAGGCTCTTTTATGATTTTTGGTTCAGTCATTTGTGTTTCAACAATATTACCATCAACTTTTGACTCAATTAGTCCAGCTTCTGTTAAAAATTTCATATGTGCAGGTGCAAGGTTGTTGTTGTATGCATAGTGAGCAACAGCTCTTGTTGCATTACCGCACATTGCAGCATCACTTCCATCACTATTTCGAAATTGCCATTTGAAATCTGCACCATCACAAGGTAAAACAGCAACAAATCCATCTGCTCCAATACCCTCTGTTCTATTACAAAGTTTTATTGCATCTTCTGTAAAATCTTTTTCAACAAAAGAGTGAAAAATCACAAAATCATTTCCACTGGCACTATATTTTGTATATGTCATAAAATCTCCCCTATAACTCTTTCAACTTCTTTTTGAAGGTTTTTAAGATTTGATGAGTTATCAATAATTAAATCTGCTAATTGTTTTTTTTCTTCAATATCCATTTGGTTTGAAATCTTTAGCTTTGCTTCTTCTTCTTTTATATTGTCTCTATCCATAAGCCTTTTTATTTGTAACTCTTTTGGTGTGTAAACTACTAATGATTTTGGGATTGGATAGTGCATTTTTTCAAAAAATAAAGGTATATCAATAAAGTAAGGTTTTCCCTGTTCTTCAAATACCCTTGATTCTTTGTAAATCTCATCTTTGATTAAAGGATGAAGTAAAGCTTCAAGTTTTAGTTTGTTCTCTTCATTTGAAAATATTATTTTACCTAACTCTTTTCTTATAACTTTTCCATTTTCAACATACTCTTCACCAAACATAGTGGCAATTTTTCCACTATTTTCATCAAGGAGTCTATGTGCAATTTTATCTGCATCAATTGTTAAAAAACCATGAAGTTTAAAAAGGTTACAAACTGTACTTTTACCTGTTGCAATTCCACCTGTTAAGGCTATTGCGTGTTTAAAAAAATCATTATTCATAGCATAGATTTTACTATAATAATGATTTATTTAAGGTTTAAAAAGAAAATTATCTTTTTGCGATACCAGTTAATGCTTTGTGTTGAGCAGCTGGGAATACAAATGAAGCGTGTTGAATTTCAGTTGAATAATATTCTAAATCAACTAATAAATCAGATCTTTGTAATACAATATCAGCTGTTGGGTGATACTTTTTAGAAGCTAAAATTGATGTCTCATGACCAAATTTAAATGGCATAGCAATCCAAAATTTTGAACCAACTAATTCTAAATCTTTTTTTAATTTTTCTTCATCTTTTGAAAAGCTTGCACTTGAGAATGTAATTAATCCATCATCACAAAGTACTCTTTCAATATTTGCTAAAATCATTTCATCAAGTTGTACATCTGTGAAGATAATTACATCAATATCTTTTTCATTTTTAGAAGTCAAAATAGAAAGGTCACCAAATTCAAAATTTGCTGTATGCTTTGAAGCTTCTTTTTCTAGGTCTTTACTATTTGAACCAATAACTAATACTTTATTTGCTTCTTTATGTGTACACAATGGCGTATGTACCATCATTTCATTATATGCTTGAGAGTCTCTCATTTATAAAGGTCCTTGTATTTTATTAAATTTTCGATATAATACCACAAAATTTTTAAATAACAATAAGGAAAAAAATGTCAACAGTTAGTTACAAAGATGCTGGTGTAGATATTGATGCTGGTAATCAGTTTGTAGAAAATATTAAACCACACGTAAAATCAACTTTAATTCCAGGAGTTTTAGGTGGAATTGGTTCTTTTGCAGGTGCTTTTGAGTTACCAACTGGATACAAAAACCCAGTATTACTTTCAGGAACTGACGGGGTTGGAACAAAGTTAAAATTAGCAATTGATTCTAAAAAATATGATACTGTTGGTATCGATTTAGTTGCTATGTGTACAAACGATTTATTATGTAATTTTGGTGAACCACTATTTTTCCTAGATTATTATGCAACTGCAAAACTTGAAGTTGATGAAGCAACAGATGTTGTAAAAGGAATCGCTGAGGGTTGTATTCAATCTGAATGTGCATTAGTTGGTGGTGAAACTGCTGAGATGCCAGGTATGTACAAAGAGGGTGATTTTGATTTAGCTGGTTTTTGTGTTGGAATTGCAGAAAAAGATGAGTTAAATAGAATTGAAAGAGTTAATGCAGGTGATGTATTAATTGCACTTCCATCTTCAGGTATCCACTCAAATGGTTTTTCATTAGTTAGAAAATTACTTTTAGAAAAACTAGGAATGTCTTTAGATGATGATTTCCAAGGTAAACCATTAAAAGATGTTTTATTAGAACCAACTAGAATTTATGTAAAAGAGTTTAAAGCTAATAAAGAAAATATCAATGCTTTAGCGCATATTACAGGTGGTGGGATTACAGAAAACTTACCAAGAGTTTTACCTGATAATTTAAAAGCTGTTATAAATAGAGATGCTGTAAGAGTGCTTCCAATCTTTGAATTTATGGGACAACATGTTGAATTAGAAGAGATGTATAGAACTTTTAATATGGGTGTTGGAATGATTTTAGTTGTAAGCCCAGATAAAGTTGATACAGTATTATCAAATACTGATGGTTATGTTATCGGAACACTTGAAGACGGAAAAAAAGGTGTAGAGTATATCTAGTAAATTAGATTTATATATCTTTAAAAGGTAAGTTCAATATGAACTTACCTTTTTTTATGTCTAATTATTTGAATAAAAATCTAAAATATCAACCACTTTAGAAGCATATCCCCATTCATTATCATACCAAACTAGAAGTTTTATCATTTTTTCATTTTTTACATCTGTATATCTATGGTCTATTATTGTAGTTTTTTGCTCTTTTTTAAAATCACTTGACACAAGTGGGTCAAAATTATTTAGAACAATATTAAATTTCTGATTTTTTTCATACTCTTTAAAAATCTCTATTAGCCCCTCTTTTGTACAACTTTTTTCGACAAAAAGTGTAACATTTATTGCTCCAACTGTATCTGTAGGAACTCTAAGTGAGTTTGAAGAGATTAGTTCATGATTAAATTTTGAATCAACAAAGGAACATGCTTTTATTGTTGTTGTTTTATTTGGAATTATATTTTGTGTTGAAGAACGTCCAAACTCAAAATTGTATTCAACATCCCTTGTGGAACTACCAACAAAATGACCATCTAAAACCCTTTGGTGGTTTAATAAAGGGTGAATAGTAACAATATCGCCACAGATAATCTTTTTCTCTTTATCAATAATCTTTAAAGCTGGCAATAAAGCAGTGGCATTACATGAACTTGTAGAGATTACTTTATATTTTTGTTTATCTAAGTCGTTTTCATTTGCACCAAGAATTAGATTTATATCTGCTTGAATATTTGGATGAGTTAAAAATATAGCTTTTACAGGTAAACTTCTAAGTTTTTCTATATTTGTTTTTACTCCACTTGAATCTACGATAATATCAATATCACTCAAATCTAAATCAAACAAACTAGAATGGTTTGTGATTTTTATCTTTGTTTGTGAATTTTGGATATAACTTTCTTCAACAACTTTAAATTTATCTTCTAAACTTCCATATGTTGAGTCATAATTTATTGAATAAACTATGTTTTCTATATATGGATTTATTTCATTTATTATAACAATCTCATATTCTTTTTTTTGAAGAAGTTGGATTAAAATAGACTTACCAATTCTTCCAATGCCATTTATAAGTACTTTTTCTTTCATAAGCGTATTGTATCATAGATTATATATATTATTTATAACTATTTAATAATCTATATTAAATTAATTTGTTTTAATAATAAGTCTATAAAAAGCTTTATTAATAGTATTTTGATAATCTTGAGTAATTTAATATATAATTATTACTTAAAGAATATTGAACTTTTTTATTAAACTAAAAATTGTAATTTTTAGTTTAATACCTTGATGATATGATTGATTAAATTAAAAATAGGAGATAGCATGAAATTTTTTAATTTAAAATTTTTATTAAGTACACTGTTGGTATTAGGTACATTTGGATTTGCAAATGCCCAAACAGTTAAACAAAAAGTTGTTTATCATATCAACTATGATAATCCAAAACAACAAGAAGGTGCATTAAGAAATATTCAAAATCATATTAATGCAGTAGGAAAAGAGAATCTTGACATAAAAGTTGTTTTACATGGAAATGGTCTAAGTTTACTTCTTGACCCAGAATCATTAGCAAAAACAAAATTAAAGTTTGGAAATGCAAATGAGCAAATGCAAGCAAAAATCTCTGGTTTAAAAGACCAAGGTATTAAATTTAATGTTTGTGCAAATACTTTAAAAGGTAAAAACATTAACTTTGAAGATGACCTTTATGATGTTACTGAAGGGGATATAGTTACAAGTGGAGTTGCCGAACTTGCTGTATTACAATCTCAAGGTTATGCATATATTAAACCTTGATTTATAAGCTTTAGCTCTTTTTATAGTGTAAAAAATGGAAGAAAGATTTTATCTTTTTTCCATTTCAATAAATAGAAAATGAGAATTTTCTATTGCATTTATCTTGAATAGATTCTCTTCTGTAATTTCACAGGCATCACCATTTTCTAAGGTAATTCCATTTATTGCAGAACTTCCTTCAATTTGGACAAAATATATTTGTCTATTTGGATTAATCTCATATCTTAATTCCTTAGAAGCATCTAACTCACTAACATAAAAATTTACGTCTTGATAAAGTTTTATTGGTGCCTCACCATTTTGAGAAGAGACTATATTTAAAAGTTTATTTTCTCTTTCTTCTTTTTTGAATCTATGGGAACCATATAATCTTGGTAAACCTTTTTTAGGAGGCAATATCCAAATTTGAAGTAGTTTTAAATCTTTTGTTATGTTTAGATTATGTTCACTATGAAATATTCCATCTCCTGCACTTAAATATTGAACTTCTCCCCTTGTTAAAATCTCTTCATTTCCCATTGAATCTTTGTGAGTAAGTTCCCCTTGTGTAATATAAGTAACTATTTCCATATTTTCATGGGGGTGTGTATCAAATCCTGAGTCTGGATGAATAATATCATCATTTAAAACCCTTAAACATCCAAAGTTGATGTTTTGAGGGTTATAATATTGTGCAAAACTAAAATGAAAACGACTTTCAAGCCAACCGAGATTGGATGTTCCCATATTTTCTTTATTTAATTTTTTTATCATTATTTACTCTTTTAACAATAAATAATATTGGTCTAAAATTCTTTCTAGACTCTCTTTTTCAATTGTAACTGTATAGCTTGTAATAATATCTCTAGGCATTACAATGGCACCTAATTTTGTTAACTGATTTCTAAAAGTATTTAAAAAGTCAACACCATTAGCTCCTGAATGTGTTGCAAGTTGGATTTTTTTAAGGGCAAATAATACTCTAAAATTATCACCAATTCTTGATATCCAAGCTATCATATTTAATAAAACAGGAGGTGCACTAAAGTTATATTCTGGAGATACAAAAATATAACCTTGTGCTTCTTCCATCTGTTTTGCTAAGTCAAGGGCTTTTTGTGGTATTCCATCATTTTGTTCTTTTTTAGTATCATACATAGGCAAATCTAATTCAACCAAATTAACAATTTTAGTATCATAGTTTTTACTGTTTAATTCTTTTTCAATTCTATCTGCAAGTTTTACATTTTCATTTAAACTTGATACAAATATCATAATCATTTTTTATCCTTTATAATATTTTAAATCTAAATTTGACTAGCAAGTTCATCTGCTAGTTTTAGTAATTCTTCTTTTTCATTTAATCCATCAATAAATCTTTGTGGAATATTTTGAAAACCTACTTGTGCTCCAACTAGGGCACCTGTTAAAATAGACCTTGCTTGATTTTGTCCGCCACCATTTAGTGCATGTAAAATTGCTGATTCAAAATCATCTTTAAATCTAGCTGCTAAATAATAACAAGCAGGTAAGATATGATAAATAGCACAAGGCATACCATATACAAAAGAAACTTTCCATGCAGGTTCTATTTTAATATCTTTGTCATTTGCTGCTTTTGCCATATATGAAGGTGACAGTAAAGCATCAGGTGAAGCAAAAAGTCCAATATTTGATGGATCCTTTGCACCAGCTTTTGGAGGTTGTAAATTATCTGATGTGACTGCGTGAAAAGGGAGGTCACCACTTTTTACAAGCTTCATTAATTTTGTAGAAATATTTTCGTCTAATATTTCACCTTTTATTAGTTGAGCTAAAACTGCTCCAAAGGCAACTGTCATTGAACCAACAATATCATCAACTTGTGTTAAAAAAGTATTATGAGAAATTGTTTTTGCTAACATTTTTGGTTCATTTACATATCTTATTGCAAGGGCTAAAGTTCGCTCAATAGCTTCTGTTGTATCAGCACGACTGCCCACTTCATCCCATGAGAGTTTTTGTTCTACCCTTTGTCTATAAACCTCTCTTATTGATTGAGAAGTATAACCTCCTGGTCCATTCATAGGATTTCCGTCTATTTTTGTAAATAGTTCATTGTCAATTTTTTTGCAGAAATCTTTTTGGTTGTAACCATTATTATCAAGTATTGAATTTATCATTAATTTTAAGATATATCCTGATTGGGATAAATCACCTTTTTTCTGATTTTCATGGTATCTACCTTCTTTAGGAGATGTAAAATCAGTTATCCATTTTCCATAATCTTTATACTGCTCTTCCAAATCGTAATACCAGTGGCACCCAAGTGCAATGGCATCTCCAATAAAAGCACCTAGTATTGCACCCTTTGCTCTATCTTTTGTTGAGATTTCCATTTCCTCATCCTTTAAAAACTATGCTATCCATTGAGAGGTTACCATGCATATAAACATTATTTGCACTTTCTCCAATTTTATCTTTTGAGCTACCAATATTCACTAATAATGGGATAAAATGTTCCAAAGTAGGGTGATTTTGTCTTAAAAATGGGGCTTTTTCTATAAGGTTTTTATAATTACCTAATTTTAAATTTTCTGTAACAAAATCGTGAAATTTTATTGAATAATCTTTAACATCTTTTGTATTTTCATCCCAATTAATATCCATTAAATTATGGGTTAAAGAGCCACTGCCAATAATCAATGTATTTTCTCTTAATGGCTGTAATATTTCACCCATTTTTATATAATCTTCTTCAGTAAATGTTTGGGGGATTGATAATTGTAATACTGGAACATCAGCATCTGGATACATAAATCTTAATACTGACCATACTCCATGGTCATATCCACCTCTAAAATCATCTTTTTCTATGCTAATACCATTTTGTTCAAATAATAAAGCTATTTCATCACTTTTTTCTTTACTACTAATTGCATCATATTTTAAATCATATAACTCTTTTGGAAAACCATAAAAGTCATAAATTAAAGAGGGTGACTCTTCGTATAATATCTTCAAATTTTTTGTCACCCAATGAGCAGATATTACCAAGATAAATTCAGGTTTTTTATATGTTGATGGTAAGTTTTGAAAAAATCTTGTTGTACTATTATCTCTTAACATCAACATTGGTGAACCATGTGAAATAAATATACTTGGTAACATTCTCTAATTCCTCTTTTAATCTAAATTATTTAGCTTCAATACCTTCTAATTCAACGATAATTTTTACAGTTTCATCAACAACAACTCCACCAGCTTCTAAAGCTTTGTTCCAGTTAACACCATAATCTTTTCTATTAACTTTCCCTGAAATCTCTACACCAACTCTTTTATTTCCCCATGGATCTGTAACTGTAGCTGTGTTTTCAATATCAAATTCAACATCTTTAGTTACACCTCTCATTGTAAATTTTCCATATGCTTTTTCATCTTCAATTTTATCTACTTTAAAAGTGATAGTTGGGTATTTACCCGCATCAAAGAAATCTGCTGATTTTAGGTGACCATCTCTTTTTTCATTATCAGTATTAATTGATGCAACTTCAACTGTACCATCTACTGAAGTAACTTTTCCAGATTTTTCATCAAACTCAAATGAGCCACTAAATTTATCAAATTTTCCTGTTACATTTGAGATCATTAAGTGCTTAACTTTAAATCCAACATTTGAGTGACTTGCATCTACATTGTAAGTTCCTGCATATAATGCACCTGCTGCTAAAATCGATGCCATTCCTAGTTTTATTAGTTTCATAATATATATCCTTATTTTAAATTACTAATTAGTAATATTAAGTTAAAAAAAAGTTTACTAAGCTTTGTAAACTTTTCTCAACAACGTGTATAAAGTATCAAGTTCCTCTTCATTTAAAACATCCATATAATCATGAATATTTTTTGCATGTTGTGGAAAAAGTGATTTCATTTTATCTCTACCTTTTTGGCTTATAGATAAAATACTTCCCCTTTTATCTTCTGGATTTGGTATTGCTGTAATCCATCCATCTCTTTTTAGATTTTTTACAACAACTGTAATATTACCTGGAGTACTCATTGTAAACTTGGTAATAGCTCCAATAGATAAATCACCTCTATGATAAAGAACTTCAAGTACTTTAAACTGAATAAACGTTAAGTTATGTTCTGAAAAATATTTAATCTCTTGTGTAGCAAATCTATTATAGGTTTTTACTATTTGAACCCATGTTTTCATTGCTTGGTCTGTTTTTTTACCGTAACTGATTAAACTTCTTTTTTCCATTTGATAACTCCTGATGAAATTATAGTACTAATTAGTAGTACTTGTCAAGGGGTAAAGTAAATTTACTACTAGTTAGTAGTATTTTTTATCTATCTAGAGCCCAATGATAGGGCTTTAGAAAAATTCAAAAATTTTTTAAATTTTTAAGCTTTTTTTGCAGTAGACATAAAAATTGCTGCTAAAATTAAAAAAGAACCAGTAATTCTATTTTGAATTTTCATTGCTTTTACATCTTTTATTAAAAATTTTAATTTTGAAGCCATAGATGAATAACCTGTCATTACAAATATATCTATAATACATAAAGTTGAAACTATAATGATAAACTGTAACCATAATGATTCATTTGGATTTAGAAATTGTGGGATAAAAGCAACTAGAAAAACTGTAGCTTTTGCATTTGTTAAGTTTATCAAAGTTGCAGTGAGAAAAGATTTTTTTGCACTATATGCCTTTAATTGTTCCCCCTCTTCAACCATTTCAACTTTTTCAAAAATTTTTGAAAGTCCAAGATAAACTAAATAAAGTACACCTATCCATTTTATTATATTAAAAAGCATAACTGATTTCATAATTAAAGCACCTAAACCAATTACAACAACAAAAGTTTGTGCAAAAAGTCCAAGTTGTAAACCAAAAATTGCAGCATACGATTTTTTTAATCCATATTTAATCCCATGATTCATTGATACAACTGCACCAGCACCTGGTGAAATAGAAATAGCTAAAGAAGCTAAAAAAAGAGTTAGCCAAACATCAAATTCCATAAAAAACCTTTTTTTATTATATGTGAAATTATATTTTAAAAGTAATAAAAAGGCAAAAAAATTGTTTAACCTCTTCGTAATAAAATTTTGGCTAATATATCATGCTTTACTAAAATGAGATTTAATTATAGAGGATAGAAGATATGCTTTTAACACCAGGACCAACTCCTGTACCAGAGTTTGTTAGAAAGGCAATGGCTGATGTAACAATTCATCACAGAACACCAGAGTTTGAAAAAATATTTGAAGAAACTAGAAATTTATTATTAGAATTATTTGATATGCCTGAAGTTGTTATGCTTGCATCAAGTGGAACAGGAGCTATGGAAGCTTGTGTTACTAACTTAACAGCAAAAAAAGCTATAACAATTAATTCAGGAAAGTTTGGAGATAGATTTGGAAAAATCTGCGATGCATATGGAATTGAAAAAGTAGAAATTAAAAACGAATGGGATACTCCCGTATCTGTTGATGCAGTTGTAGAAGCTGTAAAAAATGATAATGATATCGATGCAATTTTTATTCAAATATGCGAAAGTGCAGGGGGATTAAGACATCCTGTTGAACAAATTGCTGCAGAGGTTAAAAAAATTAATCCAGATGTTATGATTGTTGCTGATGGGATTACTGCTATTGGAGTTGAAAAAGTTGATACTACTAATCTTGATGCAGTTATTACTGGAAGTCAAAAGGCTTTAATGTTACCTCCAGGTTTAGCTATTATTGGATTATCTGATAAAGCAGTAGAAAAAATAGAAGGTGCACAAAAAGGTTATTACTTTAATCTTGCAACTGAAATTAAAAAACAAAGAACAAATACTACAGCTTGGACTGCAGCTACAACTTTAACAATTGGTCTTAGAGCAATCTTAAAAGAGTTAAAATCAATTGGATTTGAAAATTTATATGCTGAAACTAAAAAAAGAGCGGAAGCAACAAGAGCAGCTATGATATCTATTGGATGTGAAATTTATCCAAAAACACCAGCAAACTCTATGACAACAGTTTATACAGAACATGCACCTGCTATTAGAAATATTTTAAAAACAAAATATAATGTAAATATTGCAGGTGGACAAGACCATATTAAAAAATTAATTTTTAGAATTAACCACATGGGTCTAGTTGAAGATTTTGAAGCTTCTTGGGCTGTAAATGCTATTGAGTTAGCAATGGATGAATTAGGTTTAAGAAAATTTGATGGAACAGCAAATAAAGTTTTTGCAGAAAAAATGTTTTTAGGGTAAATATGATATTTGAACATGAAATACCAAAAGGAAGTAGACTTTATTTCGGTAAAGCTGCTAAAGCAAAAAGAGAATTAGAAAATAAAATTAGTGAAATCTTAGATAAAGAAGGTTTTGAGGAGATTGTAACTCCAAACTTTTCTTATTCTCAACATCAGTCAATTGAAAATGACAGAAAACTAATTAAGTTTTCTGATGAAAAAAATGAGCAAGTAAGCTTAAGGGCTGATTCGACACTTGATGTAGTAAGAATTATTACAAAAAGATTAGGAAGAACAACAAGTCATAAAAAGTGGTTTTATGTACAACCAATTTTTACATATCCTTCAACTGAAGATTATCAAATTGGATGTGAGTGGATAGACCATGATAATATTGTTGATATTTTAAATCTTACTGGTGAATTGCTAAAAAATATTGGTATTAATCCTATTTTACAACTTTCAAATATCAATATTCCAAAACTAGTTGCAAATGAACTAGATATTGATGTTGATTTATTTAAAAATGGTGAAATAGCAAAACTTTTAGAGTTAAATATTCCATGGTTGGAAGAGCTTATAAAAGTAAAAGATGTTCAAGATTTAGAAAAATGTATTGACAATGTACCTGTTAATATAAAAGCAGAGTTAGAAAAACTTCTAAAAAGTGCTAAAGAGGTTTCATATAATAACCTTGTAATTGCACCACTTTATCATGGAAGTTTAAAATATTATGATGATGTTTACTATAGAGTAATTCAAGATAATTATGTAATTTGCAAAGGTGGACAATATAGTTCTGAAGGGATTTCTTCTTTGGGATTTGCATTTTATACAGATAGTTTATTAAAAATTTTAGAGGATTAGGAATGAGCGCAGATTTAATTGTAGGTATTCAATGGGGAGATGAAGGTAAAGGTAAGATGGTTGACATGCTTGCTCAAAATTATGATGTTGTATGTAGAAGTCAAGGTGGACACAATGCAGGACATACTATTTGGGTTGATGGAACTAGATATGCTTTACACTTAATCCCTTCAGGGGTATTAAATCCAAAAGCTATAAATATTATTGGAAATGGTGTTGTATTAAGTCCTGAGTCAATAATTAAAGAGATGAGTCAATTTGAAAATTTAGAAGGTAGACTTTTTATCTCTGATAAGGCACATTTAAATTTACCTTATCATGCTTTAATTGATCAAGCAAAAGAAAGACTTAAAGGTGATAAAGCTATTGGTACAACTGGAAAAGGTATTGGACCAAGTTATGCTGAAAAGATTTCAAGAACAGGTTTTAGAGTAGGTGAGTTATTAAACCCTAAAAAACTAGCTTCTGGGATAATTGAGTATTTTGAACAAAACAGAGCTATTTTTGATGTTTTAGAGATTGAAACACCAAAAGAGGATGAACTTGTAGAATTATTAGCTTCATATACAAAAGAACTTGCACCATTTATTGCAAATACTACAAATATGGTTTGGAAAGCATTAGATGAAAATAAAAAGATTTTATTAGAAGGTGCGCAAGGAACTTTACTTGATATTGACCATGGTACTTACCCATATGTTACATCATCAAGTACAGTTAGTGCTGGTGCTTGTACTGGTTTAGGAATTGCTCCAAAAGATATTGGTGTAGTTACTGGTATTGTAAAAGCATATTGTACAAGAGTTGGGAATGGACCTTTCCCTTCTGAAGATTTTGGACCAGATGGTGATACACTTGCAGAAGTTGGTCATGAAGTTGGGACAACAACTGGTAGAAAAAGAAGATGTGGTTGGTTTGATGCCGTTGCAGTTAAATATTCAAGTAGATTAAATGGATGTGATCAATTATCTTTAATGAAACTTGATGTTTTAGATGGTTTCCCAAAAATTAAAATTTGTGTTGCATATGAATTAAATGGGGAAAGAATTGATTATATGCCATCAGATATGGATGATGTAAGACCTATTTATGAAGAACTTGATGGATGGGATAGCGTAGTTGGTTGTAGAGAATATGATAAATTACCTGAGAATGCAAAAAAATATATTGAAAAAATAGAGGAATTAACTGGTGTAAAAGTGGGAATCGTATCAACATCACCAGAAAGAGACGATACAATTATTAGGGGATAAGCCAATGAGAATGAAATTACATCACACACCATATATTTCTAGAAGAATTTCAAGAGATTTGGTAAGCTGTGATCTAGTAGAAGTAAGAAAAACTAGAGAAGAAATAGCAGACGAAATAGAAAAAATATTAGATCAAGATATTGAAAAAGAACATGAGCTAGATGAAAAAGTTGCAGATGTTTTAGAAGCTCAGCAAGAAGAGATTGAGTATTTAAATGCTGATTATAGACAACTTTTTTGGCTTGCTAAAAAAAGAATGGCTAATGAGTTTGGTGTTATATTAAACAATGAAGATAGATATTCTGATATTGCACATAAAATATTAGATTATTTATGGGAAGAAGATTATATCCATTATACATGTTCAGATAATAAAATTAAAAATGTAATTTTTGAATCAATTGATGAGTTTTTAAAAGGCTTTGAAAAAGCAGATGATAAAGTTATGGAAAAGATTAAAAATTATAAAAGAAAACTTATTCCAGGAACAGATGAATACGATATTGTTTATCATAGATTATATGAAGAAGAACTAATTAAACGAGGGTTAATGTAAGATGCAAAAAGTATGGATTTATATTGAAAATGGTACGTTTTTAGAGGCTAACTCTTTTGGTGCTACAGGAACAACAGTTGGTGAGATTGTATTTAATACATCATTAACTGGTTACCAAGAGATAATAACTGATCCAAGTTATGCAGGGCAATTTGTAACTTTTACAATGCCAGAGATTGGAAATGTTGGTATAAATGATGATGATATGGAGAGTTCTACTGCATATTGTAAAGGTATTTTAGTTAGAAATTATCACCATGAATATTCAAATTATAGAGCTCAAGGTGATTTAGATTCATTATTAAAAGATAACAATGTACTTGGAATTTGTAATATTGATACTAGATACTTAACTAAAATGTTAAGAGATGAAGGGGCAATGATGATGATTGCTTCTACTGAAATTAGTGATAAAGATGAATTAGCTAAAAAATTAGCTGAGAGTCCTAGAATTGAAGATGTAAATTATATTAAAGAAGTTTCAACAAAAGAAAGCTACATTCATAAAAATGGAGCTTGGAATCATGAAGTTCAAGCATATAACAAAGCTGTAATGAGTGATAAAAAAGTTGTAGTAATTGATTTTGGTGTAAAAAGAAATATACTAAACGAGCTTGTTGAATCAGGTCTTGAGGTTGAAGTAGTACCAGCTACATTTAAAGCAGATGATTTAATTGCTAGATTTGAAGCAGGTGAAATAGGAGGAATCTTCCTATCAAATGGTCCTGGTGACCCACTAACTTTAACAGAAGAGAAAAAAGAAGTTCAAAAACTTATTGATAAAGATATTCCAATGTTTGCAATTTGTTTAGGACATCAGATGTTATCAATTGCACATGGTTTTGATACTTATAAATTAAAATTTGGACAACATGGTGGAAACCATCCTGTTGCTAATAATGGAATTGTTGAAATCACTGCACAAAATCATAACTATAATGTTCCTGATAACATTACAGAAATTGCAGATATAACACATATAAATCTATTCGACAATACAATTGAAGGTGTTAAATATAAGAATAAACCAATATTCTCAGTTCAACATCACCCAGAAGCAAGTCCGGGACCTCATGAATCAAAATATATTTTTGATGAATTCGCAAAGATAGTAAAATAAGTTAACTTATTTTACTATCAATCATAAATACTCTAGTCTAAATTTTGGAAAACAAAAAAGCTATCTTTATTTTTTTATTACTTGGGATTATTTGGGGCAGTAATTTTATATATATGAAATTAGCCACTGTTTATATAAGTGAGTTACAAGTTGTATTCTTAAGGGTTTTATTTGGGTTTATACCAGTTTTAATTTACACAATATACAAAAAAACTATGAGAATAGAGCATTTCAAATATGCCTTTCATTTTTTTATTATGTCACTTCTTGGAGCATCAGTTTATTATTACTATTTCGTAAAAGCTTCTTCATTACTTTTATCAGGAATTACTGGTGCACTTAGTGCTTCTGTTCCTTTATTCGCGTTTATTTTGGCTGTTATATTTTTAAAAGATGAGAAGTTAGATAAAAGATTATTTGGAATATTATTGGGTTTAATTGGAGTTGTTTTAATTGCAAAACCTTATGAACTTGATGTGTTTGAGTCAAATATTGAAGGGATTAAAGCTATTATACTTGGCTCACTTGTTGTTGGTTCATCTTTTGTATATGCAAAAAGATTTATAAGCCCTTTGAAAATACATTTCTCTGCGCTTACTACTTATCAATTAGCTTTTGCTACTATTACCTTATCCTTGTTTGTTGATTATAATGGAATATCAAATATTACATTAAATTTAAATGTTTTATTGGGAACAATTATTGGTTTAGGTTTATTAGGAACAGGTTTAGCTTTTATTTTGTATTATTATCTAATTGAGCATTTAGGTGCAGTTAGAGCATCCTCTGCAACTTATTTACCACCAATTGTAGCATTGTTAATTGGTTTTTTTATTGTTGGTGAAGATATAGATTTAATAGATTTAATGGGTACTGTTTTAATCTTATTTGGAGTTTATATGATAAATAGAAAAGTTTAAATTAAAAACTTTTCTATTAATTGATATGTTCCTGCTGTGGCAATACCTGCTGCAATACCAGCAATAACATCATCTCCCATAACTCCCCATCCACCTTCTACTTTTTTATCGATTCTACCGATTATTGAGGGTTTCCAAATATCAAAAACTCTAAAATAAATAAAAGCTAATGAAGCCATAATAATCATATTTTCTTGAGTTATACCACAAATTGAAAGGGCAATCCACATCCCTGCAAGTTCATCAATAACAATCTCTTTACTATCATGAACACCAACTTCTTTTTCATAAATATCAATCTGTTTTACAGCTATTACAGTAATTAAAATTGCTAATAAAAAAAGTGTAGAAACGTCAATTATTTGAAGTAGTGCAATACCTAAAATCAGCGCAAGAAAGCTCCCAACAGTGCCAGGTGCTTTTGGACTTAATCCACTATAAAATAAAGTTAAAAATAGTTTTCTCATAAATTCTCTTATTTCTTTTTTTCTATACCAAGTTTTTTTCTTTTTTCCCATAAAGATTTTCTTGAAATTCCAAGTTTTTTCGATAATTCCGTATCTGGATATTTGCTTTGGTATGATAATACCATCATTTTAACATAATCGTTAATTGTCATTATTGAGTTTGTAGCCATCATATTGTCTTCCTTTTGGAAGTCAATTTTTGTATAAGGAAACTCATCTTCTTTTTCCATTGAAACAATTACACATTTTTTATCTTCAACAAGTCTATTTAGACTATCTTTTGCACTTCTTTTTAAAGTTTGATATTCTGTTAAATATAAAATACCATTGAACTTATCATTTAGATGTTTTTGCCAATTCTCATCACTAAGTGAAATAAATTTCATATGTAAGTTTAGTTTTCTTGCTAATTCAAAAGTTAGCTTATCTGCAGCTATTTGAGTGTTTGTTTCAATTAAAATTGGAAAAGAAGTTGGAAGTACAGTACCTGCAGTTTCTACGTCTCTAAATTGAAAATCAAGATATTCTCTTAATGTAAACAGTTCTTTTCTAAGTGATTTACACTCTCTATAGTGATATATTTTTCTTATAAGCTCATCCATAATAAATGGCTTCATAATATAATCTTTTGCACCCTCTTTAATTGGGTCTGTTACTGTTTCATCAGAAATATATGAAACCAATAAAAGGATAATTGAATCATTGTATCTTCTAATAATTGTTTTACATAATGCAGCCGGTAGAGATGTTGATAAAAGGATGATATCATAATCTTTTGTTAAATTTTCAATATTTGGTGATTCAACAAAATCACAATTATGACCATCATCCAATAATCTAGACACTACTTTTTGTGCTAAATAAATCTCACTTTCTATAATTAATATATTCATTTTCTTTCCCACTCATAATATTTTAATGTTGCAATACTTTGAACTGCAACACCCTCACTTCTCCCTATAAATCCCAACTTCTCAGCTGTAGTCGCTTTTATATTTACAAATTGTTTTTCTAAATTTAAAAGTTGTGCCATAGTTGATTTGATTTCATTTTTATATGGATTTATTTTTGGTTTTTGAGCAATTATAGTTAAATCAATATTTACAATTTCATATCCCACATTATAAATAAATTTAACAATATGTTTTAATAGCTCTTTTGAATCTGCACCTTTATATCTTTCATCGGTATCTGGAAAAAATTCCCCAATATCTCCAGCACCACAGGCTCCCAAAAGTGCATCTATAACTGAATGTATTAATACATCACCATCACTATGCGCTTTAAAGCCATAGTCTACATCAATGTTAACTCCACCAAGGAACATTTTTTTATTATCTTCAAATGGATGTATATCAAAACCTGTCCCAGTAAAAAAGTTTTTTGAAGGAGCTTTGATACATTCAATAGCTTGAATATCTTCTTCAAAAGTTAGTTTTTTACTATTTAAACTACCTTTTATATATTCAATTGTTCCACCAATATTTTTAATTGCACTACTATCATCAGTAAATTCTTCATCAGTATTAAGTGCATTGATTAAAATTTCTGTTCTTGAAAGTTGAGGAGTTTGAATAAGTTTTACTTCATCTCTATTTATTGTGTCATTTTTAAAAACTACTGTATCGCTTACATTTAGTATTGGGACGATGCAGTCTGCATTGTTTTTTGCATCTATTAAATTTGTGATAACCTCTTTTGGTATGCAAGCTCTTGCAACATCCGATACCATCACATAATCAGTAGTAACCTCTTTTAAGGCATTTTTCATTGAGGATTGTCTAGTTTCTCCACCCTCTACAAAAGTAACATCATCAGTAAAATTCTTCATATAGTTTAATTCATCTTTATGGGAAGCAATAATGATTTTGTTAAAAGAGTAAAAACTCGAAAGTCTTTTGGTAACAAATAACCACAATGGAGAATTTTCAGTTCTTAACCATTGTTTTTTTGAAGAAAGCTCGAATCTTGAGGAGTTTCCTGCACAAAGCAATATTAATGTAATATCTGACACAAAGACCCTTTGAGTAAAATAGTTACATATTATACTGAATTGTAACTTATGAAACCTTAAAGGTCATTTTCTAATTTAAATTTAATCGTATCTATAGATTGTAATAAAAGATCAACATCAAAGCCATATTCACTAGCTTTTGTTAATGCTCTTTGTACATTGTAATCAGATAATGGATTTTTAATATCTGTAAGAATTTTTATAATTTCTAAAATTTTAGCTTTTTCGACATAATCTTTTGGACAATGTTCTAAATCTTCTACAAAACCGATTGAGAAGATTAAATTATGACTTAAGTTCCAGTGTTTAAAAATATTTGCGGTAATTCTAGCACATGAAAAACCTAAAAACTCTTTTTCAACAGCTGTTACATTTTTTGTAATTTTTACTTGTTCAATAAATTCTTCAGTTCTTCCACTTTCAGAAACAATATCAGCAATAACAAATTTTCCTACTTCTTGTAAAAATGCAGGGATAAGTAAGTCCTCTTTTAAATCAAAGCTAATTTTTGAAACCCAAGAGTTGATTAATGCACTTGCAAGATTTGAAGAGAACATAAAATCATCAGTTGTTGCTTCGTAACAAGATAATTTAGTATCCACAAGGTTTTGAATAACAGTTCCTAAAGCAATAGAGATAGTAAAATTTATACCTAATAAAGAGATTGCTCTACTTGGAGTTTCAACTTCACTTACAAAACCAAACATTGCAGAGTTTGCAACCCTTAATACAGTAGTAATAATCAATGGATCTTGTTCAATAATTTTTAATAAATCTAAAGGCTCTTTATTTGCCATTTTTCTGAATTCTTCAAGTTCTAAAACACTTTTAGGAAGAGGTGGTAATGTATCTATTTTTTCTATAATTAGTTTTTTCATTATTTATCCTGCATTATCAACATTAATTTTGCTTGTTATGATATCAATTAATTGTTTATACTCATCTGTATTAAGTTGTAATAATTGAATTTTTTCATCAATGACACTAATTCCTTTTGCCTCTAAATAAAAAGAAGTTTTTATAAACTCTTCGACTAAAAGCTTTTCAAAGTTTTTTTCTAGGGATTTGTCTATATTTTCTAAATTTGTAGATTCATAAAAGAAATCAACAATTTTTTTATAATATGGATTATCCCAAAACTTAAGTTTTGGGTGAAAATATTTTATTTCATAGTGCATTTTTAGAAGTAAAAAACTAAGATTGTTAATAAAAATATTTTTTTCTATCTCTTTATCGTTTTTTAAATAGCTTAAAAATGAACTATCTTTTGAAAGTTCAAACCCATGTACAATCTTTTCACATTTAGATTGATAGTATTCAAAAACATAATCTATATCTTTTCCTTCTATTTCAAAATAAGAAAGATGGGAAAATTTATATCTTGCTTGACCAATATGATTATTTATAATATTAATTTTTTCTTCATTTAATTGAAGTTTGATTTTTAAAAAGGTTTTTGATTCTATTAATGCCTCTATAATCGGCTCGACAAGTTTTCTTTTTGAGTCATTTTTTGAATAAATTTTACATAATTGATTAAATAAATCAATTAAATAAATATATAGCTTAAATTTTATTTCAAATAGTTCTTGATCTATTAACAATAGTTTACTTAGGCTATCTTCATTAGACCTAAATATTTGTGAAATCAGTTCAGCATTAATAGTATTTTCATTTAAAGTTCCAAGAGATTGATTCATATTTATTTTCATAATAAGACTTATAATCTCATGTTCTGACTCAATTTCATTTATTTTAATACTAGTTATATTTTCATATATTTCATAATATGATTTTTTTAGACTTTTTTTCTTTTCCATTGTTCCCTTGTACCACTTTTTGATTATAACCTATAAAGTTAACAAATGCAAACTATTTAAATTAATTAAGTCTATATAAAGATAATTTGATATAATCACCTGAATTTATTAAATAGGAAATGATTATGAGAGAATGGTTAGACAATCATAAAAATGATGAAGTACGAACACAAATGTACTATGCCAAAAGAGGCATCATCACACCTGACATGGAATATGTAGCTAAGGTTGAAAAAATTGATCCTGAGCTAGTAAGAAGTGAAATTGCAAGAGGAAGACTTATAATTCCAGCAAATGTTAACCACAAACATTTAAAACCAATGGCTATAGGAATTGCAAGTTCATGTAAAATTAATGCAAATATAGGTTCTTCTGCACTTGCATCTGATATTCAAGGTGAGATTGAAAAAGTTGACGTTTGTTTAAAACATGGTGCTGATACTATAATGGATTTAAGTACAGGTGGGGATTTAGACTCAATTAGACAAGCTGTTATTGAACACTCAACTGTTCCTATTGGTACTGTTCCTATGTATCAAATTTTACATGATGTAAAAGATAAGATTGAAGATTTAACTATTGAAAATATGCTTCAAGTACTTGAAAAACAAGCTCAACAAGGGGTTTCTTATTTTACTATTCATGCTGGTTTCTTATTACAATTTATGCCTCATATTGCAAAAAGAAAAATGGGTATCGTTTCAAGAGGTGGTTCATTAATGGCGGCATGGATGATGCATTACCATAAAGAAAACCCATTTTATGATGCATTTGATGATATTTTAGATATTTGTAGAAGATATGACGTTTCTTTATCATTAGGGGATTCTTTAAGACCAGGTTGTTTAGCTGACGCATCAGATGAAGCTCAATTATCAGAATTAAAAGTTTTAGGTGAATTAACTTTAAGAGCTTGGGAAAAAGATGTTCAAGTTATGATTGAAGGTCCTGGGCACGTTCCTTTAAATCAAATTGAAAGAAATATGAAACTTGAAAGAGAATATTGTCATGAGGCACCTTTTTATATCTTAGGACCACTTACAACTGATATTGCTGCTGGTTATGACCACATCTCTTCTGCAATTGGTGCAGCTGTTGGGGGATGGCATGGGGCTTCAATGCTTTGTTATGTTACTCCAAAGGAACATTTAGGATTACCAAATGCAAATGATGTAAGAGAAGGTATTATCGCATATAAAATTGCTGCTCACTCTGCTGATATTGCAAGGGGTAGAAAAGATGCAAGAAATATTGATGATGAGATGAGTGATGCAAGATATGCCTTTGATTGGAACAAACAATTTGAACTTTGTTTAGACCCTGAAAGAGCAAAAGAGTATCATGATGAAACTCTTCCTCAAGATGTATTTAAAGAAGCAGAATTTTGTTCAATGTGTGGACCAAAATTTTGTTCATATAAAATTACACAAAAAATTGTTGATACCCATGGGGATAAAATAGCTCAAACAGCAGCAGCTGTTTAATTAATTATAAGCTTAGATAATAAAAGGTCAAGTTTTTAGCTTGGCCTTTTTTTATTTTATGAACAAAGCTTCATAATTAAGACAAAAGTTATCCTATATTAAATATAATACGTAAATTTTGAAACTTTATAAGGAAAAATTATTATGGCAACTATAGCTGAAATAAAAAATGAATTAGGAAAAGTTTTATATCCAGGTTTTCAAAAATCAATCGTTGAGTTTGGTTTTTTAAAGGATGTAGAACAAAATGCAGATAGTTATGTTATACATTTAGATATAACTTCAAGTGCACCTGAAGTTGAAGAGGAATTAAAAAAGAATATCTCAACTGTTTTAGGGTCAATTGGAGTTTCAAATATAGCTTTTAATATTAAAAAACCAGAAGCTCCAAAACAACAAAGTAACAGTACTAGTGGACAAAATATCGCTCCACAAATTAAAAACTTTGTAATGGTAAGTTCAGGTAAAGGTGGAGTTGGTAAATCAACTACAACTGTAAACTTAGCAATAGCAGCAGCAATGCAAGGTAAAAAAGTTGGTATCTTAGATGCTGATATCTATGGTCCAAATATTCCTAGAATGATGGGATTAAGAGGAGCAGAAGTAGAGATTGTTGGAAATAAAGCAAAACCTTTTAGTGCATATGGTGTTGATGTAATGTCAATGGGTTCACTTATGGAAGAGGGACAATCTCTTATTTGGAGAGGTTCTATGATTATGAAAGCTATCCAACAATTATTAAGAGATATTTTGTGGGAAGATTTAGATATTCTTTTCATTGATATGCCTCCAGGAACTGGTGATGCTCAATTAACTTTAGCTCAAAGTGTACCTGTAACATGTGGTGTAAATGTTACTACTCCTCAACATGTAGCATTAGATGATTCAAGAAGATCTCTTGATATGTTCAAAAAACTTCATATTCCAATTGCAGGTATTGTTGAAAATATGAGTGGATTTATTTGTCCAAAATGTGGTGAAGAATCAGATATCTTTGGAATGGGAACATGTGATGATTTAGCAGATCAATATAATACACAAGTATTAGGAATGCTTCCAATTGAACCTGCTATTAGAGAGGGAGGAGATGGTGGTAAACCAGTTGTTTACTGTCAACCTGAATCAGAGTCAGCAAAAAGATATATGCAAGCTGCTGCTAAACTTGTAGCTTTTGTTGATGAGGTTAGCGAAAAAGCTTCAAATGAAGCAATTCAACCAACTACACCAGCAGGTGTTTCAGCTTGTTCTTCTAAATAATAGATGCTAGGTTAGCATAATGATAACAAACTTGTAAAAAGTTTGTTAAAGGAGGTACTAAATAGTACCTCCTTTTTTTATATTAAGATTCTACTCTTGAGTTTTTTTCATCAATTCCAGATAGTCCAAATCTACGAGAGAGTTCTTGTTTAACTTGGTCTGGATTGATATTTTTAGAAGCTAGTGCAACCATACAGTGATATACTAAATCAGCTGCTTCATAAACTATCTCTTCTTTGTTATCATCTTTTACTGCAAAGGTAAATTCTCCAGCTTCTTCAACAATTTTTTTAAGCATAGAGTTTTGCTTACCATTTAAAAGTTTTGCTGTATATGATTTTGATGGGTCATCATTTTTTCTTGATTCAATCACATGGTATAAATTATCAATCACACCATAAGCGCTAGTTGTATCAATCTCCACGTCAGAAGTAGTTTCTTTTGTTTCAAGGTTTGTAAAAAAACATGATTTTCTACCTGTATGACAAGCAACACCGGTTTGTTCAACTTTTAATAAAAGTGTGTCGTTGTCACAGTCTATTAAAATATCTTTCACATCTTGGATATGTCCTGAACTTTCACCTTTTTTCCAGATTCTTTGTTTAGTTCTAGAAAAATAGTGAGCTTGTTTTGTTTTGATTGTTAACTCTAAAGCTTCTTTATCCATATATGCCATCATCAATACTTCATTAGTATTTGAATCTTGTGTTATAACTGGAACCATTCCATCAACTTTTTCCCAGTTTATTATTTCACTATTTGTCATTTTTTACCTTAAAATTTTGATCCAATATTGATATTTACACTATCAATTGTTTTAGTCTCTTTATTTACACCAACCTTCCCATCAACTTCAAGTTTCTCTTTTCTTTTTTTTATCTCTTCTATTTTGGGAACTTCATTTAAAAGATTTTCTTTCTTTTCATAATACTCTTTATTTTTGTCAAGTTGAATTGTTTCGTCAATAATAATTTTATCTTGTGAGTAAAGTGAGTTTAAGAGTATTAAAAAAAGAAATAGATTTTTCATGAGAATCTTATTTTCAATAAGAGTGAATTTCACTCTTATTGATTAATTGCAGTATCTCTTGATTTATTTTTTGTATCAACCCAGATATTTGGAGTTGAACCACCAGGAGTTAAGAAAATTTTTGCATCTTTATTTTCTCTAAGTGCATCGTTAAATTTACCTTGTACTTGAATTTGTTGCATTTGTAATAACTCACCAGTTAATGAATTAGCAATCTCTTTATTAGCTTGAGCTTGTGCTTTTGCTTCAATAGTTACAGCATCTGCTCTACCTTGAGCTTCAATTCTGTTTTTGTCAGCCTCACCCTTTGCAAGTGCAGCTTTTTTCTCAGCTTCTTGTTTTGCTCTTTCAACTTCGTATCTAACTCTTTGTGCTTCTTGGTTAGCTATTTGAACTCTTTCAATTTGATCTTTGATTTTTTCTGGAAGAACAATCTCTCTTAATTGAACAGATTCAACTGAAACAGGTTTACCCTCTAATGCTTCAATTTGAGTTCTAATACCATTTTCAATCATTGTTGCAATTTCATTTCTTCTTGTTGGTAACTCTTCAGCGTTAAATCCACCAACAACATTTCTTACAATATTTCTAACAACTGGGTTAACAATTTTATCTTCCCATGCTGGTCCCCATGTAGCAATTGTTAATGGAGCACCATCAGCAGTTAGTCTATATTGAACAGTTAATTCAATTGAAACTGGTAAACCCCTTGCATCAAGAATATTAATTGCAGGGTTACTTCTAATACTTTGGTCAAAACCATTACTTGTTTCTACAGAAGCATAGTTCATAAGTCTAACTTTTGTATCAACTACTGTAACCTTTTGGTACCCTGGTAGAATAAAGTGAAAACCTGGTCTTAATGGTTGTTCTTCATATTTTCCTAATGTTTGTTTAATACCAACATTACCTGATTCAATTGTCATAAATGGTTTTGTTATGAATAAAATAGCAAATATAATTACAATAACATAAATAAATCCTGCTTTTTTACCAAAACTTTTGAAAAATTCAGGTGGCTCAAAAGGTGGTTGATAATTTCCTCCACCACCGTTTCCACCAGAACCATTACCATTACTTTTGTTTTGCTGTTGTCTATTCTTAAAATAGTCGTTATCAATTGGCATATTTACTACCCTTTTTTATTTTTTTAGTTTACGTAAGTTAAATACTTAACATACTTTTCGTTTTTACCTTGAACTACATCAAAGTAAGCCTTTTGAAGTGCTTCAGTTACTGGTCCTCTTTCACCTGCACCAATAACTCTACAATCAACTTCTCTAATTGGAGTTACTTCTACAGCTGTACCAGTAAAGAATGCTTCATCTGCAATATAAATCTCTTCTCTTGTAATTCTTCTTCTAACAACTTCATAACCCATATCTTTTGCAATATCAATTACTGTTGCTTGTGTAATTGATTCTAATGAGTTATCATTTGGTGGAGTAATAATAACTCCATCTCTTACAATAAAGAAACAAGCACCAGATGCTTCAGCGATATAACCTTGGTCATCTCTTAATAAAGCTTCATCATAACCAGCTTCTACTGCTTCAAATTTTGCCATTTGAGAGTTTAAGTAATTAGCTACTGCTTTTGCTTTTCCCATACCTGATGTATTAGGAGTTCTTGTCATAGATGAGATTTTTACTCTAACACCTTTTTTCATACCCTCTTCACCAAGGTATGCACCCCATTCCCATGCAGAAATTGAAACTTGTGCAGGAGCATCTTTATGATAAAGTCCCATAACTCCGTAACCAAGATATACTAAAGGTCTAATATAAGCACCTTCAAATAACTCATTTTTTTGTAATAATTCAACTTGAGCATCATTTAACTCTTCTGCTGTAAAAGGAACATCAATTAACGTCATTTTAGAAGAATTTAAAAGTCTTTTTGTGTGTTCTTCTAATTTGAAAATTGCACATCTTCCATCATGAGTTTTATAAGCTTTAGTACCTTCAATTGCACCATTACCATAATGTAATGTGTGGCTTAATACATGAACTTTTGCTTCATGCCAATCAACAAATTTCCCATCCATCCAGATGTATTTTGCTTCAGTCATTTTTATAATCCTATATATCGTTTGAAATTTAGCAGATAGTCTATCTAAGGTTTTATTAAAGTTTAGTGAGATAAAAGATTTATATCATTTGTAATAAGAGTTTTTTATATATGACTCATTACAATTGCAAAAAAATTTAAATGCAACTTACTTGCTTTTTTAAAATTTTAGGAGATTAAATGAGCCAACAAGAGTTTTGGAATAGTAAATTTTCAAGGGAAGGTTTTCTATATGGTTTAAAGCCAAATGGTTTTATTGCCTCAAAAATTAAATCATTTCCAAAAGATGCAAAAGTTTTATGTTTAGGTGAGGGGGAAGGAAGAAATGCTATTTTTTTAGCAAAAAGAGGTTTTGATGTAACTGCAATTGATGCTTCTGATATTGGTCTTTCTAAACTTAAACAAAGAGCAGATGAAGAGAACTTAGAAATAAAAACAATATGTATAGATTTAAATCACTGGGAAGTTGATTCAAAGTATGATGTAATAGTTGCTTCATATTTGCATATGTACAAAGAAGATAGAGATGACTTATTTGAAAAAATTGATGACTCTTTAAATGTTGATGGATTATTTATTGGGGAGTTTTTTTCTCAAAAACAAATATCGTATAATAGTGGTGGACCAAAAGATTTAGACCTTTTATATACAGTTGAAGATTTTAAATCACACTATACTTTTAGTGGTGCGGAAGTTAAAGAGCAAATTACAATTTTAGATGAGGGGAAAGGTCACCAAGGTGAAGCTTGTGTGATAAGAGTATTTTTAGAAAAATAGTCTATATTCTCTTTACAAAATTTTAATCTAGTTTTAAATATACTATTAACCTTTTACAACGACAAATTTAATAAAATTTAAGAAGATTTAATGACAGAAAAAATAAAAAAATTAATTGAAGAAAAAGTTTTAATTATTGATGGAGCTATGGGGACACAGCTTCAACTTGCAGATATTAAAAATGAACAATGGCAATATGAAGGTAACGATTTAGAAGGGTGTAACGAACTTTTAAATTTAACTGCTCCACATATTCTTGAAACTATTCATGATAATTATGCTAAAGCAGGGGCAAATTTTTTAACTACAAATACTTTTGGTTCTATGCCTTGGGTTTTAGATGAATATGGTATACCTGAAACTTCTTATGAATTATCAAAACTAGGTGCCCAAATTGCTAATAAAATTAAAGAAAAATATAACACTCCAGAAGACCCAAAATTTGTATTTGGTTCAATAGGTCCAGGAACAAAACTTCCATCTCTTGGACATATAAAATATGATGAGATGTTCGAAGGTTATAAAATCATGGCTAAGGGATTAGCTGATGGTGGAACAGATGTATTTTTATTAGAAACTTGTCAAGACCCGTTACAAATTAAAGCGGCTTTACATGCTTTAAATGAAGTAGCCCCACAAATACCTATTATGGTAAGTGTAACTATTGAGATGTCAGGAACTATGTTAATTGGAACTGATGCTATGACAATTGCAGCTATTTTAGAACCTTTTAATATTTTATCTTTAGGATTTAACTGTGGAACTGGGCCAAAACAAGTTCATAAACACGTTAAAGCCTTAAGTGAGGTTTGTAAATTCCCTATTTCTGTACATGCAAATGCAGGGCTTCCTCAAAATAGAGGTGGTCAAACTTATTATCCAATGGGACCAGATGAATTTACAAAATTGCAAAAAGAGTTCCTTGAAATAAATGGGGTTAGTTTTCTTGGTGGTTGTTGTGGTACAACCCCTGAGCATATTAAAGCTTTACGTGAAGGTGTTAAGGGGATTAAACCTTTAAAACCTTGTGGATTTTTAAAAGCATCATTAGCTTCACTATTTAATGTTGTTCCATTAAAACAAGACCCAGCACCATTATTAATAGGTGAAAGAAGTAATGCCACAGGTTCGAAGGCATTTAGAGAATTGTTAAAAGCAAATGATTATGAAGGAACTTTATCAGTTGGTCAACAGCAAGTAAGAGCTGGGGCTCATGTTATTGATGTAAGTGTTGGTTTTGCTGGACGGGATGAAACAGGAGATATGGATAAGGTTATTGAACTTTATTCTCAAAAAGTTTCATTACCACTTATGCCCGACTCTACTCAACTTCCAGCACTTGAAGCTGCCTTAAAACAAATTGGTGGAAGATGTATAATCAATTCAGTAAATCTCGAAGATGGGGAAGAAAAATTTGATGCAGTTTGTAAATTAGCAAAAAAATTTGGAGCAGCACTTGTTTGTTTAGTTATTGATGAAATAGGAATGGCAAAAACAAAAGAGCGTAAGCTTGAAGTTGCTGAAAGAATCTTTGATTTATGTGTAAATAGACATGGATTTAAACCAGATGATTTAGTTTTTGATATGCTAACTTTTACAATTGGATCTGGTGATGATGAGTATAGAACAGCAGGTGTTGAAACCCTTGAAGCTATTAGAGAATTTCAGATTCGTCACCCAGAAGTTGGAACTACATTAGGGCTTTCAAATATCTCATTTGGATTATCAATAAATGCAAGAATATATTTAAATTCTATCTATTTAGACCATTGTGTAAAAGCTGGATTAACATCTGCTATTGTAAATGTAAAACATATCTTGCCATTAAACAAAATCTCCGATGAAGATAAAAAAGCTTGTGATGATTTAATTTTCAATAACCAAGAAGATGGTGATCCCCTATTTAAGTTTATTGAACACTTCTCTAATGTTGCTGATATGGAAGAGCAAAGTGACGAGGAGTATCAAAAACTTGAACCAATTGATAAAGTTAAAAAACTTCTTCTTGATGGTGATAAAGAAAGAATGCTACCACTTGTAGATGAATTAAGACACACAGTAAACCCTGAAATCATTGTAAATGAGTGGCTAATTGATGGAATGAAAGTGATTGGAGAACTTTTTGGAAGTGGACAAATGCAATTACCATTTGTACTTCAAAGTGCTGAAACTATGAAAGCAACAGTTGATGCACTTAATCCATATTTACCAAAAGAGGATAAAGCTAGTGAAACTGTTTTAGTTTTAGGAACTGTTAAAGGTGATGTTCATGATGTTGGTAAAAATTTAGTTGATATTATCCTTTCAAATAATGGATTTAAAGTTATAAATATTGGTATAAAAGCTGATTTAAATGACTTTATCATTGCTGTTAAAGAGCATAAAGCTCAAGCAATTGGGATGAGTGGACTTTTAGTTAAATCTACTGCTGTAATGAAAGAGAACCTTGAAGCTTTACAAAAAGAGGGGATTGATATTCCTGTACTTTTAGGTGGTGCGGCACTTACAAAAGGTTTTGTAAACGATTATTGTAGACCAATTTATGATGGTCCTATTTTCTATTGTAGAGATGCTTTTGATGGTGTTGTTTCTATGCAAAGAATAGAAGAGGGTGAGTTAGATAATACAGCTTTAGCCGCAGATTTAATTGATGATGAAGATGGTGTTGTTAAAAAAGATAAAGAAGAAGTAATCGTAAAAGAAGAGGATGTAGAACTTCCAGAATCTGGGACTTTTACATTCCCACCACTTTGGGGTAGAGTTGCTTTATATGGAAAAGGTGTTGATAAAGATTTAGTTTTTAAATGGATAAATCATAGAGTTTTATTTAGACAAAGATGGGGATATAAAAGAGGAAAACAATCTAGTGAAGAGTTTTTAAAACATGAACAAGATGTTGTTGAACCACTTTATGAAAGATTAAAAGAAGAGTTTATTCAAAAAGAACTTTTTGACCCAATTGCTATTTATGCATATTATCCATGTATTTCAAAAGAGAATAAGCTTTATATTTTCTCTGAAGAATATGCTTTCCATTCCCTTGAAGAAGCTAAAAATGTGCCACCTTTAGAAAAAGCAATAAAAGTTATGGAGTTTCCAAGACAAAAGAAAAAACCACATAGATGTATAGCTGATTTCTTTGCAAATGATAGATTAGATGTAGTGGCATTTTCTTTTGCTAGTGCAGGTCTTAAACTAAGTCCATATGAAGCAGAACTTTATAAAGATAGTAAATTTACAGAATATTATCAAGTTCATGGATTAGGTGTTGAATTAGCTGAGGCTTTAGCTGAGGTAATTCACAAACAAGTTAGACTTGATTTAGATATTGTGCCAAAAGAGGGAAATACCTTACATGATGTTCAAATGAAACAATATGTAGGTTGTAGATACTCTCCTGGGTATGCTGCTTGTCCAGACTTAGAACAAAGTAGGGATATGTTTGATTTACTAAATCCTGAAGAGTTTGGGATAGAGTTAAGTGAGACTTTCCAGATTCATCCGGAACAAAGTACATGCGCAATAATAGTTCCTCACCACAAAGCGAACTATTACAATATCTAGGGGAAATTGCTATTTTAAGCAATCTTCTTCGTTAAACTTCAAAAATCTAGAAAGTCATTTACTACAGTAAACTCCTTTCTAGATTTTATTGTTTGCCTTGAATCTTACTCAAACTAGCAATTTCTATGATTCTTCTTTTTTACTTTTCTAAAATAATATATTTTTATAAATTTATTATAGATTTTAACTGTTTATCATGATATTTATTAAGTAAAATTAAGGCAACAATTGACCCTAATAGTGCTAATCCCATATCACTTTGGGTATCCCAAACATAACCTTGAGTTCCTAAGAAAGCTTCGGCATCTTCGCCAGAAAAAATTGCAACCCACCATTCAATAAGTTCATAAAAAGCAGAAAAAGCTAAACAAAAGCATACTATAAAAAAATTTCTCCAAACACTATTTGGGATTACATTTTTTCGTATTAATATTTCCCTAGCAATCATTGCTGGAATAAATCCTTGAGCAAAGTGTCCTACTTTGTCATAATTATTTCTATCTTGATTAAAAACCTCTTTTATTAAATCGAAAAAAGGAACTTGAGCATAAGTGTAGTGGCCACCAATCATAAGTATAATGCAATGCACTAAAATAAGAGAATAAACTAGTGTTGTTAATTTAAAGTTTTTGTATGTAATCATTAGGATAATTATTCCAATAATTGCTGGTAAAACTTCTAGAAACCAAGTAAATTGATCTTTTGGATTAATCCCTGACCATAATAAAAAAGAAAAAAATATTAATAAATATAAATACTTCATGGGATATTCTACTCTTTTTAATATTTGAATTAACTCATTATTATCTATTTTTTGATAAAATCTAACTACTTAAAAAAGGAACTTTGTAATGGAAAAAGAAAAAACGCTTACTGATAAGATAATCAATTACATTTATATACTTTCAAAACAACCAATTTTACTAAGAGATTTACTTGAAGCAAATAGACAATTCAATGAAGGTATGCATGTTGACCCTGCGAAGTTAGGATTCAGATTAAAACTTGGACGAGCTTATTTAGTATATATCTTGATTGTACTAGCTATTTTAGTTCCAATTTCAACAATTTTGCATTATCCTTTAGCAAATATTGATCCACATATTTCTATTTTAGGGGCAATGATTATTACTGCCATAATTTTTATGGGGTTTAACTTTTTTAGATCTAAAATGAGAGATATAATTTCATATAGACAAATTAAAAAATCTTGGCAATTAAGATTTCCATATTTCCCTTATCATGAATATAATAAAAAAATTGAAGAGATTTATTTACAAGCATTAAAAAATGAAGTTTCAAAAAAAGATTTAGAAAAATATATCTTAGATAATCTAGTAGAAGATTAAAATAATTAAATTTAACTTTTCAAAATAAGTAAAAAACAAGTACAATAGTACTATCCCTTAAAAAATGGATTTTTATGAAGTTTGAAAAGTTTGAAACCGGAAACCATTTCTCAATAGGTATTGAGTTAGAATTAAGAATATTAGATAAATTTACTTTATCTCCTAAAGATGAATTTGATTATATTTATTCAAATCTAGATGAAAAATTCAAGGCAAATATTGCAAAAGAGTTTTTAGATTCTATGATAGAGATTAATACTCCTATTTTCCATTATGAAGAAGATTTAATTACTTATCTAAAAAACATAATTAGTGAATTATCAAAAGTTGCCTCACAAAAATCATTATCTTTACAAACTAGTGGAACCTATGCACAAAAAAGTGAAGATTTTAATATATGTAAAGATAAAAGATATGAAAAAATCTATGATGAACATAAAGTTTTGTTAGATGATTTTTCTATCTGCGGAACCCATGTTCATATAGGATTTGAAAATTTTGATAAGGCTTTAAAAGCTTATAATTACTCAATTTATTATTTACCACTTTTTTTAGCATTAAGTGCTTCATCTTTGTATTATAATGGTATTGATACGGGTATCCATTCTTATAGAACAAAAATCTTTTCAAGACTTCCAAAGGCTTCCATTCCAGAATACTTTGACAATTATGAGCAGATGAATAACATATATCAATTATTAGAAAAATCAAATGTAATTGATTCTACAAAAGATATTTGGTGGGATGTAAGAATCCAGCCCCATTTTAAAACAGTTGAATTTAGAATCTGTGATGCTGTCAATGATTTTGAGAGATTAGAGATTATTATTCAACTTATTAGAGTGATGTGTCAATTATCTCAAATAGATAGATTTGAAAAAGTTCCAATGCAAATTTTAAAGCAAAATATGTGGAGTGCAACTAGATATTCTATGGATGGAGAAATAGTTAACCATAAGGGCGAAGTTAGTTTAATTAGAGATGAATTAAAACAATTGGTAAAAAAAGCTTTAGCTAATAATTTGATAGATAAAGATTTTTCACAAAGAGCAAATAGATTAATAGAAAAAGAATCTATCTCTAAAAAAATGGAAAATTTATATAAAAGAACAAATAGTTTAAAAGAAGTAGAAAGGTTAGGTGTATTTGAATGAAAGGTGTAGTTGCAGCTGGAGATAAAAATTCCGCTCAAGCAGGAGCTGATATTTTAAAAGAGGGTGGTAATGCTTATGATGCAGCCTTAGCAGTAATGCTAGCTGCTCCAATTTGTGAGCCACTATTTACAAGCTTAGGGGGAGGGGGTTTTTTATTAGGTTTAGAAAAAGATAAAAAGCCTGAACTTTACGATTTTTTTGTTGAAGTTCCTAAAAAGAGATTATCAGAACCAGAGTTTTATCCTATATATGTAGATTTTGGAGCAGCTATTCAAGAGTTTCATATTGGTGCTGGAAGCGTGGCAATCCCAGGTTTAATAAAAGGGATTGAAAAAGTTCATAAAGAAAAATGCACCTTGCCACTTAGTAAAATTATAGAACCAGCAGTAAAGTATGCAAGGGAGGGTATTTTTTTATCTCCTATGCAAGCAAGTTTTGTAAAGTTACTTGAGCCAATTTTTACATCAACAAAATCTAGTATGGATGTATATGGAATTGATGATAAAAATTTGATTGATGAAACACATCTTTTTAAAAATCCTCAATATGCAGACTTTTTAGAAGCTTTTGCAAAAGAGGGTGCTAGACTTTTTTATGAAGGTGAAGTAGCATCAGAAATTGAAAAAATATCAAAAGAGAATGATGGACTTATTTATAAAGAAGATTTAAAAAACTATGAAGTTATAAAAAGAAATCCAATAGATTTTAAATATAAAGATTATGAGATTGTAACAAATCCACCACCTAGTGGAGGGGGTATATTAATTGCTTTTACAATGAAACTTCTCGAACAATATGACTTAAAAGATTTTAGAAGTTTTGAGTATGTAAAAGGTTTAATAGAAAGCTTTAATACAACAAGTGATTTTAGACGTGAACATGTAGATGAGTTTTTACACGATGAAAAATTAAAAGATATCTTGTTTAATGATAGACTAATAAAAAATTATTGTACAACAATGCATAGTAGACTAAATCTTTGGGGAAATACAACCCATTTATCTGTAATTGATGAAAAAGGAAATGCCGTTTCTGTAACTACAACAAATGGTGAAGGAAGTGGTCATGTTATACCTAGTTCAGGAATTATGCTTAATAATATGATGGGTGAAGAGGACTTAAATCCTCATGGATGGTTTGCTTGGGATGAGGGGATTAGATTACCATCTATGATGGCACCAACAGCTGTTTTAAAAGATGGACACCCTGAGTTAATCCTTGGAAGTGCAGGGAGTAATAGAATTCGTTCAGCTATCACTTCAACTATAATTAATAATCTTGAATATGGAATGAATTTAAATGAAAGTATTAATTCCCCTAGGATTCATTTTGAAAAAGGGGTTGTTTGCGTGGAACCTGAATTAGATATGGCTATTAGAAATGAATTAGAAAAACATTATAAACTTCAATATTTTGATTCTTTAAACATCTTTTTTGGAGGTGTACAGGCAGTAAATGGTAGTCTTGAAGGGGGTTGTGATAGTAGAAGAGGAGCATGTGTAATAAAAGTATAACATTAAAATAACTATATGAGACAATAGTGAGACATTCTTTTGTTAGAATAATAATCGAGGGTTATTCAAAGGGGGTGTTTCATGAATGCAAAGATTGATAGTTGTTATATTTCTATATGGAGTAATGCCTATTCAATAGGGGATGAAAAAATTGATGCTGAGCATCAAAGACTTTTTGATATTGCAAATGAGTTAAATGTTTGTACAAATAAAATACATTTAACAACTATCTTAAAAGAACTAATTAAATATACAAAATTTCATTTTGCAAATGAAGAGAGGTTTATGAGAGAATTAAACTTTTCAAGGCTTGCTGAACATAAGGTTTTACACCAAAACTTAGTTGAGGCGTTAAATGAGGTTTTAAAAAAAATTAGTACTCAAGATATGGAAGAAACAATTTTTCAATTAAGTATATTAGTTAATAAAAATATTCTACAACATATTTTAATAGAAGATAAAAAAGTACACCATGAGATTAAGCCAAGGGAACACTTAAGAGAAAGATTTAAATGGAATATAGAGTATCAATTAAAAAATCAATTATTAGATGAAGAACATGAACAATTATTTAATATAGCTTTGAAATCTTTGAATTACCATGGAACTAATATAAAAACACATGTGAAAATTACAGTTAATGAATTGTATGAATATATGAAAACCCATTTTAATCATGAAGAAGAGTATTTAGTTCAAATTGGATATCCACTATTAGAAGAACATAGGGCAATTCATGAAAATATTATTGAACAGATGAATGCTTTTATTAAAAAATTGCCAACTTTATCAATAATCAATTTTGAAAAAAAATTAATTGAATATATGGATATTTGGTTAATTAATCATATCTTATATGAAGATAGAAAAATTATAAGTTTTGTTCAAAGCAATCAATCTTAGGAAAGTTTACTTCTAAATGAACCTCTAAAAATTTTGTCAAGGCAGAAACAAATGCTTTGGCGCATCTTTGTCTATTTTCTTTCGTATCTCTACAGTTTACATAGGGGAATTCTATTTGAATACCACTAATATTTCTTTTATCTAAAGAACCATGTAAATAGGTATTATAAGCTCCTTCATAATAGTTATTATCAGCAGCATATGGAAGTTTAACTGAAGGAACGGAGTCAAAACCTAGATTTGTCATCAAACTTCCCATAGAAAAAGGTCCTTTTAGTTGATTAAAAAAAGATTGTTTTGAAAATTTAGCTAGATTTTTTATACTTGATTGTTCTTGATACTCTTTTAGTTGTGTTTCATGTAGGTTTAAAGTTGAGTTATCAAGCATATATCCAAACTCTAAATAATTGTGTGGATGAGATTGTCCATGAATATCAATATAAATCCCTTTAGCAAATTTTTTTTCAACTTCATTTTTAGAAAATTTAATTAAATTGTGAAATCTATCATATATCTTTGAGGCCTTTTTATCTTCAAAGGCCTCTTCTTTTTTTCTGTTTAAATCAATTTTTTCCCTTGAAATTGAAGCGATTACGGCATAGGGAGTTTTGCCTAAACTTTTTTCAAACTCCTTAATTATTTCTAATGTTAGTTCTTTTGTATAATCGTCTTTTTCAAAAACTCCAGATGTTCTTGTTTTTATCTCCTTTGGGAGTATTTCACCACCATGGGGAGCAGATAGTATTATAGGAAGAGTTCCTTCATAAAACTCTATATACTCATGAGTATTAGAATTGATCATATATAGCTTTTGCTTCTTTATTTCTTTGTTGTTTTAGTTGCATATCAATATATTTTCCATCAATATCTTTTTTAGTTTTTAATGCTAATGTTTGTTTTTTCTTTCCTATTGGATTAATTTCATATATTTCAAAACCTGCTTTATATAAAGATAATCTAACTGGCGTTGCAATAGAGTAGGTAGTTAACACGCAATCATCAGAACAAATTTTATAGATATCTTTAAAATACTCTACACTCCATAGTTCACGGTTAACTTCAGAACTAAAGGCATCTTGATAAACAATATCTATTGAATCAAGAGTTTTAATATATTTTCTAGCATCACCAATAAAAAGTTCTATTTTTATATCTTTATCTTCATATTTGAAATTTTTTGATAATTCTTTTATTATATTTTTAATATTTTCAAATTCAACTGGATAATCAAAATTTTCAAGGGATTTAATTAATTCTAAATCAAGTTCCGGTGAGTAAATATCAAGTTTTACATTTAAAGAGTGTTTTTTTATATAATATATTGTACTTAGAGTGTTATAACCTATACCAAAACATATATCCAGTATTCTAAGATTTTTTTTATTTTTATGAAATTCAAATGCTGGAATAACATGTTTTGTTAGAGACTCTTCGATGGCACCTGTTTTCAAATCATGAAAGTGTTGGTCATACTTTTTAGAATAAAGAGTATTTGAACCATCGAAAGTTTTAATAAAATTGTGCATTTTTTATGGTATTAGCAACCTAAAGATTTTAATTTTTCTTCTGGTAAATAAAGTTCTTTATTTGACATTACACCAATTTTACTATCAATAATATCTTGTGCTATTTGTTTAGCTTCTTCAAGTGAATGCATTTTATAAGTACCACATTGATATTCATTTAATTCTGGAATATCTTTTTGAGATTCAACTTTTAAAACATCTTCCATTGAAAGTTTCCAAGCCTTTGCAACCTCTTCTTCAGAAGGATTACCTAATAAACTCATATAAAAACCTGTTCTACATCCCATTGGAGATACATCAATAATTTCAACTGAATCTGAATTTAAATGTTCTCTAATAAAACCTGCAAAAAGGTGCTCTAAAGTATGAATACCTTTTTCCCCTAACATTTTTTCATTTGGAACACAGAATCTTAAATCAAATACAGTAATAATATCACCTGAAGGAGACTTCATAGTTTTTGCAACTCTTACTGCAGGAGCTGGCATAATAGTATGGTCTACTCTAAAACTGTCTAATAATGGCATGATTTATCCTTAATTTTTTTGTGATTTTATCGAAATTTTTTTTCTAAGTGCTTAAATTCCATAAGTAACTAGAAGTTTAGAATCTCCAATTTTAATATCTTTTATAAAACTTCCTAAAATAGAATCTTCTGGTACTTTGTAAAGGGGGTATTCTTTAAAAATTTTATTTATTAATGGTTCCATTGTAATTATAAGTGTTTTTGAAAATTGTTCACTCATTTTTAGTTTTCCAAAATGAAAATTTTCAATTTTTACATTTTTTAAATAAATAGAGGCAATATCTTTTCTAAATTCTGGTTCGCCATTTATTATAAATGAACCCTTTATTGGATTTGTAAATAGAGTTTTTAATCCTAATACTATATTAACTTTAACACTATTTTTTGTTTTATGCATTTTGATTGTAGGTTTGTGAAGTATAAGAGAACCAAATACTAAGTCTTTTTCAAAAGGAAATGATTCTTCAAAAGATTGTGAAAGTTCATATTCTGAAACTCTTAATACTAATCCATCTTTTGACAAATTACCAACACATCCCGAAAGTAGAAAAACTAGCAAGAAAGTATTTAAAACAAGAGTTACTGTATATTTGATATTCATATTTATTATAAGTCCTTTAGCTAAGTTTGATATTCTATAGTATAATTAATAAATTTGCAATGCCTTTTAAATAATAATAAAAATAACCTTTTATATTTAGATAATAACTTTATGAAAATTTAATATTAGTAATATAAGTTAAAGTTATTTTAACATATAATTGAATCTTAATTCATAAATAATAAGATAGGGAGATGAAAATGTTGGGGAATATTTCTATAAAAATGAAGCTTATTATTTCATTTACAATTATCGCATTATTGGTTGTACTTTCTTCTATTACAAGTATTTTTGATTTATCTAAAAGTTCCAAAGGTTTTCAAAGTTACAAAGGTAGTGTACAAAATAGTCTTCATTTTATTCAAATAGAGGAAAAAATACTACTTCTAAATAATAATCTAAAGAGCTATTTAAATAATCCAAAAGAAGAAGAGATTAAAAGATTTGGAAATAATTATAAAGGTGTTGAAAACTTAATAAAAGAAGCTAATAAATACAGTAACAAAAATCAAAAAAAACAACTTGCCTTAATCACTAAAAAGTTAAACAGTTACAAAACTAATTTTGAAAGCTTAGTATCCTTAATGGAAAAAACTGATGAAATTTATACAAATAATTTAGCAATAAATGGAAAAAATATTGAGGAGTTACTTAGTTCAATAATGCTTACTTCTGAAATTGATGAGAAATATGAAGTCTCAGTTCAATCAGGTTATGCAATTAGATTTATGCTATTAGCAAGACTTTATACAATGAAGTTTTTAGATTCAAGTTCTAATGATGATGTAAAAGAGATAAATAAAGAGTTTGGATATCTTTTAGAGCAAGTATCTGACTTAGATGATTTAATAGAAAATGAAGTAAGAAAAGATAAATTAAATCAAGTTCGTAATTTAATCCCTATATATAAAAATGGAGTTGATGATATAGTAAAAAATATCAATGAACGGGATAAATTAATTTTACAAAACAATAGTTTAGAAAATGATATTGAAAAAGTAATTGATGATTCAAAAAAACAAAGTGAAAAAGCTCAGAATTTAATTGGTGAAGAGGTTAGTAGTTTAAATGAAGGGATAAAAACCAAAACAATTATTGTAGGATTAATTGTATTGATTTTAGTAGTCTCTTTTTCAATCACCATTGCAAAGGGTATTACAAATGGTTTAAATAGTTTAAATAATGGGATATTAAACCTACTAAATAGTAATGATACCTCTACACGGGTTGAAGTTAAAAATAAAGATGAAATTTCAAAAATTGCCCAAAATTTTAACAACTATCTAGAGTCAATAGACAAAGGTTTAAAAGATGATGCAAAAGTAATTGAAGATGTTAAAAGAGTAGTATCTTTAGTTAAAGATGGAAAAGTAAACCAAGAGGTAAAAGTAAAATCTAATAATAAAAACTTAAATGAACTTAGAGTTCTATTTAATGAGATGTTAGATGTTTTAAGTTCAAAAATCTCAGATGATATTAATAAGATAGAAAAAGCTTTAGAAACATATTCAAAACTTGATTTTAGACATAGAATTGATAATGCAAATGCTAAGGTTGAAGTTGGACTGAATCAATTGGCAAATATTATAAATGAGATGCTAGTTGAAAATAAAACAAATGGCTTAACCATAGAAGATAGTGCAAAAAAAGTTGTGGAAAATGTTAGAGTTGTTAGTACTGCTTCTACTGAAGCCGCATCTTCAATAGAGGAAACTGCAAGTGCTTTAGATGAAATTACAGCAACAATAACAAGTAATACTCAAAATATATTAAGAATGGCATCTTTTGCAAATGAGTTATCAACTTCAGCTAAAGAGGGTAAAGAATATGCAGGGAAAACAGCTTCTTCTATGGATGAGATTAATGATGAGGTAAATAGTATTAATGAAGCAATTAGTGTAATTGATCAAATTGCATTTCAAACTAATATTCTTTCACTAAATGCAGCAGTTGAAGCAGCAACAGCAGGAGAAGCAGGGAAAGGGTTTGCCGTTGTGGCACAAGAAGTTAGAAATCTTGCAAATAGGAGTGCTCAAGCTGCTAATCAAATAAAAAGATTAGTTGAATCTGCAACAAATAAAGCAAATATAGGTAAAGATGTATCAACACAAATGATTAGTGGATACGATATCTTAACTGATAATGTTTCAAAAACTTTAGAATTAATTTTAGAAGTTGAACGGGTATTTAAAGAACAAAAAGATGGAATAGAACAAATAAATTCTGCAATAAACAATCTTGATGTACAGATTCAAAAAAATGCATCAATTGCAACTCAAACAGAAGAAGTGGCAAGTGTTAGTGAGAAAATTGCTTCTATAATTTTAGAAAATGCAAATGCAAAAGAGTTTATTGGAAAAGAGAATTCAGAAAAAAGAAAAAATTTAATTGATACAAAATTTGATGGGCTTGAAAAAAGAGCTATGGAAAAAAGAATTAAAGAGCAAGATGATTGGGAGAGTTTTTAAACTCTCCTAAAAATTTAGGTGTTTTCTTACCATTTTCTTATAGGCTTTCATGTGAACTTTTAGCATATTTGGAATAATCTCCTCTTTACAGGCATGAACAATATCTGCAAATTCAGATTTTGAAAAAATCGTATCTCTATCTCTAGCTAAGAAAATTAATCTATTCATATCATCATTTAGTTCAATATCTTTTCTATCACAAATAGCATCATATACAAAAAAGAAAGTTTTTCTATCTTCATGGGTCATTTGACAAGAATCATCTAACATTTTTAAAGCAAGTTTTGCAGCATATTCAATCTCTATTGATTCAAAATTATGATTTAGTGCCCAGTTGTAAGCTTTTTGATGTATATCCATTGCATATCCTTTTTAGAAAATATGCAAGATTTATACCCTTATTCCTTTGGAATATTGTCTAAAAGATTGTTAAGATATTTAGTAGCTGTAATTTTCTGATAAAAAACAAAAACAATCACTAGAATTACACCTATTCCATAGGTAAATAAAATCCCTGTAACAACAAGAATAACTAGAATCCACACATGTAGTAGTTCTCCAAAAATATTTAAGGAGATAGACTTTTTTGATTTTTCAATATCAATGTTTAAATCATAGGTAAGGAGCGAGCTTTTAGGTTTAAAACCTTTGAAGAATAAAGTTTTTTCACTAATTGTTGTATCTTTACTAAAAGGAGTTAGCTTATTTTCTAAATAGTTTATAACTTCATCTTTTTGGGTTTGTATATCTTTTTTTATTTGAATATCAAAAAGTCCCATCATTTTCCTTAAAATATTTTAATTAAGTATAACAAGAGTTAAAGATTTTATATAAAGATTTATGTGTATAAACTATACAACTGTATAAAGAAGTATTAAAACAAAGGAGAAGAACTCCTTTGTTAGATTTTATTAAGCGTCTTGACCTTCTAATTCGTCAGAATAATCAGCTGCCGCCATTCTAGTTAATTGTCTATATCTGTATTGCGCTTCTTTTTTATTTTGCTCTAATAAGAAATCAGCTTTTTCAGGATTAAGTTTTTTAAGAGATCTATATCTATTTTCTCTTAATAGGAACTCTTCATATTTGTCCCAATTTGGTTTTTTACCAGAAATTTTGATTGGGTTTTTACCCTCTTCAATTTTTCTTGGGTCAAAGGTATAAATTGGCCAATATCCACAATCTGTAGCCATTTGCCCTTGGTCAACTGATTTCATCAATCCACCTTGAATACCGTGAGCAATACAAGGAGAGTAAGCAATAATTAATGATGGTCCATCATACTCTTCTGCTTCTTTCATAGCTTGTACAGCTTGTTTTTGAGAAGCTCTTGAGTTGATTTGTGCAACAAAAATATTTCCATAAGTCATAGAGATATAACCTAAGTCTTTTTTCTTGTTTGGTTTACCATCATTAGTAAAGTCTGCAATTGAACCAGTTCTAGCTGATTTAGAAGATTGTCCACCAGTATTTGAGTAAACCTCTGTATCAACTACAAGCATATTAACATTTTCACCAGTTGCTAATACATGGTCAACACCACCATAACCGATGTCATATGCCCAACCATCTCCACCGATGATCCATTGTGATTTTCTCACTATGTATTTTTTAAGAGATAATAAATCTTTAACACCTGGTAAATCTTGATTTTGTTCTAATTGTGGAACTAGTTTATCTCTAATCTCTTGAGTCATTTTTCCATTTGATCTATTTGCTAACCATTCTTTATATAATGCTTTAAGTGGATTAGATGCAGTTTCCATAGTCTCTTCCATGATTCTACCAACTCTATTTCTGATAGTTTCATTTGCTGCATGCATACCATAACCAAACTCAGCTGCATCTTCAAATAATGAGTTTGCCCATGCAGGACCTTCACCTTTTGCATTTTTAGTAAATGGTGTTGATGGAGCTGATGCTGAGTAAATTGAAGTACATCCTGTAGCATTAGAAATCATCATTCTATCACCAAATAATTGAGTAGCTAATGTAATATATGGTGTTTCACCACAACCTGGACATGCAGAGTGGAACTCAAATAAAGGTTGTGCAAATTGTGAACCTTGAACAGTGTCTGCTTTTACAAGGTGGTCTTTGTATGTTACATCATTAAATAGGTAATCAGCATTCTCTTGTTCATTATTCCCATCTTCAATTTCATAAGGAACCATTTTAAGAGATTTTTCATTTGTTGGGCAAATATCAACACAAACATTACATCCTGTACAGTCCATAATTGAAACTTGGATTTTATATTTTAATCCTTGATCTTTAGTTCCCTTAGCTTTTGCGTCAAGTGAGTGAGTTTTTACACCTTCAGGAGCTTTTTCAAACTCTTCTTCATCAAGTAAGAATGGTCTAATTACAGCATGTGGACACTCAAATGCACATTGGTTACATTGAATACATGTATCCTCATTCCATTGTGGAACCATAGTTGCGATTGATCTTTTCTCAAACTTAGTAGAACCATTTTCAAATGTTCCACCTTCCATTCCCATATTTATTATAGATGAAACTGGAATCTCATCACCTTTAGCTGCATTAACAACTTTTGCAAAGTTTTCAACATATTCTGTTCCTTTATATGCTGAATTTACAACTAATGCACCACCATCAAGATTTGACCACTCTTCTAATACTGGAACTTGCTCTAATCCCGCTTCACCAGAATCAATTGCTAAGTAGTTCATTTTAACAATCTCTTCACCTTTGTTTCCGTATGCTTTTTCTGCATATTGTTTCATATATGTTTTAGCTTCTTCATAAGGAATAATATCAGCAAGTTTAAAGAATGCTGCTTGCATAATTGTATTTGTTCTAGTCCCAAGTCCAATATCTCTTGCAATTTTTGTTGCATTGATGATATAAAAATTAATTTTTTTATCTGCTAAAATTTTCTTAACTCTATTAGGTATTCTTTGTTGAACCTCTTCAACTGAATAAATTGAGTTAAGTAAGAAAGTTCCACCATCTTTTAATTTATCAATAACTTCATATTGTTCTAAGTAAACCTCTTTTGAACATGCAACAAATCCAGGGTTTGATACTAGATATGTTGATCTAATAGGGTTTTTACTAAATCTTAGGTGTGATCTTGTATAACCACCAGATTTTTTAGAATCATATGCAAAATAAGCTTGTGCATATAAATCAGTTTTATCCCCAATAATTTTTACTGAGTTTTTATTAGCCCCAACTGTACCATCAGCACCTAAACCATAGAATAGACACTCATTTACATCTTCAACTACTGATACATTTTCACCAACATCAATTGATGTATTTGTTACATCATCAATAATACCAACAGTAAATCTATCTTTAGGTGTTTGTGATGCTAAGTTATCATAAAGAGCAATAATTTGTGCAGGTGGAACATCTTTTGAAGATAAACCATATCTACCACCAATAATTTTTGGTTGTTTATTTGTTCCATAAAATACTGATTTTACATCTAGGTATAATGGCTCACCAAGTGATCCAGGTTCTTTTGTTCTATCAATTACACAAATTCTTTCAACAGAATCTGGAAGAACATCCATAAAATATTTAGTTGAGAATGGTCTATAAAGATGAACAGTAAGAAGTCCTACTTTTCTTCCCTCAACTTTTGTTAAATAATCAATAGTCTCTTTAATAGTTTCTGTAACAGAACCCATAGCTATAATAATATCAGTTGCTTCACTATCCCCATAATAAGTAAATGGAGCATAATTTCTTCCAGTTACTTTTGATATCTCTTGCATATAATCATTTACAATATCAGGTACAGCATCATAAAATTTATTACATGCTTCTCTACCTTGGAAATAGATATCATCGTTTTGTGCAGTACCTCTTGTAACTGGAGATTCTGGATTTAAAGAAGTATCTCTAAATTTTTGAACTGCATCATAATCAATTAGTTTATCAAATACAGCATAATCCATCACTTCAACTTTGTTAATTTCATGTGAAGTTCTAAACCCATCAAAGAAATGTAAGAATGGCACTCTACCTTTTATAGCAGCAAGGTGAGCAACTCCACCAATATCCATAACTTCTTGAACTGAACCAGTTGCAAGCATAGCAAAACCAGTTGCTCTTGCACTCATTACATCTTGGTGATCTCCAAAAATTGAAAGTGCATGTGCCGCTAATGCTCTTGCACTTACATGAATAACCCCAGGAAGTAATTGACCTGCCACTTTATACATATTTGGTATTTTTAATAATAATCCTTGAGATGCTGTATAAGTAGTAGTCAATGCACCTGCTTGTAATGAACCATGAAATGTACCTGCCGCACCTGCTTCAGATTGCATTTCAATAACTTTTACCGTCGAACCAAAAAGGTTTTTCTTTCCTTGTGTAGCCCACTTTTCAGTATTATCTCCCATCTGAGAAGAAGGAGTAATAGGATAAACCCCAGCTACTTCTGTGAATGCATATGATACATATGCAGCCGCTTCATTTCCATCCATAGTTGCAAATTGTTTCGTCATAAACTATCCTTATCTATTGTTTTTGTTATTCATACTAATTAAATTAAACTTAGACTAACTTGAATATTACTCTAAATAAGCTTAGATTAATTAATTATACTAATTATCTAAAGTAATTTTGCTAATTTTAAGTTTAATGAAATTGTATGATAAACATATGACAATTAAAAGTCCCATTTTATGGTCATATGTTTATTTTAATAACAGTTGTAAAAATAGTATATATATAACTTAAAGTTATAATCTAGAGTTTTCTTCTATTAACTTTACTGCTTCAAGAGAGTTTTTGACTATATATGGAGTGTGTTTCTTAAGAGTTGATATATCGCCGTAGCCACATAAAACCCCTACACTTTTTATTCCTGCAGAGTTCGCAGCAATTAAATCAAGTTCAGTATCACCTATCATCCAAATATTTGAATTTTTTTCAACATTCATTAATTCCAAAGTTTTATTAATTGGTTCAGGATGAGGTTTTGGATTTTGCACATCTTCTCTACCAATTAAATGTTCAAAGTAATGCATCACTTCCATATGTTCTAAGAGTTCTTTTGAGTAAGAGCCAGTTTTTGTAGTAACCACTGAAAGTCTAGCAAAGGTACTTGCATATTGTAGACTTTCTTTTGCCGTTTCTAATAGTTCAGTTTGTTGTTTTGAAATTAACTTATATCTTTTTTTATAAGTATCAACAAAATCCCAAACAAATTTTTCTTTAATTCCAAGTTTTAAATACATAACATCAAGTGGATAACCAATTAAAGATTTAATATCTTCATTTGAGCCTTTAAAATCGTAATTCATTTCTTTAAATGAATGTTGAAAAGTTGATAAAATGGCATCCGTTGAATCAATTAGGGTACCATCTAAATCAAATAATATAATATTCTTCAAAAATCACCTTTAAATTTAATAGAAAATATTATAGTGTTTTAGGGTTTAATCCAATCTTTTTGGTTATGCATTATCCCTATAACAGAGGGTTCTATATTTTTTATTTGTGAGTTAACAACGGAGATAGAATTAGGGATATATAAAAATAAATATGGTAAATCATCTGCAATTGTAGAGTAAATCTCTTTATATATTTTAGCAAACTTTTCCCTATCAACTGTCCCTGAACCTTTATCTATAAGCGCATCGATTTTTTCATTTCTATAGCCAACTAAATTAAATCTTCCCAGTTTATCAGAGTTACTATGCCATAAAGCATAGGCATCTGGCATAAGAGTTGTTGACCAACCTAATAAAATAGCTTCAAATTTTCTAGGAGTTACAATAGTATTTAAAAATGCTTGCCACTCCATAACTCTAATATTCATGTGAATATTAGCTTTTTTTAATTGGTATTGAAGTATCTGCGCTGCATTTGCTCTAATTGGGTTTCCGGTATTTGTAATTACTTCAAAACTAAAAGGGTTGTTTTCATCATATCCTAACTCTTTTAGTAGTTTTTTTGCTTTTTCTAAATCATATCTGTAGGGTTTAAATTTTTCATCAAATACAAAAGAGGAAGGTGCAAAGGGACCATCACATATCTCTCCATGTCCAAAATATAAAATATCAATCATCTCTTTTCTATTTGTTGCATATGCTATTGCTTGCCTTAACTTTTTATTTTGAAACTTCTTATCTCTTAAATTAAATCCAAGGTAAGAATATGCAAGAGAGGGTTGTTCTATAATTTTAAAGTCTTCTTTAAATTTTTTATCTATTTGTCTTTCATATTGTAAAGGTGTTAAGCCACCTACATCAAGTTTTTTTTGCTTTAAAAATAAAAAAGAGGTATTAGTATCAGGAATAAATTTATAAAGTATTTTATCAATTTTAGGGCGACCTTCAAAATAATCATCATTAGCAATAAGTTCAATATCTGCATTATTTTTAAACTCTTTTAATTTATATGGACCTGTCCCTATTGGTTTTTTATTAAATTTTGAAGTCATTAAGTTTTCTTCATCTTTTAAGATATGTTCAGGTAAAAGACTAACCATCCAAGTAACTAAGGCTTTAAAATATGGTTTTTTAAATATTATTTCAACTGTGTATTTGTCTAAAGCTTTAACACTTTCTACCTCATTAAAGTTTGACCTAAAGCTAACATATACTTTTGGGTCAATAATCTTTTCATAGGTAAAGATTACATCTTTTGAAGTTACTTCAACTCCATCATGCCAAAGAACACCTTTTTTTATTTTTATTATTAGTTTTGTAGGTGTTTCAAATTCATATGAACTAGCTAAATCAACTGTAGGATTTCCATTTTTGTCATATTTTAGTAGACCATTAAAAATCCATTGACTTATCTGCGAACTTGCACTATCATTTGATAAAATAGGATTTATTCTACTTGGACTAGAACCCATACTTAGGTTTAAAGTTGAAGATAGTAAAACATTAAAAAAAAGACTAAATAGTATAAGAAATTTCATAGAATAATTTTAGTGGCTTTTTAATAAAAAACACTTCAAATTGGAAGTATAATTTTAAAACAAGCGCCCTTGTATGATTTATTATTATAAATAAACTCTTCATTTGAAACAATTATTTTACCTTTGAAATGTTTTGTAATAATTTGGTTTGTCATATAAAGACCAATTCCTGTTCCTTGAGATTGATGCTTTGTAGTAAAATATGGTTCAAAAATTTTATCCATGATTTTTTCTTCTATTCCATTTGCATTATCTTTAATTGTTAATATATATGTTTCTTCTTCTTTTATTAAATCTATAAAAACTAGTTTTTCTTTTTTTCTATTATTTTTATATGCATCTTTTGCATTATTTAAAATATTTAAAATCGCTTGAATAAACATATTTTCATTACATAGCAAATGTGCATCTTTCATGTTTTTAATAGTTGTAATGTTATTACTTTTATAAGAATCTTTTACTAAAGATAAAGTTGTTTCCAAAGAGTTTTTTAAATTAATATTTGTTTTATTTTTTGTATCTTCTGCAAAAAAGTTTCTAAAGTCATCAATAGTACTTGAAAGATATTGTGCTTGATTGTTTATTGAATCCATAGTTTTAATAAAATCTTCATCATTTAAAACATTTATTTCTTTTTTAAGCTTTGCTCCTGTTGCTAAAGTAGAGATTGCAGATAAAGGTTGTCTCCATTGGTGGGATATGTTTCCAAGCATCTCTCCCATAGAGGCTATTTTCGATTGTTGATACATAATCTCTTGATTTTTAATTTGGTTTGTAATATCTGTTAAGTATCCAATAAAATTTGTAATTTTATTATTTGGATTTTTTTTAGTAACTGTATAATTTAAAACCCATTTTATCTCATTATTTTTAGTGATTATTCTATAGGGTTCATGCCTAAAATAGTCTAGATTGTTCTTAATTGCATTATCAATTTCTTTTAAAACTCTTTTTTTATCATCTTCATAGATACAATCTATGTAGTTTATATCCTTTGATATAAAGTTTTTTGTAGAATATGATAAAAGTTTTTCTACACTTTTTGAGACATAATCAACACTCCATGATAAATCATTTTTCCAATTAAATAGTACAGAATCCCCTTTATCGAATAAAGATAATAATGTTTTTTGATTTGAGCTTAAATCTTGGGCTAAGGCATTTAATTTTTTTAGTTCTTCCTCTCTTTTTTTTCTTTGTGTGATGTCGAAACCTATTCCTAAAATCCCTATTATATTCCCATCCTCATCTTTTATTGCTTGTTTTGAGGTTTCAATAAGATGTTTCTCTTTTGTTTCTTTATATTCTAGAAGCTCTTCATTTATATTTATCTTTGAAGAATAGATAGCTTCCTTATCCTTCTGTTTAAAAAAGTCAGCTAGTTTTTTGTCCACAAAATCATAATCTGATTTTCCTACAATCTCTTCCTCTTTTGCTCCAAAGAGTTTTTCAAACTCTTTATTACATCTTAGATAAACTCCTTTTTCATTCTTTAGCCAGATTAATTGGGGAATGGCACTAATAATTTGTTTATTTAGAATTTCACTATTTTTTAACTTTTTCTCATATTGTTTTCTTAGTGATATATCTTTTACAGACCATAGGATACCTTTACTTAAATCAGGAGATTTATTATTATCAAGGGCTTTGCAACTAAGTTCACACCATATATGTAAACCATCAATTCTTTTTAATGGATAATCACAAGTAAAAGTTTTTCCTTGTTTAATTACATCTAAATAATTTTTTCTAAATTGATGATAGTTTTTTTCTGATATATGCAGTTTTTTTGCTTCTAAACCTATCATCTCCTCTTGAGTTTTAAAGCCAAATATTTTTGCAGCAGTTAGGTTTGATCTTATAAAAACACGATCCTTTGACATATATAATAAAGCAACTGAACTATTTTCAAATATATTTTGAAGTTCATCTTTTGATTGTTTTAGTTCATTTATATTTTGATATTTTTCAATTGCAATTGAAGTTATATTTGCATATGAATTAATTAATTGAATCTCAAATTTATTTGGAGCTTTTGGAACTTCATTATAGATTGCAAAAGTTCCTAAAACCTTTTTATTAGATGAAAATATAGGTTCAGACCAACAAGATGCAAGATTAGCATTTTTTGCAAGCTCTTTATATGCAGCCCAGTTCTCATGGGTATTTATATCTTTAACTATTACCCTTTTTTTATTAAATGCGGCACTTCCGCAAGAGCCAATCTTATCACCAATTTTTACCCCATGAATTGCATCATTATAAAATTTTGGTAAAGAGGGCGCTGCCCCATTTAAAAGATGTTCCCCTTCTTCATCAAGTAATAAAATAGAACATTTTACATTTTCCATTCGTTTTTGTGCAAAGTTTACAATTTTATTTAGAGTTTTGTTAAAGGATTTTTCAATTGCGATATATTCCAAAAGTTTTTCATTGTCTTCATAAATTATATTTTTTTCTTGCTCTATTGTTACATCATCAATATAAACAAGAATCTCATTTTTATTGAAAAATGTAAAATTAATTTTGTAGTATTTTATATTTGTAGTAGTTTGTACTTTTGATATTATCTTTTTGTTTTCTTTTATTTGTTTTTTATCTATTGAAAAAAATTCGAAAAAGTTTATATTTTTAGATATAAGTTTTTTAATGGAAGCTAATTCTTTAAAAGTGTTGTTGTATTTTTTAATTTTTCCACTTTCAAAATCAACTAAAGCTATAGAATAAGGTATTAAGTCGTATACCGTAAAATCGTTTTCTTCTTTTGTTCTTTCAATCATATAGTAATTATACAAAAAGAATTTGAATATAAAAATCATAAATATTTAATGATATATATTTAAGTTAAAAGTAAGAATATAATAATAGGTAATATAATATTTTAGAAATAAAAAAAGGAGCAACAATTGTCGCTCCTTTGATAATCGTATATATTTGTATATAAAATTTTGAATTTGAAGATTATCTTTTTGAGAACTGAGTTGATTTTCTCGCTTTTTTCTTTCCGTATTTCTTTCTTTCAACAGATCTTGCATCTCTTGTTAATAAACCATAAGGTTTTAAGATAGCTCTAAATTGCTCATCATAAGCAACTAAAGCTCTAGAAATACCATGTCTAACAGCATCAGCTTGTGCAGAATATCCTCCACCTAAAGTTTGAACAACTACATTTACTGAAGTTTCTTGTTTAGCTACTTCTAATGGTTGAGTTACTCTTTTTTTAACTGCTTCATGTCCACCTAACCACTGATCTAAAGATAGACCATTGATTGTAAGTTGACCATTTCCATTTTCTAACCATACTTTAGCGATGGCAGATTTTCTTCTTCCTGTTGCATATACTTTTGCCATTAGTCTTATCCTTTAATTTGCGCAGTGTGTGGGTGTTCTGAACCTGCGTATACTTTTAATTTTTTTAACATCTCTTTACCAAGTTTTGTTTTTGGTAACATACCTCTAGTTGCTAATTTGAATAGTTTTTCAGGATTGTTTACTAGCATGTCAGACATTTTGTGAGTTTTTGTACTTCCAAAGTATCCTGAGTGCGTAAAGTAATTTTTGTCTTCTAATTTAGCACCAGTAAATTTAGCTTTTGATGCATTGATAATTATTACATAATCTCCACAATCTACGTGAGGAGTGAATGTAGGTTTATGTTTACCTCTTAGAAGTGTAGCAACTTCAGTAATAATTCTACCAAATACTTTATCTGTTGCGTCAATTACTACCCAATCTCTTTCGATTTCGTTGGCTTTAGCCATTTTAGTAAATTTCATCTATTTTCTCCGATTTTGTTAATGAGGTGGAATAATAGTGTAGTGATGCTTAAAATTAACTTAAATTAAGTGTATTTTAATATTTTATTATGAATTCTGAACCTTCAAGGGGTTTACTCTTAATTTCTAAGTCAAATTGGTGTAATTTTAGTATAGAAGTAACGATAAAAAGTCCTAATCCTAAAGAGTTGTTCCAACCGTTTTCAGAGACTCTATAAAACTTTTGATTTATTTTATTTAAATCTGTTTCATTTATTCCAATTCCTCTATCAATGACACTTGTTGTAGAGTCTTCAATTTTGATTAAAACTTCATCCTCAGAATATTTTAAAGCATTCTCAACAAGGTTACTTAAAGCTAATGAGAAAAGTGTTTCATCAACATTAAGTTTTTTATCTTCTCCCTCTATTAATATCTCTCTATCTTTATATCTTTCATTTAAATCAGAAATAATCTCATTAGCAATTTCTTTTACTGAACATTCTGTTGTTATAACTTGTTGTTTTCCCTCTTCAAGTTTTAGTGTAAGTCTTAATTTATCAATAATTTTTGACATTTTTACACCATTATTTTGAATTTTTCTAAGAAATTTTTCTTTCATAGATTTTGGCAATTCATCATCATTTAGAATAGTTTCAGCATATCCTGAAATAATTGCAATTGGGTTTTTAAACTCATGGGATAAGGCAGATATAATTTCATCTTTTTGTCTATTGGCAATTTTTAATTTTGCAGTTTGTTTAGCCTTTTGTTTTTCTCTTTTAGATAATTTACTAGAAACTTTATTTAAAAGTCTTGTTATTTTATTAAACTCTTCAGAAAACTCTGAATAAATCTCTTTCGTGGGTTTTTTATTACTCATGTCAATTAAAAACTGTAAGATTGAGTTTGTTTCATCTTTTATTTTGATACTTATAAAATATGTGAAAATCAAAGCAACTATTATAAAAGCAGTAATAAAAGCAATGATTTGATAACTCAAAGAAGTAAAGTTTTCTTGTATTTTTTTAGTATAATCAGCAAGTCTTATATAATATATATTATCATCAATTACAATTTTTTTTGCCACATATAAAAGCTCCTCTTTTAATGTGGTTGAATATCTAATAATTTTTCCATAACCATCATATTTAGCATGAATAATTTCAAACCTTTTAGAATGATTTTCCATCTTATTTTTATTTTTATCACTATCTGCTATAACATTTCCATCTTCATCAATAATTGTAATTCTTAGTCCGGTTTTAGCTTTAAATGTTTTAACAATATAGTCTATATTATCTAAGGATGTAATTGAAAATGAGATTGAATCAATATTTTGTGAAAGACTTTTTTCAATTTGATCCAGATAGATGTTCTTTGACCAATAATAAGTAGTGGTACTTAAAATAAGAAGTAAAAAGATAAATATTAAAAGAAAGGTTCTAAAAAAAAGTTGATGCAGTTTTAACAAAATAAGTAACCTTCTCCTCTAACTGATTTAATATATTCTTTTTTATTTTCTGGGTCAATTTTAGCTTTTAGTCTCTTAATTGCAACATTAACAGTTTTTAGTTTTTTATCATATGAGTCTTCCCATACTGCTTCAAGCAGATGTTCTCTACTCATCAAAATGTCCCTATTTTTTATAAATTCTAAAAGTAAATCGTGCTCAAGGTGGGTTAATTCTACTTCATCTTGCTCTATATAAAATTTCTTTTTTGCAGATTTATAAACTATATCACGAACTTTTATTACATCTAAATCTTTTGTGGTTCTTCTAATAACTGCTTTAATTCTTGCAACTATCTCTTTAACATTGAAAGGCTTTGTAATATAATCATCAGCAAAAGATTCAAATCCTTCAAGAATATCTTCATCTTTATCTTTTGCTGTTAGATATATTACAGGGGTTGTATAGCCTTTCTTTTTTATGTCATTGATAAAACTAGTACCATCAATTCCTGGAAGATTTCTATCCATAATGATTAAATCTATAGCTTCCTCGTCTAACACTTTTTCAAGTTTTTCATTTACACTTAAAAAGCCAATTGTTTCATAACCTTCTTTTTGTAAACTATATTCAAGAAGTTCTAAAATATCCTCTTCATCTTCCACAATTAGTATTAGTTTGTCGCTCATTTCTTCTCTTTGTTAGTTAATATTGTATTTTATTGCATAAAAGTTAAAAAAACAATTTTTAAGCTTGCTCAATTATACCACCAACTTCAGCAAAAACTAATAGATTAGAGATTGATGCCGCTCTATCAGCAACTTTTTCTAATCTTCTTAAACTACTTAATACTTCAAAATAGTCTTTAGAAAGTTCAATATTTTCAGATGCAAGTTTGAAGATATTTTTTTCAACCATTGCATATAAATCATCAGTTTTACTCTCTTCAACAGTTACTTTTTTATATCCAAGTTCAACCTCTTTGTCATTCTCTTCTTTTACTAAATTAACTGCTGTTTCAAGTGCATTATTCGATGCTTTTAATAAAGGTATTGCATATTCTAAAATTGTATGTCTGTCTAACTCTTCATTAAATGATTTTTTAAATGTTTTAACAAATGACTTTGAGTTTGTTCCTGCTCTTAAAAGTTCATTTGTAACTTTTAAATATGAAACCATCTCCCTTAAATCTCTAGCTTCTGGCGAATATAAAGCTAAAGTTTTAACAATTAAATTATCAATTTCATTTGCTCTTACTGATAATGACTTGATAGAAAGATTTACATCTTTTAACATAGATAAATCGTTTTCTTTTAATGCAGATAAAGAGATTTTGTTTGCATGAACAATCTCTTCTCCCATTAAATAGATTTCATTTTTTATTGTTTCAATATTTTCTTTGTATGGCTTTAACATTATCCAAACCTTCCTGTAATATAATCTTCTGTTTTCTTATTTGATGGATTAACAAAAATTGTTTCTGTTTCATCATATTCAATTAGTTTTCCAAGATGGAAAAAAGCGGTATAATCAGCAACTCTTGCTGCTTGTTGCATATTATGTGTTACTGTAATAATTGTATATTTCTTTTTTAATTCAAGCATCAGAGCTTCAATTTTTTCTGTTGAAATTGGATCTAGTGCTGATGTTGGTTCATCCATTAAAATAACTTCAGGTTTAACTGCAATTGTTCTTGCAATACATAATCTTTGTTGTTGTCCACCTGAAAGTGAAGTACCTGGATCTGTTAATTTATTTTTAACTTCTTCCCATAGTCCTGCATCTCTTAATGATTTTTCAACTAATTCATCACAAGCTTTACCTTTTTTTACTAATCCATGTTTTAAAGGAGCATAAGCTACGTTATCATAGATAGATTTAGGAAAAGGGTTTGGTTGTTGAAATACCATACCAATTTTTTTTCTTACTGAAACTTCATCAACATCTTTATCATAAATATTTTTTTCATCAATTACAACTGAACCATCAATTTTTACAATTGAAATTAAATCATTCATTCTATTTAGACATCTTAAAAATGTAGATTTACCACATCCTGATGGTCCAATTAGTGCTGTAATTTTATTTTCATATAAAGGAACTTTAATTCCATGAAGTGCATGGTTTTCTCCATACCAAAGATTTAAATCTTTTACATCTACTTTTACTATATTTTCATTTGCCATTATAATTTTTCCTCTACCATTTTACTTCATATTTTTTTCTAAGATAAATCGCTAAAGAGTTTAGCGAAATTAAAATTGTTAACAACACCATAATACCTGCTGCTGTTTTTTCAATATACATTCTCTCTGGCATACCAGCCCATGTAAATAATTGCGCAGGCATAACAGTTGCAGCTTCAAAAATTGAGCCTGGTGCATCAGGGATAAATGCAATCATACCAATGATAATTAATGGTGCAGTTTCACCCATTGCTTGTGCTAAACCAATAATAGAACCTGTTAAAATTCCTGGGAATGCTAAAGGTAAAACGTGGTCTCTTGTTACTTCAATTTTTGTTAAACCTAAACCATATCCTGCTTGTCTAATTGAATCTGGCACCGCTCTTAATGCAGCTCTTGAACTTACAATAATAATTGGTAAAGTCATAAGTGCAAGTGTAAGACCACCCACCATTGGAGAAGATCTTGGTAATCCAAAAAGGTTAATAAAAATTGCTAAACCTAATAGACCAAATAAAATTGAAGGAATTGCTGCAAGGTTATTGATATTTACTTCAATTGTTTGAGTAAATTTATTATCTTCAGCAAACTCTTCAAGATAAACTGCTGTCATAACTCCAATAGGGAATGCAAATAACATCGTAATAATTAAAGTTAAAACTGAACCAACTATAGCAGAGTTTAAACCAGCAAATTCAGGAGTTTTTGAATCTCCATTTTTGAAGAAAATTTCATTGAATTTCAACTGGGCAGTTCCATCTTCTTTCATTTTGTCTATAAGTTTTTTATCTTTTGCTTTTAACTTATAGTAGTGACCTTTTAAATACTGGTCAACGTTATCATCAGCTATTACCCAAGTTTTGATAGTTTTCCCCATTAAGTCAGGATTCTTTTCCATCTCTAAAGGGATAGTTCTTAAAAATGATCTTGAAACTACTCTAACATATTTACTATCAACTGCTTTTCTGTAGTTTTTCTTTGAAACTTCAGAATAAGTCACATCAACTTGTAAGTATGCTTGTTCAAATGCAGGAGTTCCTTTTGTGATAATATCATATAAAAAGAATGCAAGGAAAGCCAATGTAAAAACTAAAGAAGAGATAGTAAAAGTTTTAAACCTTTTTGCACTTCTATGTCTTGCATTTAATGTAGGATCATAAAATGGATTGTCTTGTTTATTTTTATTTTTTCTAATCATAATGTATTCACTTTATATTTTTCTTTAAATTTTCTAATCATCATTAATGAAACAACATTTAGTGCCAATGTAACAACAAATAAAACTAATCCAAGTGCAAAGGCAACAAGTGTTTCAGGTGAGTTAAATGCTTGGTCACCAACAAGTGCATCAACAATTCTAACTGTAACTGTTGTCATATCTTCTAAAGGATTGATTGATAAGTTTGGTCTCAACCCTGCAGCCATAACAACAATCATAGTTTCACCAATAGCTTTAGAAAATCCTAATAGACAAGCTGAAATTATACCTGGCAATGCTGATGGTAAGACGATATCTTTGATTGTTTCACCTTGGGTCATACCAAGACCAAATGCAGCTTTTCTTTGAGAATCAGGAACAGCTCTAATAACATCATCTGATAATGATGAAATTACTGGGATAATCATAATCCCCATAACAACACCAGATGCAAGGGCACTGTTAAATGTTGCTTCAAGACCAAAAAATGCAGCTGCTTTTACAACAAAAGGGGCAACTGTAATAGCTGCAAAGAAACCATATACAACTGTTGGAATACCAGCTAAAATCTCTAAAATTGGTTTTAAATAGTCTCTTGTTTTGTTTGAAGCATATTCGCTCATAAATATTGCACTACCTAATCCGATTGGAATAGCTACTGCTAAAGCAATTACTGTAATCATAATAGTACCAGCGAAAATTGGTACGGCACCAAACTGACTTCCTACTTGTCCAGGAGACCAGACTGTTCCTGTTAGAAAGTACCAGAAGCTTCTAAGTTTAAAAAACTCAATTGCTTCAAAAAGAATTGAAAAAAGGATACCAAATGTAGTTAAAATTGAAATAGTTGATGCAACTATCAATGCAATTTTGATTATTCTTTCTTTTAATTCAGTTGCTTTATTTTTTGACTCAAAAGAATGCAAGTTTTACCTTTGTTAATAAAATTTTATATGAATTCTATAAAACTTAGGTTACAGAAGAGTTACACACCTATAGATATGCCATAAGGCAGGCTGTAGAGTTTAGATTGTTTTTTTATTTTTCCAAGCATTTCATTGAATTTTTCTTCTGATGCTTTTTCATTTATTTCGACAATTGCAGCACAAACACTAAGTAAATTAAAGCTTCTTTCAACTCCAAATCTGTCCTTTGCAATGATATATTTTCTATTGACATCTTCTTGTGAGTACAAACTTGAAACATTAATTTTAAATGTTTTCATTAAAACTTTAACAATCTCATAAACCTCCTCATAGGTTTTATCTAAAAATCCTATAAAGAAATCATCTCCACCAATATGAGCAATAAAGTTTTCACTTGAAATAGTTTTTTGAAGAAGTTCAGAAAAAATTAATATTGCTCTATCTCCTTGTCTAAAACCATATTTATCATTAAAAGGTTTAAAATCATTAAAATCAAAATAGACAATATTTGAGTATAGATTTTCACTAAATACAGTATGAAGAAAAACCTCTATTTGTTTATTCCCTGGGAGTTTTGTAAGTGGATTTTGATTTTGTGCAATCTCTAAGTTTCTTTTATATGAAAGTGATAAAAGATTGTTAAGGCTGATAAATCCATAATATTTATTCTCTTTTGTTACATAAATACCTTTTGCATCATTCATCATATGAAAGATTTCTAAAGCTTTATCAATTCCCCATTTAATATCAATTTGTGGTACTGGTTTTATAAAATGTTTTAGTTTAGCCCTAAAAGAATCATTTTTTGATAATGCCAACCCATATTGTGAATAAGAGATTTTTTTGATATCAACTTCATAAATAGCACCTAAAATATTTGAGTTTTTATCAACAACAGGGACAAAAGTATTTCTTGTGTGTTCTTTAAAATAGATAAATAAATCATGTAAAGTTGAGCTATCTGAAATTGGTTCAATTCGCTCAATATAAGATTTATCAATTTTATTATTAAAAGATACTCTTTTATCTTCTTTAAAAAATTTTAATTTTGTGTATGATTTTTTAATATCTTCAACATTTAATGTTGGTTTTGATACTAAATACCCTTGGATAAAATCTATTTTTAAATCTTTGCAAGTGTAATATTCAGCAATATTTTCCACACCTTCAGCGATAACTTTTATACCCATAATATGTGCCATATCAACTAATGATGCACAAAAAAGTTTTTTCTTATGGTCTATATTTATATTTTGGATAAAAAATTTATCAATTTTTATATAGTTTGTATCAGATATATAAAGTAAGTGAAGTCCTGAAATTCCTGTTCCAAAGTCATCTATTGCAATACTATAACCATATTTTTTGTAAGAATTAATTATATCAACAAAAAGTTTTTGGTCATCAAACTTGAAGTGTTCAGTTAGTTCAAAACAAAGTTTGTCAGCACCTATATCAAGTTTTTGTAGCAGTTTAAAAGTGGTACCTAGTTTAAAATCTTTTACGGTGAAAAATCTATTATCTACATTGTAAAAAAGCTTTAAATCTTTTATTCCAATTTTTTTATATTTTTTTAGTGCTTTTTCTCTTAATATATTGTCAATTTCAAATAGCATCTCTTTTCTATAGATATAATCAAAAAAATCAGATATCTCATTAAATCCTAAATAATGAGTATTTCTAATGAGAGCTTCAACTGCAAAGATTTTACCAGAATAAGTATTTACGATTGGCTGAAAAGCAAAGTCAAGTTTGTCAATATTTGACACAATGTTAGTCATTTAAATTCCAAAATATTTAATTTAGATTTGGATTTTCTTTTCTTATTGTTCGCCATAAGATTTAAAAATCCAAATGTAAATTAAAGATAAAAAAAGAGAAGGCTTCTGCCTTCTCTTTTTAAAAGTGAGAGTTTATTTGATTATTTTTTTTCTAAATCAGATAAAGTTAATTTTTTACCTGTAGTAACAGATTTTCTATACTCAGCTCTTGTAGCTTCTGGTAAAGCAATTAAACCGATTTCAGCTAAAATACCTTCAGAACCAATCATATTCTCAGACATGAACATATTTACATAATCGTTCATTGCAGGAACATCTTTTTTATGAGAGTTTTTAGTATAGAAGAATAATGATCTTGCAATTGGGTATTGGTGAGCAGCAATTGTTTCAGGAGTTGGTAAAACACCATTTACTTTAGCACCTACTAATTTATCATCATTTTCCATTAAGAAAGAGTATCCAAAAATACCAAATGCATCTTTGTTTTTAGTTAATTTTTGAACGATAATATTATCGTTTTCACCTGATGGTACATAAACACCGTCAGTTCTGATTACAGAGTATTTTTTATATTTTTTATTAGCTTTTTTGTCAGCATTGTAAAGGTCAGTATATACTGCCATTTTTTTGAATGTGTGTTGCATTACCATTTCTTCAAAAGCATCTCTTGTTCCAGAAGATTTTGGTGGTCCATAAACAATAATTTCTCTATTTGGTAAAGAAGCGTCAATGTCTGACCATTTTTTGTATGGGTTAGCAATTAATGATTTACCATCTTTAGAAGGTACTTCTTCAGCTACAGCTAAAGCTAATTGTTCCATAGAGATTGAGAAGTCTGCATTTGATTTATCTTGAGCAAAAGCAATACCATCGAAACCGATAACAGCTTCAGTAATATCAGTTACACCATTTTTTTCACATAATGCGAATTCTTTGGCTTTCATTCTTCTTGATGCATTAGTGATATCTGGAGTATTCATGTCATTTCCAGCACAGAATAATTTCATACCACCACCTGAACCAGTTGATTCAACTACTGGAGTTGGGTATTTTGTTGTTGCACCTAATTCTTCAGCAACAGCAGAAGAGAATGGATATACTGTAGATGAACCTACGATTTTGATTTGATCTCTAGCAGAAAGAGAAACAGTTAAAGCTGCAGATGCTAATAAAGCAATTGAAGTTTTTTTCATTTGATTGTCTCCGTAAAATTAAATTTATGGTGAAAGTTTAATTAATTCTGATTACATTTTGGTGACACTTTAGTTTTATCTTCTATAAATATCTATATAAAAAGTTTTATAAAAATTTTGATTTTTATAATTGTTTTGTAAAGGTGGGGAGGGATTAAAAGAAGTAAATGGGATTATAGCCCATTTGCTTCTATAAGTCTAGCTTGATAGTCTGCAATTAATGGATCAATGATTTCATCAAAAAGTCCATCATTCATAATTGCATCTAATCTATATAGGGTTAAGTTAATTCTGTGGTCTGAAACTCTTCCTTGTGGATAGTTATATGTTCTAATTCTTCCACTTCTATCTCCAGTACCAACTTGTTCTTTTCTATCAGCTCCCTCTTTTTGCATTTTTTCTTGCAACTCTAGGTCATAAAGTCTAGCTTTTAAAACTTTCATAGCTTTGTCTTTATTTTTGTGCTGAGATTTTTGATCTTGGTTTGTAACAACTATACCTGATGGAATATGTGTAATTCTAACAGCTGAGTCTGTTGTATTTACTGATTGACCACCGTTACCACTTGCTCTCATTACATCAATTTTTAAATCATTTGGATTGATATCAATTTCTACATCATCAACCTCTGGCATTACAGCAACTGTAATCGCTGATGTATGAACTCTTCCTTGAGATTCAGTAGCAGGTACTCTTTGAACTCTGTGGGTACCACCTTCAAATTTTAATTTTGAATAAACATGGTCACCTTTAAATAAAGCTACAATCTCTTTATATCCGCCAGCTTCACTTTCACTTTGGTTCATAAGTTCTACTTTCCAACCATTTGATTCTGCGTATCTTAAATAGGCTCTAAAAAGGTCACCAACAAAGATTGCAGCTTCATCACCACCCGTTCCTGCTCTTAATTCTAAATAGATATTCTTATCATCATTAGGATCTTTTGGAAGCATTAAGAATTTGATCTCTTCTGCAATTTCAGGTAGTCTTTGCTCTAGCTCTTTTAGCTCTTCTTTAGCTAATTCACCTAATTCATCATCATCAAGCATCATTTTATTATCATCAATATCTTCTAGAGTTTTAATATACTCTTTAGCTTTGTTAACAATTGGTTCAATACTTGATTGTTCTTTTGAAAGGTCTGTCATCCTTTTTATATCAGATATGATATCAGGAGAGATTAACAATTGGTTAATCTCCTCATATCTGTCTATAAAAGGCTGTAATTTATCTTGTAGCATATTTGTTTAAATTTATTGTTATAGACTAATTAATATTAAAAAATAAAATTATATAGCATTAACTTTTGTTTGCAGTCTAGAAACTTTTCTTGCTGCAGTACCTTTTTTTAGGATACCTTTAGAAACACAGTGGTGAATATATTTGTTTGCAGTTTTCATTGCTTCACTTGCTTTTTCTTTATCCGCACCTTCAACTGCAGATAATACATCTTTAGTTACGTTTTTAATTCTAGTTTTATAGAATCTGTTTCTTTCAGTTCTAACTTTAGTTTGTCTAGCTCTTTTCTCAGCAGATTTATGATTTGCCATTATTTTTTAACCTCTTTATAAAATTTTTAAGGGTAGAATAATATCTAATTTTCTTTAAAACTTACTTAAAATAAGCAAAATTTAATAAAAAACATTGAAGGACTTTTATGAAACTGTTTGGAACAGATGGAGTTAGAGGTAAAGCTGGGGAATTTTTAGACGCTATTACTGTATTAAAATTAGCGAAGGCTGCGGGTATTTATTTCAGAAAACACTCTAGTACAAAAAGAATACTTGTTGGTAAAGATACTAGAAAAAGTGGATATATGATTGAAAATGCTCTCGTTAGTGGTTTAACATCTGTTGGATACAATGTAATTCAAATTGGTCCTATGCCAACACCTGCTATTGCATATTTAACAGAATCAATGAGATGCGATGCTGGAATCATGATTAGTGCATCTCATAATCCTTATGAAGACAATGGTATTAAGTTTTTTGATAATCATGGTGATAAATTAGGAACTGATGCTGAAAAAGAGATAGAAAGTATTTTTAAATGTGAAGAAAAACTAATGAGTGAACAAGTTACAGGAAGAAGTATAGGTTCATCAAAAAGAATAGATGATGTTATTGGAAGATATATTGTATCAATTAAAAGTACTTTTCCTCAAGATTTATCTTTAGCAAATATGAGAATAGTATTGGATTGTGCCAATGGAGCAGCATATAAAGTGGCTCCAACTATTTTAGATGAATTAGGTGCGGAGGTTATAACTATTAATGATAAACCAAATGGTTACAATATTAATGATAATTGTGGAGCGTTACATCCAGAAAATGTTGGAAAGCTGGTTAGGGAATATAGAGCTGACTTAGGAATAGCCTTAGATGGTGATGCAGATAGATTAGTTGTAGTTGATGAAAATGGTGAAGTTGTAGATGGAGATAAACTTTTAGGTGCTTTAACTTTATTTTTGAAAAATGAGGGACAACTAAAAGGGGATGCTTGTGTGGCTACTGTTATGTCAAATAAAGCATTGGAAGATTTTTTAAATTCTCATGGTTTAAATCTACTTAGATCAAATGTTGGTGACAAAAATGTTTTAGAATTAATGAAAAAAGATAACATTAATTTTGGTGGAGAACAAAGTGGTCATATAATTTTTGCTGATGCAGCAAAAACTGGTGACGGACTTGCTTCTGCCCTTCAGGTTTTAGCTCTTATTATTAGAAGTGGTAAAAAAGCTAGTGAGGTTTTAAATCCATTTGATTTATATCCACAAACATTAGTAAATTTAAACGTAAGTGAGAAAAAACCATTAGATCAAATTAAAGGATTAGAAGAGTTACTTCAATCTATTAGAGAAAAAGGTATTAGAGATTTAATTAGATATTCTGGGACTGAAAATAAAATAAGACTTTTATTGGAAGGTAAAAATAAAAAAGAAGTGGCTGAATCAATGAAAGAATTAGAGGCGTTTATAAAAAAAGCATTATAAAAAATGGGAAAAAAATTAAAACTTAGTTTTACTATATTTTTATGTATATTTATTTTTGACCAAATTATAAAATATGGTTTTGCAAATTATGATTGGAATGTTGAAGGTCCTTATATGTCTTTACAGTTGGCTTATAATTATGGGGTAGCCTTTTCAATGTTTTCTTTCCTAGCTGAATATTTAAAATATATTCAATTAGGATTGGTATTAATTGGGCTTATTTATCTATATATAAATAAAAATGTATTTATGGAGTATTATATTCCAATTGCATTGTTGTTTGCAGGTGGTTTATCAAATATTTTAGATAGATTCACCTATGGTGGAGTTGTTGATTATTTTTATTGGCATTATGGTTTTGAGTTTGCAATTTTTAATATTGCCGATGTTATTATAAATTTAGCTGTTGCTATAATTATATACATACAAATAAAACAAGCTAGATTAGAGAAAAAAAACAAAGTTTAAACTCTTAAAAAAAAATTAGCTATAATCCAAGGCTAAAAGAAAAAGAAAAAAATTAAAAGTAGGTATTTATGGGTCAAACTATTACGGAAAAAATTTTTAGTGAACATGTAGGAAAAGAAGTATTTGCAGGAGAGATTGTAAGAAGTCCAATTGATATGGTAATTGGAAATGACATTACAACTCCAATTTCAATTAGAGCTTTTGAAGAGGGTGGTTTTGAAAAACTAGCAAACCCAGAAGGTTTTGCAATTGTACTTGACCACTTTATCCCAGCAAAAGATATTGCATCTGCAAATCAAGCAAAAATCTCTAGAGATTTTGCTATGAAACACGATTTAAAATATTTCTTTGATGAAAAAGATATGGGGATTGAACATGCACTTTTACCTGAAAAAGGTTTAGTTTTACCTGGTGATGTTATTATTGGTGCAGATTCACATACATGTACACATGGTGGGTTGGGAGCATTCTCAACGGGTATGGGATCTACAGATATCTCATTTGGTATGATTACAGGTGGAAACTGGTTTAAAGTTCCTGAATCTATTAAAGTTGTAATGACTGGAAAGCCAAGGGAGTTTGTATCTGGAAAAGATATTATCCTTGAAGTTATTAGACAATTAGGTGTTGATGGTGCTTTATATCAAGCTTTAGAGTTTACTGGTGATACAGTTCAATACTTAAGTATGGATGATAGATTCTCTATTTGCAATATGGCTATTGAAGCAGGTGCTAAAAATGGAATTTTTGCATATGATGAAACTACAAAAGAGTTCTTAGAAAAGACTGCTGAGTTAAATGGTGGATTAAGAGCTGAGCCAAAAATTCATTATTCTGACGAAGATGCAAACTATACTAAAGTTATTGAGATCGATGTAGCAAATTTAGAGCCTGTAATTGCTTATCCATTCTTACCAGATAATGGACACTCAGTTTCTCAAGCTGTAAAAGATAATATCAAAGTTGACCAAGTATTTATTGGGTCTTGTACAAATGGTAGATTGAGTGATTTTAAAATTGCTGCAGAGATTTTAGAGGGTAAAAAAGTTGCTCGTCATGTTAGAATGATTTTAACACCAGGTACTCAAAAAATCCTAAGAGATGCAACTAAAGCAGGGTATATTGATACTTTAGTTGATGCAGGCGCAGTTGTATCAAATCCAACTTGTGGAGCATGTTTAGGTGGATATATGGGAATTTTAGGTGATAATGAAGTTTGTATCTCTACAACTAATAGAAACTTTGTAGGAAGAATGGGTTCACGATCATCTAAAATTTACTTAGCAAATTCAGCTGTTGCAGCAGCATCTGCAATTTCTGGTTATATTACTGACCCAAAAAGTATCTAATTATGTTTAATTTACCATGCGTAATTTTATGCGGTGGTAAAAGTTCAAGAATGGGAGAAGATAAGGCTCTTCTTCCATTCTCTACTTTTAAAACTCTCACAGAATATCAATACAAAAAATTAAAACCCCATTTCAAAGAAGTATATTTATCATCAAAAACTGAAAAGTTTAACTTTAAAAATAAATTAATATTAGATAAAGAAAAAGAGTATTCTCCTATAGTTGCTTTAAAATCGATATTTGAATTTTTTAAAGATGAAAATAAACTATTTATTATAACAGTGGATACTCCTCTTGTAGAAATCTCAACAATAGAAAAATTGATAAATGAATCAAAAGATTATGATATAACCCTTGCAAAGACATCAAGTAGAGAACATAACTTATGTGGAGTTTTTTCTACTAAAGCAATTATTGAAGTTGAAAAGATGCTAGAAAAGGATATTCATAAAGTTGGTTACCTTCTAAAAAAAATGGATACTACTTTTATAGAGTTTCAAAATGAAGATGAATTTTTAAATCTTAATAATAAAGAAGAATATTATAAGGCAAAATCTATTATAAGCTAAAGTAATAATTATAATTTATTTATTCAGCATAGTTTAAGTTTCTTATTATCAAACATTTGGTATCTTAATGGAAATACAATTTAAATTAAGGACTTTTATAATGGGAAGAAATGAGGAGCTAAAAAGGGCACTGGATATACTAGATAGTGAACTTAAAAAGAAGGGGATATCTAGAAGAGATGCACTTAAACTTGCTGGACTTGGTTCAGCTTCATTTTTAATGGGAGGAACTGAAGCTGAAGCAGCAACAGAGGCAAAAGCTAGTGAAGCAAAAGGTAAAATTGTAATTGTTGGTGGTGGATTAGCTGGTATTGCAACTGCTGCAAAACTTTCAAATAACTTATCAAACCCAGATATCACAGTTATTGAACCAAATCCAATTTCTGTTTCATATCAACCAGGACAAACATTAGTTGCATCAGGAGTATGGGAAAAATCAGATATTGTTTATAATACAAAAGATTTTGTTCCAAGTGGCGTTAAAATGATTAAAGATAAAGTTGTAGAGTTTGACCCTGAAGCAAATAAAGTAAAAACTGAAGGTGGACAAGAGATTTCATATGACTTTTTGGTTGTTGCAACAGGTTTAGTACTTGATTATGGAAAAATTAAAGGTTTAGAAGGTGTTGGTTACTCTTCTGAAGCAAATGAAACAGTATCTCAAAAAGTTGGTAAAAATGGAGTTCACTCTATTTATTATGCAGATGGAGCAGTTAATACTTGGAAAGGTATGCAAGAGTTTATTGCTGAGGCAAAATCGGGTAAAAAAGTAAAAGGTTTATTTACTCACCCAAATACACCAATTAAATGTGGTGGAGCTCCTAAAAAAATCATGTATTTAACAGATGCTAGATTAAGAGAAGCAGGAGCTAGAGACAATGCTGAATTATATTTCTATCCAAATGGTGGAAAAATGTTTGGTGTTCCAGAATATCATGAAGCTATTGTAAAACAGTTTGAAGAAAGAGATATGAGATGGGAATATAAAAACAATCTTGTAGAAATAGATGTAAATAAAAAAATTGCAACTTTTGAGAAAAAATGGTTAGAAAAAGGTGCATATGATGAGATTATTGAAGACTATGAGATGATTCCAATGTCTAAAAAAATTGAAAGAGAATATGACTTTATTCATATCACTCCTCCAATGAGAGCACCTGATGCTGTTAAAAACTCTTCTTTAGCATGGCAAAGAGGTAGTGCTGCAAAAGGTGGATGGGTAGAGCTTAACAAAGAGACTTTACAACACACTAGATATCCAAACGTTTTTGGTCTTGGAGATGTTGCTGGAATTGCTATGGGAAAAACTGGTGGTAGTGCAAGAAAGCAATATACCGTTTTAGCTGATAATTTAATTGCTGCAATGGAAGGGAAAGAGATGACTTCTAAATATGCAGGTTATACTGTATGTCCGTTAATCACTGGTATTGGAACAGTTATGTTAGCTGAATTTAACTGGACAGCAAAACCTACTCCATCATTTCCTCTTGACCCAACAGTTGAAAGATACATTTGGTGGTTATTAAAAGTTTATGCACTTAAGCCTATGACCGTTTATGGAATGTTATCTGGACGAGCATAAAAAGAGTAAAAATTGAAAAAGTTTTTAATAAGTGGTTTGATTTTATCAATTAGTTTTAGTTCTTTTGCCCAAGAATTTACTAAAGAAAGTGTTCAAAAATTAGCTCATGATGTAATAAAAGAGTATAACTCTACATTAAAAAAAGAGTTAAAAGATTCAAAAAGAGCTAACAATTTGGAGGGTATGGTTAATTACTGTATCAATGACTCTAAATTGGTTGCAAAAAAACTTAACGAAAAATATGCTCCAAAAGTTTCTATAAAAAGAATTAGTCTTAATAATAGAAATGAAAAAGCTAAAGCAGACGAGAGTGAAGAAAAGATTTTAAAAGCATTTGAACTAATTGCAAAATCTGATGCGTATCAGCCAGATGAAATTATCCAAGTTGTTGATGATAACACTTTTAAAGTTTATTCACCAATTACTATGAATAGTAGAGACTGTAAAAAATGTCATGGGGTTGAAAAGAAAGTTGATAAAAAATCAAAAGATAGATTCTTCGAGGTTTATAAAAATAACAATGCTTATGGATATAAAAGTGGAGATGTAAGAGGTGCAGTTGTTGTCACCATCTTTAAATAGGGAAAGGGATTTATTATGGAAATTAAAAAAACAATTTTTTTAAGCTTTTTAGCAAGTTTAATAACTATAAGTGCAAGTGCTACTGAAAACAAATATACAAATGCAGAAATTTATGAACAAATGTGCTCTAATTGTCATGGAGTAAATGGTGAGGGTAATCCAGCAAAAAAAGGTCCAGCTTTAAATGACCAAACTGCACATGAGTTAGAACTTTCACTTTTTGAATTAAGGGCTGGAGGATTAAATCAATCATCTGGAACTGAACATGAAGTAATGGAACACAATATGAAAAAAATTATAGAAAAAGGTATGGATTATAAACCTAAAGAGATGGCAATGTACATTTTTAAATCTTATAATCCAGATGCAGTTTTTTATAAAGAGATTAAACCTAACCATAAATATACAGTTTCAGAAATATATGGAGAGATGTGTGCAAAATGTCATGGAGTAAATGCAGAGGGTAATCCAGCAAAAAAAGGTCCAGCTTTAAATGATATGACTGCTCACGAAATAGAATCTGAACTTTATGCTATACAAAATGAGGGGATGAATCAATCTTCTGGAACTAATCATGAAGTTATGGAACACAATCAAGCTAAGATTGAAAAAAAGGGTATGAAATATGACCCAAAAGAGATGGCTAAATATATAGAAGGTCATTTCTATAATAAGTAAAGAGAAACCCTCTTTACTTATAGATTTAAAATGGGGAAAAGATGTTGATAAATTTTAAAAAAGAGATTACAATTTATATTGTTTTATTTATAATCTCATCATTGCTTGTGCATAATAGTATTTGGTTTTCACATCCAATTGAGCATATAAATGCTCTTTTTTCTCATGGCATGCCTTACCATCCTTTTTTATATACATTTTTAATCTACTTAGTATTTGGTATTATAAGACTTGTTATCAAGCTTATAAAGAAACTATTTAACAGAGGCTAAATTTTTTTAGTTGGTTTATTTGAATGAATAATCATTATAAAACTTATGTTTGGTCTTTCTTAGGAAGACTTAGTCATTGGTTATTAGTAATCTCATTTTTTATATCATTTATAACTTCTTTTCATGAAAACCTTTTAAAGTTACATGTTACATTTGGAATTATTGCTTTAGGTATGTTTATTAAAAAAATTGTGTGGGGATTAATTGGTCCTAAATATGCGAGATGGAGTGATTACAAATTTAAATTAAAAGATTTAAATTTTTATTTTGTAGAAAAAATTAGAAATAGATATAGAAAAATTGAACCTGGTCACAATCCTGCTTCTTCATGGTTTGCTTTTTTAGTTACATGGTTTGGAATTTTTTGTTGTCTTATTGGACTTCTTTTATATGGTATTCAAGAAGGTAATGGAATTTTTTCTTTTTTAAATACTACATATTATATGTATATGGAAAATCTATTTGATATTCATGAGGTTTTATCATATATATTATTAGTAATGATATTAACACATATATCGGGAGTATTAATAGAACAGTTTTATCATAAAACATCTATGGTGTTTGCTATGATAACTGGATATAAAAAAGCTAAGGGTGAAGATATTGAACCAACTTTTTGTATGAAATTTTATGGCTCTTTATATATTGTATTTGTTTTATCTTTAGCTTCATATACATATTATATACCTAATAATTTTATAGTTAAAAGTAAATTTGAAAAAATAGATTATAAAAAGTTGCATTCAGATTTTCAATTTGAATGTTCTGACTGTCACAATTTAATTCCACCTTTTTTATTACCAAAAGAGTCATGGAAAAATTTGATGGCAAATCAAGACAATCATTTTGAAGAAGATTTAGAATTAGATAGTACAATGGTAAAATCAATAGAAAACTTTTTAATAAGAAATTCTTCTGAATCTTCAACAAGAGAATCATCATATAAAATAACGAAAGAATTATCTAATTCTAATGCATTTATTATAACTAAAACTGATTATTGGAAAAAATTACACGAAAAAATCCCCGAAGAAGTCTTCAAAAGTGACACAATAGAAACAAAGTCCAATTGTATCGCATGTCATAAAGATTTTGAAAAGGGAATTCTTGCAGACATAAATATTACATTTTTATCAAAATAGCCCATTTTTGATAACTTTTTCTTATAATTAGTAAAAAAAATCAAAAAATCTTATAAATTTAGTGAATAATCATTCAAGAATAAGAATAATTTATCAAAAAACATGTTAAAATTATTCAGTTAATATAAAATAATAAGTAAATATTAATAATAGATAGGAGAGAGAAAATGCAAGTTGAGATTTCAAGAAGAAAATTTCTTCAAGGTACAGTTGCCTTATCAGTTGTAGCTGCATCAACTTCTGCACTTTCAAGTACAAAAACACATGAAGAACCAAATAGTTTTGGAACATCAAAAACTTCTTTTGATAAAAACAAAATCACACAGGTTCCTACTTTATGTGAAATGTGCGTGAATAAATGTGCAGCTTATGCAGTTGTTGAAAATGGTGTAGTTAAAAAGTTAGATCCAAATCCACATTTCCCAAAATCAAAAAATATGCTATGTGCTAGAGGAAATGCAGGAATTCAAGCTATATATGATCCAGATAGACTTAAATACCCACTTATTAGAGTAGGTGAAAGAGGTGATGGTAAATATAAAAGAGTTACTTGGGATGAAGCTTATGATTACATCACCGAAAAAATGGTTAAAATTTTAGACGAAGAAAAAGACAATAGATCTACTATAGGATATTGTGCTGGTGAAGGTATGGCAGAACATACTTATAAAACATTTATGTTTGATAAATTAGGTTCAACTAACTTTATAAACCATGCTTCTATTTGTCTTCAAACAACAGTTTCAGGATATGCACTTACAATTGGTGGATATGGTCAAGCTGATTTAGAAAATGCTGAATATGTTATTATGGCTGGAGCAAACAGAGCTGAGGCGATAGTAACACCTGATACAATGGATATTTTTAAAAGAACAAAAGGAAGAGGAGCAAAACTAGTAGTTGTTGATCCAAGATTCTCAAATACTGCTGCACATGCAGATGAGTGGGTTGCAATTGAAGTTGGTACTGACTTAGCTTTAGTTTTAGCAATGACACATGTAGTATTAGAAGAAGAACTTTATAATAAAAAATTTGTTGGATTAAACTTTAATGGTTTTGAAGAATATAAAAAACATATTTTTGAAAGTGGTTATACTCCAGAATGGGCTGAAAAAATCACTGGTATAAAAGTTGCTCAAATTAAAAAAATGGCAAGAGACTTTATGCATTATGCACCAAGATCTATTTACTATCAAGGTAGAAGAACAGCTTGGAGTAAACAAGACTTCCAATTAAGACGAGCTCAAGCTATTTTTACTGCATTAGGTGGAGGAATTGATAGAGAGGGTGGAATTGTTTTTGGTAAAAAACTACCACTTGGAAGTCATACTGTAAATGCTCCAATGTATGCTAATCCAAAACCAAGAATTGAAAAAGATGCAGCAGCTGTAATTGGTGGATCTGGTTCATGGATTGCTTGGAGAAATATGGTGCAAGAAGGTAAAACTCCATATCCAATTAGAGCAATGTTTATTTATAAACAAAATCCAGTTTTATCAGTTCCAAATAGTAAAAAAACTATTGAAATGTTCAAAAAAATGGATTTAGTTGTTGCAATTGACACAATGCCAAGTGATAGTGCAATTATGGCAGATGTTATTTTACCAGAGTGTACTTATTTAGAAAGAGAAGACCCTGTTAAATCATTTGGTGGTACACAACCTTCAATTGCATTAAGACAGCGTGCCGTAAAACCAATGTATGAGACTAAACCGGTAATTGAAATAGTAAGAGGATTAGGTAAAAAACTATCTAAACCACTATGGGAAATCTCTAAAAAATATGATGAAGATTTACAAGATGAATTAGATGGTTTGTCTGATGAAGAACAAGAAAAATATTTTGAAAAAAATGGTTATAACCTAGCTGATGCATATGAACACTCTCAAGAGGAGATTAATAAACATATGGTTGAATCAGTTTATGGTGAAGAAGCATGGCACACATTGAGAGAAAAAGGTGTGTTTTATGTAAATATGGATAAATATTTCAAAAAACTATCAGCAAATGAATATGAATGGTATCCAAAACAAAGAAGATTTTATTCAGTTGTAAAAGGTGAGTTTAAATCTGATGTTTTCCATGACACATGTGTTGATGAAAAAGAGATTGCTGTACTTAAAAAGAATTTTAAAACACCAACTGGAAAAGTAGAATGTGTTTTACCAAATATGGCAAAAAAAGGTGTTGATGCAATGCCAGTTTGGAAAGATGATATGTATACTCCAACACCTAAAGGTAAATTTAAATTTATTACTGGAAGACATGCACAGTTTACACAAAATGGTACAGCAAACAATGCGATGTTATTAGACTTGATGCCTGAAAACTATTTATGGATTAATAAAAGAGTTGCAAAAGAAAAAGGTATTGAGTTTGCAGATTTAGTAGAAGTAGAGAGTAAAATAGGGAAAATCCAAATCAAAGCTTACCCAACAGAAAAAATTGGGCCTAACACATTATTCTTTGTACATGGATTTGGAGCTTCTTCTGATGGTTTAACACTGGCTAAAAATAATGGTGCACCAGACAATATGATTATTGATGATGTAATAGAACCAGTGTTCGGAAGTGCAGCAATGCACGAAACAATTGTTGATGTTAGAAAGGTTTAATCATGGCACGATATGGAATGGCTTTAGATTATAAAGATTGTATAAATTGTAAAGCTTGTGAAACAGCTTGTAAAGAAGAAAACGGAATTTTATTAGGTGCTGAGAGCCATAGAATTTGGGTAGGAACACATGAGATTGAAGGGGAGTTTCCTTTCTTAAATATCTCATCAGCAAATTTTATGCCAAGCCAATGTCAACAATGTGAAAATGCACCATGTCAAGATGTATGCCCAACAAATGCAACATTCTATGATGAAAATGGTGTGGTTAGAGTTGACCCTGAAAAATGTATTTTATGTACTTACTGTATGACAGCATGTCCTTATGATGCAAGATATGTAGATGATAGAACAGTTACAGTTGATAAATGTAATTTCTGTGCAGATACAAGAATTGCAAGAGGTGAAACAACAACTGCTTGTCAAAATACATGTCCTACAAAAGTTAGGGTATTTGGTGATTTAGATGATCCAAACAGTGAAATTTCTGAATTATTAAGAACTAGAGAACATTTCACTTTAAAAACACATTTAGGTACAAAACCTAAACTGTTTTATTTAACATAAGGAGGCTGTAATGAATTTTTTAAGATCAATTATTCCTTTTAATGAGGTCTCTTTAAAAGACTTATTTACATTTGAAAAAAGATTTAGTAATGTAACAATGGCTTTATTAACTTTAGGATTGTTAGCTCTATTTATTGCTGGAGCTGCTATTTATTTTATTGAAGGACACCATTCATACAATGTATATAAACAACACCCTTGGGGATTGATAATTGGTATGTATGTATTCTTTGTTGTATCAAGTACAGGATTATGTATTATGTCTTCACTAGGACATGTATTTGGTATAAAAGAGTTTGAAATTATTGGTAAAAGAGCAATTTTAGGTGCAATTGTAACTATTTGTAGTGGTTTTGTTGTAATTGCTTTAGAGATTGGTCACCCAATAAGAATGGTTATTTATAATGTTTTAACTCCAAACTTCACATCTGCTATTTGGTGGATGGGTACGTTATACGGATTGTATTTATGTTTTATTATTATGGAATTCATCTTTTTAATGAGAGATGACCATAAATGGTCTAAGTTCTTTGGACTTGGAGGTTTACTAGTTGGTATTGCGGCACACTCAAATTTAGGTGCTGTATTTGGTTTTCTTATTGCAAGACCCATTGCTAATGGTGTTTTCTTCCCAATCTATTTTATCCTATCAGCAATGATTACAGGATCATATCTATTATTCTTAATGTATGGATTTAGATATAAAATGGATTTTCCAGAAGAAGTTAAAGTGATGCTAACTAAATTAGCAAAAATCTTGGGATTATTATTAGCAATATTAATGTTCTTTGAAATTTGGAGAATGTTTACAACAATTTATGGTGGAATGCCAGACAAAGCAGAAGCTGCATGGCATATCTTAACAGGACCTAATTTCTTAATTGGTGAAGTATTACTTGGAATGGTAATTCCATTTATTGTAATCTTAGCTAGTAAAGGAAAAAATATAAAAGGTATGGTTTGGGCATCAGTAACTGGTATGATTGGTATTTTCTTTATGAGATATGATTTAGTTCATGATACACAATTAATGCCACTTAACCCTCTTAAATTAAGAGAGTATTCTGTAGCACCTGAATTTATTGAGTATTTTCCATCATTTTCAGAAATTGGAATTGCAATTGGTGGAATTGGTGTTTGCTTTGTAATGTATTACTTTGCAGAGAAACTATTTAATTTAGATCACGATAAAAAACAACATTAACAGAAAGGATATGTAATGAAAATGATTCTTAGAAGTTTAGTAGTAGTTGGTTTATTAACTACAGGTGTTTTAGCAAACGACCCAGGGGCTTTAACAAAGCCTAGTGCAAAAGTACAAAGTATGATTGACAAGTTTGGTCTTAAGATGGTTGATTACAACTATGTTAAAGCAAGACTTGGTAAGGGAACAAAAAATACAGCTAGTATAGTTTTAGTTGATGCTAGACCAGCTAAAAAATATATGGGTGGAACAATTCCAAGTTCAATTAACATCCCTGATACTGATTATGCAAATTATGTTGGACAGTTAAAAGATACTCCAAAAAATAAAGAGATTGTTGTTTATTGTGGTGGATGGAATTGTGGTAAATCTCCAAAAGTAGCAAATATGCTAAAAAAAGATGGATTTACAAATGTAAAATTATATCAAGCAGGTGAACCTGAGTGGAACAAATTAAATTATAGAGAAGTTGGTCTTCCTGTTATTAAAGCAGTACAAGCTAAAAATAGTGGAGTTATTATTGATGCAAGACCATTCCCTAAATATTTACAAGAAACAATCCCAGGAGCAATTGCTATTCCAGATACTCAAGTTGAAGAGTTAAAAGGAAGATTTCCTGTAAACCATAGTGAAAAAATTATCACTTTCTGTGGTGGATTTAAATGTGCAAAATCTCATATTGTTGCAAAAAAATTAATCTCTATGGGATATAGTGATGTATCTGTATATGCTGCAGGTATGCCAGAATGGAAAAAAGCTGGATTAGCTACAACTAAATCTGCATCAACAGCTAAAGCGCCTGTAAAAGCAGAAGGACCTAAGTTTTCTAAAAATGGAGCAAAACTAAGTATTGACGAAGGTGGAGTTGATGGTGAATGGTTCTATGGTTTATATAAAGCTGGTAATGTTCCTTCATATATCCAAATTGTTGATATTAGAGATGCAGCTGAATATAAAGAAGGTCACCTAAAAGGTGCTATTAATGTACCAGCTGAAAAAGCAAGCGCTAAAGAGTTTTATGAAAAACTACCAAAAGGTAAAACTTTAGTATTCCATTGTAGTGCTGGTGGTAGATCTGTAGAAGCTTGGCAAAAATTACAAGGTGCGAAATATGATGTTTCTGAGATTTTCTATTTTGATGCAAATATAGATTGTAAAGGAACTGAGTGTAAAGTTGAGGTTAATGAACCTATCGGTTAATTATTAATATTTTTACTTATTAAAAAGGGAAGAGTTTAGGCTTTTCCCTTTTTTTATTTCTTATTTGATACTAAAAAAGTATTAGACATAAAAAAAGGGCTGAAGTAAAACTTCAACCCTTTTGTATTATTTGCAAATTTATAATTATGCTGCTAATGCTTCTTTAGCTTTTACTACAAGTGATGAGAAACCTTCAGCATCATTGATAGCCATATCAGCTAATATTTTTCTATCAAGTTCAATGTTAGCTAATTTTAAACCGTTCATGAATCTTGAATAGTTAATATCATTTAATCTACAAGCAGCATTGATTCTAACGATCCAAAGCTTTCTAATATCTCTTTTTTTCTGTCTTCTATCTCTGTAAGCATATACTAATGAATGCTCTAATTGTTCTTTTGCTTTTCTAAAGTGTTTTCTTCTTCCTGAGAAAAATCCTCTAGCTTGCTTTAAAACTTTTTTGTGTCTTCTTCTTCTAACTACACCAGTTTTTACTCTAGGCATATCGTTTCCTTTCTTTACTCTATTTATTTAATAGGTGTCGACAACTCTTCCATAAATTGGTGGGTCGAACTTGTCCATTTTTTAGATGGAGGGACTAAAAATTAAGTTTGTTTACTTAATTACGCTTTGTTTAACATTAATTTAACTCTACCAGCATCAGTGCTAGCAACAGTTTGTGGTCCTCTAAGATTTCTTTTTCTCTTTTGAGACATTTTTGTTAAGATGTGGCTTCTAAAAGCTGATCCTCTTTTGATAGAACCATTCTTTTTTACTTTAAATCTTTTTAAAGCTCCACTGTTAGATTTCATCTTTGGCATCGTACAGTTCCTTTCTTATAAATTTGCATTTTCAATTAAAAAATATTTTAAATATTGAAAAAGTGTGAGATTTTACTTAAAATTTGCTTTATTTAAGTTTAAATGAATTGTTTTGGAGTGTTTTAAAGTATGAAAAAGAGAGAGTAGATTCTCTTTTTCATTTTTAGTTTTTACTATGTTCACCTTTTGGTGTTACATACATATTTACAAATCTTCCCTCTTGTTTAGGTTCTGATTCTCTTTGTCCGTATTCTTCAAGCATTGGCCATACTCTTTCAAGTACTTCTGCTCCAGCTTCAGGATGAGCCATTTCTCGCCCTTTTAGAAAAACCCTACATTTTACATGATAACCTTTTTCAAGGAATTCAATTGCATGTTTAACTTTATAGTTAATATCATTTTCTGCAATTTTAACAGAAAACTTAACCTCTTTAACAACAATGATTTTTTGTTTTTTCTTAGCTTCTTTTTGTTTCTTTTCTTGTTGGTATTTAAACTTACCATAATCCATAATTTTAGCAACTGGTGGTTTTCCATCAGGAGCAATAAGAACTAAGTCTAAACCTAGATCATCTGCAGTTTGTTGTGCATCTTTTGTTGATATAATACCATAGTTAGTACCATCATCCCCCATACATCTTACTTCACTTGCAGTAATGTCTTCATTCATTATTGCTTCTTGTTTTTTCCCTCTACTCAAATTTTGCTCCCATTATTTATATCGTTTAACATTTTTATGAACTCTTCTTTGCTCATATTTGATTGCTCTCTTTTTCTTCTATCTCTAAGAGCTACAGTTTTATTTTCAACCTCTTCATCACCAAGAACTAAAATCATAGGTACTCTTTTTTTCTCTGCCATTCTAATTCTTTTATTTAATGATTCATTCATATCAAAAACTTCTGAATCAATTTCATCATAAAGTAATTCTTTTTGAATCTGTTTTGCATATTCAACATGTGTATCTGCAATTGGTACAATAATTACTTGTGTAGGTGCAATTACAAATGGGAATTCTCCCGCTGTATGTTCTGTTAAAATACCAATAAATCTTTCAAATGAACCAAGTATAGCTCTATGAATCATAACTGGTTGTTCTTTTTCACCTTTATCATTGATATATTCCATCTCAAAAGATGTTGGTAAATTCATATCAACTTGAACAGTACCACACTGCCATTTTCTTCCAATAGCATCTAGAATTTTAATATCGATTTTAGGACCATAAAATGCTCCTCCACCTTCATCAATTCCATATTCTAAACCTTCTGAATCAAGTGCATTCATTATAGCTTGCGTTGTTGTTTCCCAGAATTCATCTGAACCAATAGCTTTTTTAGGTTTTGTTGAAACTTCCATTTCATATTTGAAATCAAATAGTTTCATTAATGAATCAACAAATTCAAGTACATCAATAATAACATTTTTAACTTGCGATGGTAAACAGAAAATATGTGCATCATCTTGAGTAAACTCTCTTACTCTAAATAATCCATGCATTGCCCCACTTAATTCATGTCTATGAACAACACCATATTCAAAAAATTTCTTTGGTAAATCTTTATATGATACTAAGTCATTTTTATAAATTTGAATATGACCAACACAGTTCATAGGTTTGATACCATACTCTTGCTCATCAATAGTAGTGAAATACATATTTTCTTTATAATTAGCATAGTGACCAGATTTAACCCATTGATTTGCTTTTAAAATCTCTGGACCACGTACAGGCTCATAACCTCTTACTCTATGTGCTTTATAAAGAAGTCTTTCAAGTTTCCCTCTAAGTCTTGCCCCATTAGGAAGCCATAAAGGAAGTCCTGCACCTATATCTTCATTAAAAGCAAATAGTTCAAGTTCATTTCCAAGTTTTCTATGGTCTCTTTTTTTAGCTTCTTCAAGCATTTTTACATAGTCATTTAACTCTTTTTTATCAAAAAATGCAATTCCATAGATTCTTGTGATCATCTCATTTTCTTCATCACCACCAAGATAAGCTCCAGCTACACGTGTAAGTTTAAAAGCTCGAATCATTCTTGTATTTGGCAAATGAGGTCCTCTACAAAGGTCTTCAAAATCACCTTGTTTGTAAACTGTTAGCGTATCATCAGTAATATTTTTTAATACAGCTTGTTTTAATTCATCATTAGCAAATTTGTTTTCAATCTCTTCTCTAGATTCTTGAAATCTTTCAATAGGAAGTTTTCTATTGGCGATCTCTTTCATCTTCTTTTCAATGGTTGGAAGATCATCATCCGAGATTTTTGAATCTACTTTAAAATCGTAATAAAACCCTTCTTTTACAACAGGTCCTACAAAGAATTTTGCTTCAGGATATAACTCTTTGATAGCTTGCGCCATCATGTGAGCACATGAGTGTCTAAGAATCTCTAGAGACTCAGGCGAATTATCAGCTTTAATTTCATCACCAGTGATGTTTAAAGCTTCAGCAGTCTGAAGGTCATATATATTTCCTTCACTTAAAACACCAATTTGTTCCAATAATTTCCTTTTTTTAGTTTATTTTTCGTAAATTTGCTACATTTTATCTTAAATGAACTTAAATTTATTCTTAAGTGTTATTTTTCAATATATTTTTGATAGAATTAACTATGATTTTAAACTTATCAAAAATAAAAACTGAGAGCTTACTATTGTTTTGTAAAGATTTAATTGCATCTTATAAAGATAAAGATGAAATTATTTTTGAAATTGATGAAGATATAAATAGATATATTGATGATATTTCAAATGAGATGTATAAACAAATTGAAAAATGTACCTTCCCAAATGAACACTATATAGCAAATAGAAACCATTATAGAATTAAAGCAGTTTTACAAAGCTACAATTTCATAAATAAAAGAGTTTCAAAAGAACTTGAAGGTGGAAAACTTTTTAATCCTGCAATGTTATATTTTTCTATGCTTGCGGTTTGGTTTAAAGAATTAGATAAAGAATCAAAATCAAAAGAATATATCTACTTTACTATATATCCATATGCAAATGTATATGATAAGTTACTTGTAAATATAAAAGATGAAAAATTTAAAAGATTAAATATTGAGATGATTGAATTAGCTGAAAAAGTTGTTTTTGATTTAGATAAGATTTCTTTTAGATAAAAAGTTTAATAGGAAAATAAAAAGAGGAGAACCTCTTTTTATTTTGTATATACATTTTTAGAATGTATATCTTACGTAAGCTCTAATATCTTGAGCTTCTTTTACTGCATCTTGTTGTTGTGCAGCTACACTATTGATATCATACGGTGTACCATCAGCCCCAAAGAAAGAGTTTGAACCTGTGTAGTCATATTTAATATTAGTATAACTTAATCCCCATGATAGTGCATTGTTGATTTTTTGATTTCTATAAATTTCCCAAGCTGTACCTCTTGCCGCAATTTTAGAACCAGCATATGAATCTTCTCCATAAGTCATTGATCTCCAGTATTTGCTCCCTTTATTCCATTCAACACCAATTCTTGAATCATTAGGTGAAATTGGACAAGGAGCATTTACTCCAACCCAAATTGAATGACCTGTTTCAGATTCTGTTGAACCTAACATTCCTCCTGGAACATTTGCATTTGGATCAGTTTTTGACATTGCAAATGATGCAAATACTGTAGTATCATCTAAATAATCAGATATTCCATCTCCAATACCATATGCTTTTAATAAAATTGTTGCATAATCTATATTACCTACTGATTTAAAAGATGGTATTGCCATTTGCATTGCATATGCATTTGCTGCTGTAGGTGTAGTCATATATGTTTGATATGCTGTATTAAAAGATGATAATGATGCACCATCAAACCCAATTAAATCCCATGCATGTGCATAATTTAAATGAATTGAGTATTGACCATCATCGTATGGTACAGCAATAAATCCTAACATATCAACATCAGCATTTTTTGAATTATCTGTAGAATAAGCTGGGCTAAACATATCAAATCTTGGAGTTGCATTTGTTAAACCTCTACCACCACAGATTTTAATCCAAGAACCAGGAAGTCCTAAAACTTTTTCAGTATCAAGTTTTAATGAGTAACCATCAAACTCTACATCAACTACATGTGATAATGGAGAATTTGCTTTTTGCATATTTCTCATATTTATTGGAAGTCCATCAGTTGAAGGTCTTCTACCAACAGAAACAGTCCATGGAATATCAAGTCCACCAATTGTTTTATCTTTATATAACCAATATGCTTCTTTTACTTTTAGTGTATTATCAGTAGCATTTTCATTTGTTACCCAATCAAAATCTGCATAACCAGGAGTTGTATTTGATTGTGAGTGATTTGCAGTATCTCCCCATGCTTTGTTATATGAGATTTTACCTTTAAATACTGTATTATCGTTTGGAGCATATGCTGCACCTAACCATAATCTATTAGTTAATAGGGCATTATTTTTAGGTTTGTTACCATTAACTGTTTTATATTGAATATTATCAACTTGCGTTCTAAAGTCAATATCCCATTTGATATTATCACTTGCACTTTGTTTTTTTGCGCCAAGTGCTAGTTTTTTATTACTTTGAACTTGTTTTTCTAATTTTGTGAATCTTTCATCACTAACTGCTTTTTCAGTTTTTTCAAATTTACTTTCTAATGCAGCAATTTGAGCTTTTAACATCTCAATTTGTTTTAACATAGCTTCATTGCTTACATCTGCAGCGAATGAAGTTGTAGACAATGCAGCAATTGCTGATAGGACAACTATCGATTTTTTCATTTTCTCTTCCTTTGTGTTAAATAGTTTAAAAGGATTATATAACAATTTATTTAAGTTAAATTTAAGAATAGATAATCATTTGTTATGATAATTAAAACTAAAACTTATAATATTAACTTATATTATATAAAACTTTTTGCCAAGTAAAAAAAGGAGAATTTAAAATCCTCCTTTTCAAAAATAATTTAAATCTAATGATAAACCTTATTCATAGATTAACAAGATGGAACATTTCCTGAATCACTTGCATATTCATATGAGAAATCATAAATATGTTGAATCCATTTCTCTTTAACATCGTCAGCTTTTACATTTGGACAAATTTTAATCATCTCGTCAACAAATTTACCTTCACTCATAATTGTTTTCCACTCACCTTGAGTGTGTTTAACCGCGAATTTAGCGCCATTGAAACCACAAGGCTTTTTGAATTTTTTAATAAAAATCTTTTGACCTTTTACTGGGTCAGCTGATGCAACAGTTGTTGCAATACCTAAAAATACTGTAGCTGCTAGAGCTATTTTAAGAAGTTGTTTCATAACTTTTCCTTTTAATTTTAATATAAGCTGATGTAATTATATAATGTAAAAAATTAAGGTAAGATTAATTATGAATAAGTATTCATTATAATTTTGATAAATTAGAGATAAAAAAAGGGAGAAAGTAAAACTTTCTCCCTTTTTATAAGTTTATATTATATTAAATATTAACAAGATGGAACATTTCCTGAATCACTTGCATATTCATATGAGAAATCATAAATATGTTGAATCCATTTCTCTTTAACATCTTCTGCTTTTACATTTGGACAAATTTTAATCATCTCATCAACAAATTTACCTTCATCCATAAGTGCTTTCCATTCACCTTGAGTATGTTTAACTGCGAATTTAGCACCATTGAAACCGCAAGGCTTTTTAAATTTTTTAATAAAAATCTTTTGCCCCTTTACTGGATCCGCTGATGCAGTTGAAGCTGCAATACCTAAGAATACTGTAACTGCTAATGCAATTTTAAGTAAGTTTTTCATTTAACTCTCTCCTTATCTAATTATAATTTGGCTACAATTATAGCACATGTTGATAAAAAACTGCTGTAATCTTAATAAGTAAAAGTGAATTTATTGTGAAATACTATCTATTGAAAGAAGTGATTAACTATTTATCTATAAATGCCCAAAATATAAAGCTTTGTAAACGAATCGATAATAATACAATTATAATTGAATTTAATAATAGAAATATTATTTACTTCGATATGAGTAAGGGAAATAGTTTAATTTATAAAAGAAAAGAAGATCCAAAATCTAAAAAAGATTTTAATGCACCTTTTGATGTTGTACTTCAAAAAAGGTTTATTAAGTCAAAAATAGAAGATATTTCTCTTTATAACGATGATAAAATTATAAATATAAAAGTAAGCTCATCTTCCTCATATAAAAAACTAACAACAATACTACAATTGGAGTTTACAGGGAAACATACAAATATTATCATATTAGATGAAAATAGAGTGATATTAGAAGCTTTAAGACATATTGATGAGTTTTCTTCAAGCAGAGTTGTTAAAGTTGGAATAAAACTAGAAGAGATTCCTAAACAAAACTTTATACCTAAAATTGAGAAGGTAGATAATATAGAAGAGTATCTTTTTAATGTTTATGAACAAATAGAAGAAAAAAATATTCAGAATATAAAAAAGCAAAAAATTTCTCAAGTTGAAAAGAAATTAAGAAAACTAGAAAAAACTGTAAAATCTTTACCAAAAAAAGAGGACTTAGAGGAAGAATCAACTAAACTTTATGAAAAAGCAAATTTAATTCTTGCAAACTTACATATGATTAAGCCTTATCAAAAAAGTTTTAAAACTTATGATTTTTCTGGAAATGAAGTGGAAGTTACATTAGATGAAAAGTTTCAAGCTTCAACATATTCAAATGAACTATTTAAAAAAGCGAAAAGAGCTAAACATAAAGCAAACAATATAAAAATAGAAAAGGATAATTTAGAAGAGAAAATTGAGTTTTTAAATAAATTGATTTTAAATCTAAATAATTCAAAGTCTATAGATGAAATGGAGTTTTTATATCCTAAGAAACAAAAGAATCAAACAAAAACAAAAAAATCACAGATGTATGAAAGTTTCTTTTTTGAAGGATATAAAATTATGTTAGGAACTAGTGAAAGGGAAAATATCTTTTTGCTTAAAAATAGCAAAGCAAGTGATTTTTGGTTTCATTTAAAAGATAGACCATCATCCCATGTAATTGTACAAAATACAAAAAAATCATTGCCTGATAATGTTATTGAAAAAGCAGCAATAATTTGCGCACAATTTTCAACAGATCATAGTGGAACTTATGAGGTTGATTATACCCAAAGAAGAAATGTAAAAATACAAAATGGAGCAAATGTTTTATATAACCCTTATACAACTACTGTAGTAAAAACTTAAGAAAAGGCAAACTTTAGTATAATCAAGCTTTATTCCAAGAACTAGGTTTCATATGACAGAGATAATAAAATCAAGTGGTACTAGAATCAAAACAGGTGTAATTCTAATTTTAGCAGTTTTACTTATAGGATATATTGACTCATTTTTTATAATGTGGCTTTTATTTGGAGGACTTCTTGTAATTTCAATAAGTGAATCAAAAAAGCTCTATAAAACAGAAATTGACTTTGTATATCTATACACTGGTGTCTTATGGTTTGTAGCATATTTTTATCCAAATCCAGAAGATTTAATATTTGTATTAGCTATTGTTTACGCTTCAGTATTAGCTTATAAAAAAAGTATTGATACAAAAGCTTTTTTAATTCTTTTATATCCAACAGCTTCTTTTTTATTCTTATTCTCACTTTATATTGAATATGGAGTTATGTCTTTATTATGGTTACTTGTAATTGTTGCAGGTGCAGATATAGGGGCATATTTTGTAGGAAGAAGTATGGGGAAAACAAAATTTTGTGAAACAAGTCCAAATAAAACTATTGAAGGGGTTATTGGAGGTTTAGTTGTTGCAATTATTTTAGGAACTATTTTTTCAATTGATAATCTATCAACATTTGGAGCAATAGTTATTTCTCTTATTGTTGCTTTAGCTTCTGTATTTGGAGATTTATTTGAAAGCTATTTAAAAAGAGAAGCAGAGGTAAAAGATAGTGGAGATATTTTACCTGGCCATGGTGGAATTTTAGATAGAACAGATGGGTACCTTTTTGGCGGAGTTATAATGTTAGTTCTTTTACGAGCAATAATGTGATAGTTTTAGGAAGTACTGGCTCAATTGGGGTTAATACCCTAAATATTGCAAGAAAATTTAATCTAAATATTGAAGTTTTAGTTGCTGGTAGAAATATTGAAGTTTTAAATAAACAAATTGCGGAGTTTAAACCTAAAAAAGTAGTAATCGCTAATAAAGATGATATCTCAAAGGTAAATCACCCAAATGTATCTTTTGGTGAAGATGCCATTTTAGATGCAATTGAACAAAGTGAAGCTAAGACTGTTGTAAATTCACTTGTGGGTTTTTTAGGATTAAAACCAACTTTAAAAGCAATAGAGTGTGGTAAAAAAATTGCCCTAGCAAATAAAGAATCACTTGTTGTAGCTGGGAAATTTATTGACCAAAGTAAATTAAGTCCAATAGATAGTGAACATTTTGGATTATGGTATTTACTACAAGATAAGAAAATAGATTCTATGACAATTACTGCTAGTGGTGGTTCATTTAGAGATTATCCATTGGATGAACTTAAAAATGTATCAATAAAAGAAGCTTTAAATCATCCAAACTGGTCAATGGGAAATAAAATCACTATTGATAGTGCAACTATGACAAACAAAATGTTCGAGCTTTTAGAAGCTGCATGGTTGTTTAATACTTCAAAGTTAGACGCAATTATTGAAACAAAATCACTTATTCATGCAATGGTAAATTTTACCGATGGAAGTACAACAGCTCATATTGCAAATGCTTCAATGCAACTTCCCATTGCCTATGCAATACTTGGACGTTGTGATGAACCAATTTTAAAACCTGTAGATTTGCTGCAAGTTGGAAGTTTAGAATTCAAAGAGATTGAAGTTTCAAGATATCCAATTTGGGAAGTAAAAGATGAGATTTTAAAAAATCCAGATTTAGGAGTTGTTTTAAATGCAGCAAATGAAGTGGGTGTTTACAAGTTTTTAAATGGGGAAATAGGATTTTTAGATATTTCAAAAACAACATTAAATGCATTAAATAAATTCAATAATGTAAAACCTCAAAATATAGATGATATTTTTGAGATTGATAAACAAGTTAGGGGTTTTTGTGAGTCTTGATTTATTGATTCCCTTTGGAATATTACTAGCTTTGGTAATATATTTAATTTATACAAGAACGAAATTTGAAAAAAATGTTGTGAATATTTATGAGAAAAAATTTGATGAATGGAAAAAACACGATAGTTCAAATGATAGAAAAGAAAAACCATGTAAAGAGCTTGTTGGATTAATTTATAAAGAAGAGTATAATATAACTATGGAACTTCTTGATGAAAGTGTGAAATCACAAATTCAAAGAGGAAAGTTTACTTTAAAGGATAAATGATGAGATATTTATTCTTGGTCTTACTCTTGATTAGTTTTAGTTTTTCTAACGATTTTAGAAGAGACGGAATAAGAAAAGTTGTAGTTGATTCAACTGCAAAATTAATGTGGATTGATAATTTTTCAAATGTAAAAAATAGATTAAATCACAGTGATGCAACAGATTATTGTGAAAGCTTATCTTATGCTGGATATGATAATTGGAGACTACCTACAATAGAAGAGTTTGAACTTATTGTGGATAAGACAAATGAAAGAAGTTATATAAATAGGGCATTTAAATTTAATATGCCCGTTGGATATTGGGCAAGCAAAGCCCATTGGCGTACATTTTGGTTTTATGCTGATTATATGTTTTTTGTAAGTGGAACGCCATATTATGACAGTCGTCATAAAAAGAAATTTGTAAGATGTGTAAGGGATATTAATTAATGAAAGAAAAAAGAGTTTTAATACTTCATGGTTTAGGTGGGAGTGATTTTCCCCATTGGCAAGCAAATTTAGCTAGGGATTTAATTGAACAAAATACTCCGGTGTCATTTCCTACTTTGCCAAATAGAGATAATCCAGATTTAAATGAGTGGAAAGAGTTTTTAAAAAAAGAGATTGAACATTTTAAACCAACTATAGTTGTTTGTCATTCTTTAGCAAATCTTTTATGGTTTCACACTTGCGAAGAGTTAGATATAAAATTAGATAAGTTAATGTTAGTTGCACCAGTTAGAGATAAAGTTTTAGATGATGCTCCAACATTTTTCCCTTATCCTCTTCCTGAAGATTTAAAGTCAGTTGAAGTAATTATGGCAACTTCTACAAATGACCCATATATTACAGTTGAAGAGGCTATTAGATTAAGTAGTAAAATAAGAGTTGGAATGAAAATACTTGAAGATGCTGGACATATAAATGCTGCTTCTGGTTATGGAAAACTTGATTGTGCTTTAGAGTGGTTAAATAGAGTTGATGAGTGTGAGGAAAATAGATAAATGATTTTATCAATCGAATCTTCTTGTGATGATAGTTCAATTGCAATTACCCAAATTGAATCAAAAAAACTAATCTACCACAAAAAAATATCTCAAGAATTACAACATAGTGTTTATGGTGGAGTTGTACCTGAATTAGCTGCAAGACTTCATGTTGAAGCACTTCCAAAAATACTTGAAGAGTGTAAAGAATATTTTCCAAAACTAAAAGCAATAGCTGTAACAAATGCCCCAGGGCTTTCAGTAACCCTTATGGAGGGTGTAACTATGGCAAAGGCTTTAAGCATTAGTTTAAATCTCCCATTAATAGCTGTAAATCATCTAAAAGGACATATCTATTCACTATTTATTGAAAAAGAAGAAAATTTTCCAACAACTATCCTTTTAGTTTCAGGGGGACACACTCAAATAATCGAGGCAAATGGATTAAATGATATGAAATTAGTAGCTTCAACACTTGATGATAGTTTTGGTGAAAGTTTTGATAAAGTAGCAAAAATGATGAATCTTGGTTATCCAGGTGGACCAATTGTTCAAGAAAAAGGATTAAAAGGGAATGAAAATAGATTTGATTTTCCAGTTCCTTTAAGACAGAGTCCAAATATAGAGTTTTCATATAGTGGACTTAAAAATGCAGTTAGAATGCAAATAGAAAAACTTGAAAATGAAGGAAGTTTGACAGAAGAAGATATTTGTGATATTTGTGCTTCCTTTGAAAAAACAGCAGTTGCTCATATCATGCAAAAGATGAAAAAATATTTTAAATCTAATAGACCAAAAAACTTAGCAATAGTTGGTGGAGCAAGTGCAAATATAAGACTTAGAACTGCAATTGAAGAGTTGTGTTCTAAAAACAACACAAAACTATTTTTAAGTGAATTGAAATATTGCTCTGACAATGCCGCTATGATAGGTCGTGTAGCAGTTGAACAATACAAGATAAATGAATTTGTGACTGTTGAAGATATTGATGTACAAACAAGATTAAAAGGGTTTTAAAATGGGTGGTTTAGCAGATTTATTAGCTCAAAATATGGGTGCTACTTTAGATGGTGATACCCACGATACAAAAAAAGAGGAGAAAAAAAATCCAAAAAAATCTTCATCTGAGATATTACCTAAAAACCAACACCAATTAGTTTTTACTTTTGAAAAAAGAAAAGGTAAACCAGTAACTTTAGTTGGAAGATTTTATATTCCTGAAAATGAAAAAAAAGAAGTTTTGAAACTTTTGAAGAAAAAACTTGCTTGTGGTGGTAGTATAAATAATGAATGGATTGAACTTCAAGGTGATGTAAAAGATAAAATTAAATCAGTTTTAGAAAAAGAAAACTGGAAATTCAGGAAATAATATAAATTTTACTTATATCTAATATAATCTATTCTTAATAAATAAGTAAATATAATTTTACTATTAGAAAGATATGTATAATTAATCATTAGTTTATAAAAAGGAAAAAAGATGAGATTAGTATTTCCTACTAATGAAAATATGGGTTATTTAAGTAAAAGAGGTGCACATTTTGGAAAGGCAAAATTTTATACAGTTATAACTTTAGATAATAAAAAGATATCTGATGTTGAGGTTGTAGAAAATGCAGGTCATTCTGGAGCTTGTTCTGGTGCAGTAACAAATATTATGGCATTAAACCCAGATGCACTTATAGTAAGTGGAATTGGAGCTAACCCAGCAAGAGGTTTTTATGAAGCTGGACTTGATGTGTATTTTGACAAAGAGAGTAAAAAAGTTCAGGACTCTATTGAAATGTTTATTGATGGAAAATTAACAAAACTTCAAAACGAAGGAACGTGTACATCACACTAAAATAATATGAAAAATAAAAAAAGTATAAAAGAAGCATTTTACAAAGCCCTTAAAGGTTTTACTTCAATGCTTCCTATACTTTTTGCAATCATTCTTCTTTTAGGTCTTTTTGATACCTATATCACAAATGAAATTTTAATTTCGTTATTTACTTCCAACTACTTTTTTGACACAGTTATTGGTACTAGTATGGGTGCAGTTTTAACTGGAAACCCTATGATTAGCTATATTCTTGGTGGTGAGTTAACTACTGCAGGAGTATCTTTATTTGCTGTAACAGCATTTATTTTGTCATGGGTTTCTTTGGGAATTGTTCAACTACCTGCTGAGGTGGAAATTTTTGGTTTAAGATTTACTTTTTTAAGAACTTTACTTACATTTATATTTATAATCCTCATCTCATTTTCAACTGTTTTAACTTTAAATTGGATTGCCTAATGAAAACAAAAGGGCTAGAGTTTAAAGGGATTAAATTTCTTTTTTTTGTTATAATCATTCATATATTTATATTTTTGTATGATAAAACTAATAGTAGTTTAGCTCTTACAAAAAGCTATGAAGTATTATTAAAGCTATTACCTATTTTTGTTGTAATTATATTAATGACAACTTTGATAAATTATTTTTTGAAACCAAAAGCAATAATGAAACATTTTGGAAAAGATAGTGGGATTAAAGGATGGATATATGCAACATTAGGGGGAGTTATTAGTCACGGCCCTATGTATGCTTGGTATCCAATGATAAGTGAATTAAGAGAAAATGGATTAAAAGATGGGCTTTTAGTTACTTTTATGTTTACAAGGGCAGTTAAAATACCTTTTATACCAATTATGATTGATTATTTTGGTGTTTTATTTTGTGTGATTTTTTTGACAAATATTTTAATTGCTGGGATATTACAAGGAATACTCTTTGAGGCTTTAAAGAAAAAAAGAAATTAGGATTTTCTATGCAAAAAATTTTTTATGAGGTAAACTCTTTGGATAAAAGATGTTATGAGAAGTTTGCCCTTACTGAAGATATACTAATGGAACATGCAAGTTCTTCAATGGCTAGCTATATTGAAAACAATTTTGAAAATGATAAAACAGTTTTAATTGTATGTGGAGTTGGAAATAATGGTGCAGATGGGATTGCTTTAGCTAGATTACTTTATTCAAGGTTTAATGTAAAACTATATATTCCTTATGGTGTTAAATCACAAATGGCACAATTACAATTAAAAAGGGTAAATTTAATTGGAATTGATATTGTTGAAGAGATTTGCCAATGTGATATTGTTGTTGATTGTTTATTTGGAAGTGGTTTAAATAAAGATTTAGACAAAAGTTCTCAAAAATTAATTGAAAATCTAAATCTTCTTGATGCTTTTAAAATTGCTTGTGATATCCCAAGCGGAATAAGTTCAATAGGAGAGATTACAACTGTTGCTTTTAATGCAGATATAACAATTACTATGGGAGCATTAAAGGTTTCATTGTTTTCTGATATGGCAAAAGATTATGTGGGTAAAATTGAGGTCTCAAACCTTGGAGTTCAAAGGGAAATTTATGAAGAGGATTCAACTCTTTTCTTACTTGATAAAGAGGATATGAAACTTCCTTTTAGAGATAAAAAAGATGCCCATAAAGGAACATATGGACATCTAAATGTTGTAGCAGGGTCAAAAAAGGGTGCAGGAGTAATTGCAGCTAAAGCAGCCTTTGGTTTTGGAGCAGGGCTTGTAAGTGTTATTTGCCATGAGTGTATAGATTTACCATATCATATTATGCAAACTCATAAATTAAGTGAAAACTGTACAGCTATTGCAGTTGGCATGGGACTTGGTAATTATGAAGAAAAAGAGATTGAAGTAATTTTAGAATCTAACATCCCAACAATAATAGATGCTGATTTATTTTATGAAGATGTGATTTTAAAAGCTTTAGATAAAAATGTTGTTTTAACTCCTCATCCTAAAGAGTTTTGTGCTCTTTTAAAACTTACTGGTATAGCTAATATTGATGTGCCTACATTACAAAAAGATAGATTTAAATATTTAAGTGAATTTTGTACTAAATATCCAAAAGTAGTATTACTTTTAAAAGGTGCAAATGTTTTAATAGGACAAGATAAAAATATTTATGTAAATAGCTTTGGAAGTGCAGTTTTAAGTAAAGGTGGAAGTGGAGATGTTTTAAGTGGTCTTGTAGCTGGATTATTAACTCAAGGTTATAGTTGCTTAGATGCAGCAATAAGCGCAAGCCTTGCCCATACAATTGCCGCAAACAACTATAAAAAGAACAATTATTCTTTAATCCCATCAGATTTAGTTGAAGAGGTTAAAAAGTTATGAAACCAATAGTTGTTCAAACTACATGCCATGATGAAAGTGAAGCAAGAAAAATTGCAAGAGTTCTAATTGAAGAGTCTCTGGCAGCTTGTGTACAAATGAGTAAAATAGAGTCTTTTTATAAATGGCAAGATGAATTTTGTAATGATGATGAGGTGCTTCTAAACATAAAAACCAAAAAAGAAAACTTCAAAAAAATCAAAAGCAAAATTAAAGAATTACATAGCTATGATGTACCGGAAATTATCTGTATAAAAATGGAAAATTTAAGTAAAGATTACAAGAAATTTATATGTGAAAACTGTTAAAACAGTTTAAATGGAGGAAAAATAAAAATGAGTGATATCCTAAAAATAGGTGAATACGAATTTAATAGTAGGTTAATTGTTGGTTCTGGAAAGTATAAAGATTTTCAAACAACTAAAGATGCAACATTAGCTTCAGGAAGTGAATTAATTACTGTTGCAATTAGAAGAGTGAATATTACAAATCCAAACGAAGAAAACCTATTAGACTATTTTAAAGATACAAATGTAAAACTACTTCCAAATAGTGCAGGGTGTTTTACAGCAGAAGAAGCAATTACAACTTTTAGACTTATGAGAGAAGCAACTGGTATTGATATTATTAAACTTGAAGTTATTGGTGATGCACAAAAAACTTTATACCCAGATGTTATTGAGACAATAAAAGCTTGTGAAGTGTTAAAAAAAGATGGCTTTACAATTATGGCATATACTTCAGATGATCCAATTATTGCAAAACAATTAGAAAGTGCAGGGGCAGATGCGATTATGCCTTTAGCTGCACCTATTGGTTCAGGATTAGGTATTCAAAATCCATATAATATTGCATTTATTAGAGATGCCGTTTCTGTACCAGTTTTAGTTGATGCTGGATTAGGATGTGCATCAGATGCTTCATATGCAATGGAATTAGGGGCAGATGGTATTTTAGCAAACACTGCAATTGCACAAGCACAAGATCCAATGGCAATGGCTGAAGCTTTTAAATATGCAACTATTGCTGGAAGATTGAGTTATAAAGCGGGAAGGATCCCTAAAAAACCTTATGCAACAGCAAGTTCACCTGTTGATGGATTAATCCAATTTTAGTGAAAAAGTAGGAATTTTGAAAAAAAATCCTACTTTCCACAAAAAACCCTTGACAATGTAAAAAAAACATAGTATAATTCCGTCCACTTTTTGAAGAAAGAGTGACTGTTCGGGGCGTAGCGCAGTCTGGTTAGCGCACCTGGTTTGGGACCAGGGGGCCGGAGGTTCGAATCCTCTCGCCCCGACCATTTTTTGTAAGTGGTAGGTATAGCTCAGTTGGTTAGAGCATCGGGTTGTGGTTCCGAGGGCCGTGGGTTCGAATCCCATTACTTACCCCATTTTTTATTTATTGCGTCTGTAGCTCAGCTGGATAGAGCACACGCCTTCTAAGCGTGCGGTCAAAGGTTCGAATCCTTTCAGGCGTGCCACTTTTATAGATTTGAGTTGATTTTTCAACTGAATCTTTTTTTTTGTCTTCTTGAAGACACTTTTTTAATGTTGCGGATGTGGTGAAATTGGTAGACACGCCAGACTTAGGATCTGGTGCCTCACGGTGTGGAGGTTCGAGTCCTCTCATCCGCACCACTTTATAAAAACAAGCATTTCATATTATCTTGAACTGGGGTATCGCCAAGTGGTAAGGCAACGGTTTTTGGTATCGTCATTCACAGGTTCGAATCCTGTTACCCCATCCACTTTGGATAAAATCTTTCAAATCGCGGGATAGAGCAGCTAGGTAGCTCGTCGGGCTCATAACCCGAAGGTCAATGGTTCAAATCCATTTCCCGCAACCAAATCATCAAAATCCAGAAATATCTTTACTTATAAATTTATACCCAACACCTCTAATATTTGCAATCATGCCATTTTTTAGTTTTTTTTGTAGTTTATGAATAACACTTCTCATACTTACAGCTTCAACAGCTTTATTATCCCAAACATATTCATGAATCATTTCAGAAGTTACAGTTTTATCAAGATTATTTACAAAAAGAGTTAATAGCAGTTTTTCTTTATGGGTTAAAACAATCTCATGGTCATGTTTATATAGATTTTGATCTTTTAAATTAAATTTATACCCAAAACCTAATTCAATAACATCTTTATCTATATCATTTTTCAAAATTGTTTTAATATGATATTTTAAATGTAAAAGAAGTTCTTCAAGTTCAAATGGTTTTTTTAAATAATCATTACATCCAAGTTCATAAGCCTTAGAAATATTATCAATATCTAATTCAGCACTCACTATTATAACTGGCAAATCTTCATGTCTTTTTCTAATCTCTTCTAAAACTTCGTGACCAGAAAATCCTGGCACATTTATATCTAAAATATACAAATCATAATTGTTGTTTAGAATATTTGTCATTGCATCGTAACCATTATCTACACTTGTAATAAAAAAACCTTTTTTCTCCAAGGCATTACTAATCAACTTATTTAAAGAAAAATCATCCTCTAGTAAAAATATCTTCATATACTCTTCTTTGTTATTGGTTCAATATCAAAAGTAAATTTTGTACCGCGATTTTTTTCACTTTTTATATCAATTACTATTTCATATTTATCACAAATCTCTTTTACTATATTAAGCCCTAAACCTAAGCCTAATTTTTTATTTGATTTTTGATAGTACTCCTCAAAGATAAGTTCAGTATCTTCAATACCAATACCAAAATCCTCAATACTTATTATGGTTTTATTCTCTTCAACTCCAAAAAATACATCTATTTCAGATGATTCTTTACTATATTTTATAGCATTACTAATTGTGTTATCTATTAATCTTTCAAATTCATAGCTATTTATAAAAACCTCCAATTCATCAGAATATTCAAGATTTATATGAATATCTTTTGTATTAGCTAACTCATCAAAAAATTGTATTCTTGAACTAATAAACTTTAAAAGATTTATTTTGGTGATTTTGTATTCACGGCTTTCTTTTTTAACTTTATAGGATAAATCTCCATATATGGAACTAAGTGTTTTACTTGAGGCTCTTATAGATTCAATCTCCTTTGACAAACCATACTTTTGTTCAATTAACTCAGTATTTAATGATATTATTGAAACAGGAGTGTTCATCTCATGCATAATCTTTTTTACAAATAAATCTTGTTGTTCTAGTAAAGAAGCAATTGTTATTTTACTTTTATATATCTCAAGTTGATTTCTAACCCGTGCTTTAATCTCTTTTGGTTCAAAGGGTTTTGTAATATAATCAACACCACCTTGGCTAAAAGCTTTAACCTTACTATCTATATCATCTAGTGCAGAAATAAAAATAATAGGGATATCTTTTAAGTTCTCCTCTTTTTTTATTATCTTACAAACTTCAAAACCATCTAATTCTGGCATTTTAATATCAAGCAAGATTAGATGTGGAGGGTTGTTCTTTGATGATTCTATTGCAAATTTTGCATCTATGGAAGCTTTTATTTCATAGTTTTCATCTTTTAATATCTCATTTAGATATTTTAAGTTCTCTTTTTTGTCATCAATTATAAGCACTGTGTAGTTTTTAGTCATATATTTATCTTCTTAAACATCCTAGTTTGTTAAGATTATAGAATAATTAATGTAAAAAGATATTTAGGATTTTTAGTGAATTTAAAAAGACTCTTCATGTTACTGTTTATTTTAAATACAGTTTCATTTATCTGTGTTGCAATTGTGATTAATAAATATCAAAAGGCAACAATAGAATTGGAAAATGCATATAAAATGCAATATAAATCTTTGATTCTAGCCCAAGAGTTAAGACAAAGTAGTGATGACCTAACAAGGATGGCAAGAACCTATGTAATAACAGGAAATCCTATGTTTGAAGAGCAGTTTAAAACAGTTCTTGATATTAGAAATGGCCAAAAGCAAAGACCCCAAAGATACAATGGAATCTTTTGGGACTTCTTTACTTTAGGGGATAAAGAACCTGAGTTCAAAGGTGAAAAAATTGCCCTAAGAGATTTGATGATAAAAGCAAACTTTACAGAAGAAGAGCTAAATATGCTTTTTGAATCCCAAAAAGAATCTGATGATTTAACAAACCTTGAACATAAAGCGATGAATGCAGTAAAAGGGATTTTTCAAGATGAAAATGGAAATTATACTATTTATGGTGAACCTGATTTTAAATTAGCTAGAGAGATTATGCATGGAGATGAATACCATAAAGCAAAAATTAGAATTATGAAACCCCTTGATGATTTTTATAAAGCCTTTGAAAGTAGAACAAAACAAAAGGTTGATGATGCAAAAATAGTGCTACAAAAACAAGAATTCAATGTAAATGTTATTGTTCTTTTTTCTGTACTTTTATTTTTACTATCTTTTTTTATTATACTTTTTAGAATCATTTATCCTATAGATTTACTTCGTATTGCCATGGTTAGATTATCATCAAATGATATGAGTGTAGAGGTTGAAAAAAACAAATATGAAGATGAAGTTGGGGATATGATTGGTGCAGTGCAAATTTTCAAAGACAATACTGAAAAACTAATTGAGAGTGAACAGCAAATTAAAAAAGCGATGCAAGAAGCAACCCACGCAAATAAAGCAAAATCTATATTTTTAGCAAGAATGAGCCATGAGTTAAGAACACCTTTAAATGCAATATTGGGATTTACAAATTTATTAAATAAATCAGAAAATATCAACTTACAAGAAAAAAAGAATCTTGATACCATAAAAAGAAGTGGAAAACATCTTTTAAATATTATCAATGAAATTCTTGAGTTATCAAAAATTGAAGCAGGGAAAATAGAACTAAACCCCAAAGCTTTTCAATTGCCTGAACTAATCAAAGATATTGATTCTATGTTTGCCTTTAGATGTGAATCAAAAGGTTTAACTTTTCATTTAAATGTTGATAATAATATTCCTAATATCATAAAAGCAGATGAACAAAGACTAAGACAAATTTTAATTAATCTTTTAGGCAATGCCTTAAAGTTTACAAAAGAGGGAAAAATCACACTAAATATTTATGAAAAAAACAAAAGATTGTTTTTTGAAGTAAAAGATACTGGGATTGGTATTGAAAAAGAGGATCAAAAAAAGATTTTTAAACCCTTTGAACAGATTAAAAAAGATGATTATAAATCAAATGGTACAGGACTTGGATTATCAATCACAAAAGAGTTAATTACCTTAATGGGTGGTTCAATTTATGTAAAAAGTTTTGTAAACACAGGAAGTGAGTTTTATTTTAGTGTTGATTATGAAGCTTCAAATGAATCACAAGTTGAAGAAAAAGGTTTTGATAAAGATATTGTAGGGATAGAAAAAGTTGAAGATAGTACAATCTTAGTTGTTGATGATATAAAAGAAAATAGAGATTTAGTAATTCAGATATTACAGCAATATGGATTTAAAACATGTTGTGCTTCTTCAGGTGAAGAAGCAATTAATATTGTTAAATCAAACAACATTGATTTGATATTTATGGATACTCTAATGCCCGGAATGGATGGACACGAAACTACAAAGGTGATAAAAAATCAATTAAAAAAACAAGATATTCCAATTATAACTCTATCTGCAAATGTTTTTGATGATGACAAACAAAAAGCTATTAAAAATGGTGCTGATGACTTTTTAGCAAAACCTATAGATGAGAAACAATTAATTAAGATACTTCAAAAATATCTTAATGTAAAACTTAAATTTGATGAAAAAAAAGATTTACAAAAACAAGATGAAGAAATTTTTACAAATCTTTCAAAGGAGTTTTTTATTAGTTTAAAAAACTTTGCTTTACAAATGGATAATAGCTCAATATATGAATTACTAGAAAAAAGCTCAATTGACAACAAAAGTAAACTTCATATAAAAAACTTAATGGAAGAGTTTGATTATCAGGCACTTGTAAAAGTTTGTGAGCAAAGGATATAAATCTCAATGTATATTAAATATACAAATAAATTTTATAGTTACTTAAAAAAACAACACTAAAACAACACTTCTTTTTTATACTTCATCTCAAGAAAATATCAAACTAAAAAAACGCGAATTTTTTAGTTTGGTATTAAATCTAATAGGAGATCGTATGAAGAAATTTATAGCTAAATCATTGTCTGTTGCTGCAATCGTTGCAATGGCAACTGTAGCACAAGCTGCTGATACAATTAAAGTTGGTGTTCTACACTCATTATCTGGAACTATGGCAATTAGTGAAACAACATTAAAAGATACAGTTTTAATGTTAATTGAAGAGCAAAACAAAAAAGGTGGTGTTTTAGGTAAAAAACTAGAACCTGTTGTTGTTGACCCAGCTTCAAACTGGCCTTTATTTGCAGAAAAAATGAGAGGTCTTTTAACTAAAGATAAAGTTGATGTAACTTTTGGTTGTTGGACTTCAGTTTCTAGAAAATCTGTTCTTCCAGTTGTTGAAGAGTTAAATGGATTATTATTTTACCCAGTACAATATGAGGGTGAAGAATCGTCTAAAAATGTATTCTATACAGGTGCATCGCCAAATCAACAAGCAATTCCAGCAGTTGATTATCTAATGAATGAAATTGGTGTAAAAAGATGGGTTTTAGCAGGTACTGACTATGTTTATCCAAGAACTACAAACAAAATCTTAGAATCTTACTTAAAAGCTAAAGGTGTACCAGCTGAAGATATTATGATTAACTATACTCCATTTGGTCACTCTGATTGGCAATCAATCGTATCTGATATCAAAAAATTTGGTAGTGCAGGTAAGAAAACAGCAGTTGTTTCAACAATCAATGGTGATGCTAACGTTCCATTCTATAAAGAATTGGGTAACCAAGGTATTGGTGCAGAAGATATTCCAGTTGTTGCTTTCTCTGTTGGTGAAGAGGAACTTTCTGGGTTAGATACTAAACCTTTAGTTGGTCACTTAGCTGCATGGAACTACTTCCAATCTGCTGAGTCTGATGAAAATACAAAATTTATCGCTGCATGGAAAAAATTTATCAAAGATGATAAAAGAGTTACAAACGACCCAATGGAAGCTACATATATCGGTTTCAACCTATGGGTAAAAGCTGTTGAAAAAGCTGGTACTACTGATGTAGATGCTGTTTCAAAAGCAATTATTGGTCTTGAAGTTCCTAACTTAACAGGTGGAACAGCAAAAATGCTTAAAAACCACCACTTAACAAAACCAGTTCTTATTGGTGAGATTCAAGAAGATGGTCAATTTGAAACTGTATGGTCAACTGATGGTGAAGTAGCAGGTGATGCATGGTCAGACTTCTTACCTTCATCTAAAGATGTAATCTCTGATTGGACAGCACCAATTAACTGTGGTAACTATAACACTGTAACTAAAAAGTGTTCAGGTCAAAACTACTAATAGAAAATCTAAAGAAGAGAGTTTTCTCTCTTCTTTTATCCCACAAGGCATTCTTATGAAAAAATCAAATTTAATCAAAATAATCTTTCTTAATTTATTTTTTTTAACTTCACTTTTTGCTTCTTTTGAGACTGATATTGAAGCATTAAAAACAAAATCTTTTAAAAAGAAACAACAAGTTATTAATGAACTAGTTGAAAAATACTCTGATGATGAAAGAACAGAAACTCTTTTAAAAAAAATGGTTGATGGTGACCTTTTTTATACAAAAAAAGAGGGAACGTTTGTAATCTTAGAAAAAAAAGAGGGGAGTACTTATCATACAAAAACTTTTTTAGAAGGAAAAGTTTTAGAACCTCAAAATAAAAAAGAGTTTAACAAAGTAAAAACAAATAATGGATTAAGAAGTGTTATTAAATCAAATTTAGCTCAAATGAATCTTTTTTCTAAGAAAAAAGAAGTAAGGCTAAAATCAGCAAAAAATATTCTTTCAAATGTTGATGAAGACTCAAAAGAGTTAATCAACAAAGCATTATCAAAAGAGAAAGATAGTGATGTAAAAGAGGTGTTACTTGAAGCTAAAACTATCATTCTTGCAAAGTATTCAAGTGGTGAAGAACAGCTACAAGCAGTTAAAGATTTAAGTGATTTCATCTCTTCAGATACTTTAGCAACTTTAAAAAACCTTTACAGTAAAGAGGATATTTCAAGTGAATTAAAAAAAGCTGTAAAAAGCTCAATCTCTACTGTTGAAACTATTAGATCATATTATGGTGTTTTAGAAAAAGCATTTTTTGGTTTAAGTATGGGGTCTGTTTTATTGCTTGCAGCAATTGGACTTGCTATTACTTTTGGTGTTATGAAAGTAATTAATATGGCTCATGGTGAGATGATGATGATTGGAGCATATACAACTTATACTCTACAACAAGTTATGCCAGGACTTATTGAGTATTCAATTTTAGTTGCTATTCCTGCTGCTTTTATTGTAAGTGGTATTGTTGGTATTATTATTGAAAGACTTGTTATTAGACATCTTTATGGAAGACCACTTGAAACACTTCTTGCAACATTTGGGATTAGTTTAATCTTACAACAAATTGTAAGAACAATATATTCTCCATTAAATCAAGAGGTTAAAACCCCTGATTGGATGAGTGGTGCGTGGGAAATAAATAGTGCATTATCTTTAACATATAACAGATTATATATTATAATTTTTGCACTACTTGTATTTATTGGGGTTTTAATGGTTTTAAATAAAACAAGTTTAGGACTTAAAGTGCGGGCTGTAACTCAAAATAGACAAATGGCACAAGCTATGGGTATCAAAACTTCATGGATAGATGCAATGACTTTTGGTATTGGTTCAGGTATTGCTGGTATTGCTGGTGTTGCTTTATCTCAACTTACAAATGTTGGACCAAATCTAGGACAAGCATATATAGTTGATTCATTTATGGTTGTTGTATTTGGTGGAGTTGGTAACCTTTGGGGAACACTAATTGGTGCAATTACACTAGGTGAGATCAATAAATTTATTGAGCCAGTTGCTGGGGCAGTTCTTGCAAAAGTAATTATCCTTGTATTTATAATTTTATTTATTCAGAAGAAACCAAGAGGTCTGTTCCCACAAAAGGGAAGAGATGCTCAAGATTAAGGTATAAAAATGGAAAATATAAAAAGAAAACCAATAATTTTACAAATTTTAAATAATGACCTTGGCGGGAAAATAGTTCTTGGTGTTTTAGCTTTAGTAGTAATCTATGTTTCTTTTGCAAATTTAGTATTACCAGCAGGTTCAACATTTCATATCTCAACTTATACTGTAACACTTTTAGGTAAATATTTAGCCTTTGCACTTTTAGCCCTTGCCCTTGATTTAGTATGGGGTTATATTGGAATCCTTAGCCTTGGTCATGGTGCATTTTTTGCCCTTGGTGGTTATGCTATGGGGATGTATCTAATGAGACAAATAGGTGATAGAGGGGTTTATGGAAATCCTGAATTACCTGATTTTATGGTATTTATGAATCTAAAAGAGTTACCATGGTTTTGGTATGGTTTTGATAATCCTATTTTCACCCTTATCATGATTATGTTTGTACCTGGTCTTTTAGCTTTTGTTTTTGGATATTTAGCATTTAGAAGTAGAGTAACTGGGGTTTATTTATCAATTATAACTCAAGCTATGACATATGCACTTATGCTTGCATTTTTTAGAAACGACATGGGATTTGGTGGGAACAATGGTCTTACAGATTTTAAAGATATTTTAGGCTTTGACTTGCAAGCTGATGGCACTAGAATCGCTCTTTTGCTTATCTCCTTTTTAGCTTTAACAGGTGGTTACTTAGTAGCTAGATTTATTATGAATTCAAGACTTGGAAGGGTTTGTATAGCAATTCGTGATGGTGAAAGTAGAACTAGGTTTATAGGTTATAGAGTTGAACAATATAAACTATTTATATTTGTAGTTAGTGCCTGTATGGCAGGTATTGCAGGGGCCTTATATGTACCACAAGTTGGAATAATAAACCCTGGTGTTTTTTCACCATTGTTTTCAATTGAACTTGTTATTTGGGTTGCAATTGGTGGACGTGGAACTTTATATGGTGCAATTGTTGGAGCCTTTATAGTTAATTATGCAAGTACATATTTCACATCAGCACTTCCAGAAGTTTGGTTATATGCTTTAGGTGGATTATTTGTAGTGGTAACTTTATTTCTACCAAAGGGTGTAGTTGGATTAATTTCACAAATAAAAGACAAATTAAATAAAGACAACAAGAATCAAGAGAGTGAGGTTCAAAATGCTACTGCTTAAACATGAAAATGAACAAAATGTAGGAGATTTAAAAAAAGGTGATAGAATCCTTTATTTAGATGATGTAACAGTTAGTTTTGATGGGTTTAAAGCTTTAAATTCTTTATCTTTATCTATTGAATATGAAGAGTTAAGATGTATCATTGGAGCAAATGGAGCAGGAAAATCAACAATGATGGATGTTATTACAGGGAAAACTAGTCCTGATAAAGGGCAAGTTATTTTTGGGAAAGCTGTAAATTTACTTGAAATGGATGAGCCAAGTATTGCCGAAATCGGGATTGGAAGAAAGTTTCAAAAACCAACAGTCTTTGAGGGGCATTCAGTTTTTGAAAATCTAGAACTTGCAATGAAAGATGATAAAAGATTTTTCAAAACACTTTTTGCAAAATTAAATGGTGAACAAAAAGATAGTATTGAAGAGACGATGGAATTAATTGGTTTAAAAGATTTTTATAATACCCAAGCGGCTATTTTATCACATGGTCAAAAACAATGGCTAGAGATAGGAATGCTTTTAATGCAAAGCCCAAAGTTACTTTTAGTTGATGAGCCAGTAGCAGGTATGACTCCCGGTGAAGTTGAAAAAACGGGACAAATTCTAACAGAATTATCAAAATCACACTCAGTTGTTGTGGTTGAACACGATATGGAATTTATTAGAAGTATTGCAAAAAAAGTAACCGTTTTACATGAGGGTTCTGTTTTAGCTGAGGGTTCTATGAAAGATGTACAAGAAAATGAGAAAGTACGTAAGGTTTACCTCGGTGAGTAAAAAGCAAACACGTTTGCTCTTTAGGATTTTGCTCACTTTTAACAATTTTTCACAAATTGTGCCAAAAAGTGTTAAATATGTATTTGTCCCTTTTAAATTGGGACAATTTAAAAGGAAACTAAGATGTTAGAAATTAAAAAATTAAATCAATTTTATGGACAAAGTCACACTTTATGGGATTTAGACCTTGAAATAAAACAGGGAAGATGTACTTGTCTTATGGGAAGAAATGGTGTTGGAAAAACAACACTTATGAAATCAATTATGGGCTTACTTCCAATAAAAAGTGGTGAATTGCTTTTTGAAGGAAAAGATATCTCAAAACTTGGAAGTGAAAAAAGAGCAGGATTAGGAATAGGTTATGTACCACAAGGTAGGGAAATATTTTCACAACTAACTGTTAAAGAGAATATTGATATTGGATTACTTGGAAATAGAAATGGCTTAAAACAAGTACCTGATAAAATATATGAACTTTTTCCAGTTTTAAAAGAGATGTTAAAAAGAAAAGGTGGTGACTTAAGTGGTGGTCAGCAACAACAACTTGCTATTGCTAGGGCACTTTGTTTAGAACCAAAACTATTGATTCTTGATGAGCCCGCAGAAGGGATTCAACCAAATATCGTACAACAAATTGGAGAGGTTATAGATTATCTTACTAAAGAGGAAAAAATAACTGTTATTTTAGTTGAACAAAAACTTCCTTTTGCTAGACGTCATGGTGATGATTTTTATCTTGTTGATAGGGGTAGAGTTGTAGCTAATGGGGAGATTGAAAATCTAAGTGATGAAATAGTAGAGCAATATTTATCTGTATAAAAGTATAAGTTTTATACAAATGTAAAAATATTAATCTTTTATTTTTTGATATACTAAAAAATATATTTTGCAAGGGTAAAAATGAGTATATCAATAGGTTTTGAAAAAGATGTTTTTTCATTAGAAAAACTAAAACTTCCCACAAGACATTACTACTTTAACGATACAGAAAACTATGTTAAGTTATTAAGTATAGGGGAAGGGATTTTTCCAAAAGACAAAATCAAAACATATATCAAATTAGAAGATTCAACTGCAATAATAACTACTGAAAGTGCTACAAAAGTTTATCCTTCAAAAAAAGAATTTGGTATAAACTATATAAATATCGATTTAAAATCTTCGAATTTAGAAGTTTTAAATGATGAATTGATTTTATATAAAGATTCAAAACTTCTTCAAATATTAAGGCTTAATGCTGATGAAAATTCAACTTTTTTTTATTCAGATATTTTGACACAAGGTAGAAGTTACGAACACTTTGACTTTGATTCTATGTTAGTAAGAAATAAATTTTTTTGTGAAAAAAAACTTGAATATTTTGAAAACTTTGAAGTTTTAGGTAAGGATTTAAAAGATTATATAAAACGGCATGAAAGTGAAAATTATATCTATTTAAAAATTTATATTAAAACAAATGATAATGATAAATTTTTAAAGGAACTTCATAGTAATGATTTTGATTCTTTTACTTTTACAAAATCAAAAAAGATGATTTTAGGTTCAATTAGTGCAAATAGTATGATAGAAATAAAAAAATTGCAAAAAAAGATATGGATTCTTTATAGAGAAAAACTAAATAAAGAGGAATTTTGTTTAGGTAAACAATAAAAGACTCTTAAAAAATTGTAAATAATTAAGGTGTTATATGAAGCTTGAAATAAAACCAAAACCTCTTACAAGAGAAGCTTTTAAAAAATTTGGTGAAGTTGTTAGTAAAGAGGGTAGAGATTCAATAAGTATAAATAGAGATTCTGCTCAAAAATTTTATGAAATATGTAATATGGATACAAATGAAAAAAGCGGTATGACAACTTTGCATATTTATATAGGAAATAAAAGAGAATTTCCTTTACATATCGATATGTTAGAAAAACATCCATTATTTTCTCAAACATTTATTCCAAGAAGTAAAGAGCCATTTTATTGTGTTGTTGCCCTAGGTGGTAGAGAACCAGATTTATCAACTTTAGAAATCTTTGAAACCAATGGTGACCAAGGGGTTCATTACAATAGGGGAGTTTGGCATTTCCCACTAATATGCGTAAAAGATAAAGAAGAGTTTATTGTTTTAGATAGAGCAGGTTTAAATAAAGAGGAAAAAATAATAGTTGAACAAGTGGAATATAATATGAAAGATGAAGAGATTTATCTAGTAAGATAAATCTCCATCTTTTTTATTTGTCTAATAATAATTTATCATCATCCAATTCTTCACCATCTTTTTTGGCAAGGGCAAATAAGTTAAGTAAATCTTTCACCTCATAAGAAGATCTTTCTTTACCTTCTAAATCAAAGATAATTTTACCTTCATGTAGCATAATAGTTCGGCTTCCATGGTCAAGCGCTTGTCTCATAGAATGGGTTACCATCATTACAGTTAATGATTTTTCTTCAACAATTTGTGAAGTAATATCCATAATAAGCGCTGCTGTTTTTGGGTCTAGTGCTGCTGTATGTTCATCTAAAAGTAAAATACTACTTGGTTGTAAAGCAGACATTAAAAGACTAACTGATTGTCTCTGACCTCCTGATAAAAGTCCCATTTGAGAAGTTAATCTATCTTCTAATCCTAGATTAAGCCTACTTAATTGCTCTTTGAAAAGTTTTCTAAGTTTACTATTTAGTGCAAAAGATAATGTACCCCTTTTACCTCTACCATAGGCAAGAGCCATATTTTCCTCAACAGTTAAATCACCACAAGTTCCTGCAAGTGGGTCTTGAAATACCCTAGCTATATCTTTTGTACGACCTGTTGCAGGTAAAGCAGTTACATCTCTATCATTAAAAAATATCTGACCATGAGTTGCTTCAATATCACCTGCTATAGTATTAAGTAAGGTTGATTTTCCTGCACCATTTGAGCCAATAACTGTTACAAACTCTCCTGTTGGTATAGTTAAATCTACACCCCTTAAAGCTAACTTTTCAGTTGCTAAGCCATGATTAAAAGTAACATGTAAATCTTTGCAACAAATCATACTCTTTTCCTTTTAGCTTTTTTAGCTTTATATTCACTACGTAATTTTGGGAATATTAATGATAAGGTTACAAGTACAGCCGTAAGTAGATTTAAATCAGATGCTTGAAAGCCTAAAAAGTCTGCATTAAGTGCCATTGAAACTGCAATTCTATATAAAAGTGAACCAATAATACAACTTAATACAACCACAAGCATAGATTTTGTTCCAAATAAAGACTCTCCTATAATAACAGCAGCCAAACCTACAACAATAGTTCCAATACCCATTGTTGAATCTGCAAAACCACTTGTTTGTGCAAATAAAGCTCCAGCAAGTCCTACTAAACCATTTGATAAAGCAAGTCCTACATAAACTTTCTCTTTTACAACAATACCATTTGCTTGAGCCATTCTTTTATTAGAACCAACTGCTCTCATTGCTAAACCATATTGTGTATATAAAAACCATGCCAATAATAATCCACCAATAATTGCGCAAACAGCTACAAATATAACTTTTAAATACATAGCTGGTATTCCTAAATCTTCAAATGGAGTTAACATAGTTGGCTCCATAATTAAAGCTAGATTTGGTTTTCCCATTACACGAAGATTTATTGTATATAAAGCTGTCATGGTAAGAATACTTGCAAGTAAATGAAGAATATTAAACCGTAAATTTAACCAAGCTGTAACAATACCTGCACTTGCAGCGGCAAGTGTACCTAATAAAGTTGCTAAAAAAGGATTTACGCCAGATACTATTAGAGCAGCAGTTGCAGCTGCTCCTAATGTAAAACTTCCGTCAACAGTTAAATCTGGAAAATCTAAAATACGAAAAGTAAGATAAACTCCCATTGCAACTAAACCATAAATAAACCCTATTTCAAGTGTTCCTAAAAAAGCATAAAGTGACAAGTTAACAACTTTTAATTATTTGATAATTTTAGTAGCTTTTTCAAGTACTGATTTTGGAACTTCTATACCCATTCTTTTAGCCATTTTTGGATTAACATAAAGGTCAGTTCCCTTTGCCATTTTTACATCAATTGAACCTGGTTTTTCACCCTTTAAAATTCTTATAACAATATCTCCAGTTTGTTTCCCTAAATCAAAGTAGTTATAACCAACAGCAGCAATTGCTCCTCTTTCAACTGTACTTGTATCCCCTGCAAAAACTGGAACTTGTGCATCAATACCAACTTTTATAACTGATTCAACAGCTGAGATAATAGTATTATCAATTGGACAATAAATAGCATCTGCTTTACCAACTAATTGTTTTGCGGCAATCATTACATCAGAAGATTTTGGTGCAGCTGCTTCTACAATTTTAATACCCATTTCTTTTGCTACATCTTTAGCACTATTTAACATTGAAACTGAATTTGCTTCACCTGGATTGTATGGAACACCAATTACTTTAAGACTAGGTACAAACTCTTTAATTAAAGAAAAATGTTCTTTAATATTAGCCATATCTGATAAACCTGTAACATTTCCACCTGGTTTTTCTAAACTTGGAACAAGTTTCGCTGCTAATGGGTCAGTTACAGCTGAAAATACAACTGGAATTGTTTTTGTAGCCGTAACTGCTGCTTGTGCTGATGGTGTTGCAATTGCAACAATAATATCAGGATTTTCTCCTACCATTTTTCTAGCAATTTGTGAAGCAATATCAGGTTTCCCTTGAGCACTTTCATAGGTAAATTTAAGATTATCACCACTATAACCATTATCATTTAATGTTTGTTTGATTCCATCTCTTACCGCATCTAGCGCTGGATGTTCTACAATTGCAGTTGTTGCAACATACGCAGGTTTAGCTTGTAAAGCAGAAGATACTAAAAGTGTTGACATTAGAGCACTTTTAAAAATTGAATTTAATCTCATAACGAATTCCTTAGAATGATTTATTTATTTAAACTTAAGAAAACAATTTAATAAAATTGTAAAATATTGTATATCTTTACAACTAAATGGTTACTTAATATTTTTTAGAATGATGATTTTAGAATTTCAATATTAAGATAGTTTTAATATGCTATTGCTCTAATAATACAACTAAAGCAAATTTTGAGTCTAAATAGTTAACAAATATTTGTATATTATCTCTACATATAAAACAAAAATTATATTCTAAAACTATTTAATATAGCCATTTATAGGGATATTAAAGAATATTATCTAAGTTGAAAAAAAATAAATTGAAAAATAAAATTGTTTAATTGTATAAATTGTAAACAATTATTGTAGACAATGTGCTAACATGTTTTTCATGATTTATCAATGATAAATACTAATTAAAATTTAGGAGAGAAAATGAAAAGGTTTATGAAACTTAGTTTAGTAGCTGGGCTACTAAGTAGTACACTTTTAGCACAAGATACAATTAAAATTGGTTTTGTGGGAACACTTTCAGGTGCAAATGCAGCTTGGGGAACTTCAAATGTAAGATCAATGGAAACATCTGCTGATATTTATAATGCACAAGGTGGAGTTGAAATTGGTGGAAAAAAATATAAAGTTGAAGTAATTCCATTTGATGATGCATATGATCCAAAAATTGCAGTTGCAGGTATGGAAAAAATGGCTCAAGAGCAAATCAAGTATGTAATTGGACCAAATGATGATGCCCAAGCTATTGCAGTTAGACCAATTGCAGAAAAAAATAAAATTGTATATTTCCCATATGCGTTTAATAAAACTCTTTATAAAAAACCAGCTAATTATGCAGTTTTTGGAATGATTGCTTCATATCAATGGGAACCAGCAGTTTATAAATGGCTTCAAGATAATAAAGATGTTAAAACAATTGCATTTCTTGCAGCTAATGCAGCTGACCCACTAAACCAAAGAGATAATGGTATTAAAATCGCACAAGATTTAGGTTTAGATGTTGTTGAAGCAAAAGCAACATATAAAGCTGATACTAGAGATTTCTTTTCTGTAATTACACCAATAATTAAGAAAAAACCTGACCTTTTAGTTCTTTCAGGGGTTTCTCCTGCAACTGCGCCACTTATTATTAAAACAGCTAGACAATTAGGATTTAAAGGATTTATGGCAGCTGGAACTGCACTTGATGCTGGTATCTTAAAAGAAGGTGCTGGGGATGCTGCAAATGGATTTATTTGTCAAGGTGGAGCAGATGCTTCAATCCAATCTGAAGTTATGGAAAAATGGGTTGAAACTTATACTAAAAAATTTGGTGAATATAATGATGAATCAAACACAAAAGTATTCGCACTTGAATATATTTTAGAAGTTATGAAATCAAACCCAAAAGCTATTAATGATGCAGATGAGTTCCTTAAAACTGTTGATGCAGGTTGGGAAGCTCCAAATAAATTTTTCAAAGACAAAGATGCAAAATTAAAATTTGTAGGTACTACAACATTTGGTCAAGATAGACAATTAGGTGTTCCATTAACTCCAAAAATCTATAAAGACGGAAAGTTTGAAACACTATTTGTTGGTTCAGCAGACTAATTTAAATGAGGCATCAAATGATGCCTCAATCAATTAATTTTTTTAGGGAAAAACTTTATGGAACAAATATTACTTAATGGCTTAATTACTGGCTCTCAATACGCTTTGATTGCCCTTGGATTAACTCTTATTTTTTCACTTATGAGTATTCTTAATTTTGCCCATGGACAAATGTATGTTTTAGGTGCATTTGTAACTTATTATGTTTATGGAAAATTAGGATTACCTTTTATTGTAGCTGTTATTGCTTCAGGTTTAACGTTAGCACTAATAGGTGCGATATTTGAAAAATATCTTTTTAACACCGTATTAAAACGTTCAGTTAGGGAAGAAAGTTCAATGCTTCTTGCTGCTGGAACTGCATTTTTTCTAGATGCTTTAATTCTTATTGTATTTGGTGAAAAACAAAGAAGTGTTCCAGCACTTGTTGATGGAGTATTTTGGGGTGAAGAGTTTGGACTAGATATTATCATTCCATACAATAGAGTTGTAATAGAAATTATTGCAGTTGTGATGATTGTTTCATTTATTTTATTTATGCAATATTCAAAACCAGGTCGAGCGATGAGAGCCTTAGCTCAAGATAAAACAGCTGCTCAACTTATGGGTGTGGATTTAGATAGATATAGTTTAATAGGTTTTGCCTTAGGAGCTATGCTTGCAGGTGTAGCTGGAAGTTTACTTGTAACAATTACAGGTGTAAATTCTGGTATTGGTGGAGGTATTTCTATACAAGCTTTTACTATGATTATGATTGGTGGAGCAGGAGTTATTTCAGGTGCCATCTTAGGTGGATTTATTTTAGGACTAGTGGAAGCTTTTGGTCTTTACTATTTACCTGGAGATATAACTTATCTTGTAATCTTTGTTGGTCTAATGATATTCCTTACTTTACGTCCACAAGGACTTATGGGTAAACCTTGGGGGTGATTTATGGAAAATAAAAAATTTATAATACAAGTATCAATAGCCTTAGTATTTCTTTTGGTTTTAATTCCTACTGTTTTAATTTCAATGGGAAGAAATGATTATCTTTATGGAATTACATCAGTTGCAATTTTAGCAATGATTAGTTCAGGTGTTTGGTTAACTTTCTATATGGGTAGAATCAATATAGGTCAAGGTGCATACGCTTTGATTGGGGCATATACAACAGCTGTTTTAGTTACACAATTAGAACTTTCTTTTTGGATATCTATTTTTGTAGCAGGTTTTGTGGCAGCATTTTTTAGTATATTAATTGGATTACCAATCTTAAGATTAAAGGGTGTGTATTTTTCAATGATTACCTTAACTTTAACAGAGGTTGCAAAACTATTAGCTATTGCATTAGTTCCAATAACAAATGGTCCTAGAGGAATTACAAATATACCAGTTCCAGGAGAGTTAAGTATATTTGGATTAACAATTATTCCAGACTTTGCAACAATGGAAAATAGTAAAATTGGATTTTATTACCTTGCTGTTATTGCTATGATTATTACCTTTGCAATTATGTATAGACTTACAAAATCTAGAATGGGGATTTTATTAAGATCCCTACAACAAAATGAAGAATTGGCTTCATCATTTGGAGTTAACATTGCTTATCTAAGGGTTATATCTTATGCAATTGCTTCATTTTTTGGTGGAGTTGGAGGAGCTATTTTTATTAATTTAACTCAATCAGTTTATCCAACAACTTTCCAAGTTGCTGATTCAATTAACTATATGCTTTATACATTTTTAGGTGGATTGGCATATGTGTTTGGACCTATTTTAGGGGCATTTGTTTTATATTTTTCTTGGGATTTACTGTTTATATTCAAAGAATATCAGTTACTTATTTATTCAGGAATCATGATTTTACTGATGATATTTTTACCAAATGGGATATTAAGTTTAAGGTTTAAAAAATGAGAAAAAGAATTTTAGAGATAAATAACCTAAGTAAAAAATTTGGTTCTTTATATGCAGTAAATGACGTAACCTTTGAAGTTTATGAAGGTGAGATTTTATCTGTAATTGGTCCAAATGGAGCAGGGAAATCAACAACTTTTAAATTGATTTCATCATTTTTAAGACCAAGCTCTGGCGAAGTTGTTTTTAATGGTGAAAAAATCTCTGGATTAAAACCCCACTTAGTTGCTAGAAAAGGTGTTGTTAGAACTTTTCAAGAAACAACTGTTTTTAAAAGTATGAATGTTAGGGATAATATAATTATTGCCCACCAATTACAAGCAAAATCTAATCTTTTAGGGTTTTTCTTTAATACAAAATTAGCAAGAAAAGATAATGAAAGATTTGGTAAATCTGCCGATGAGATTATTGACTTTTTAGGGCTTAGTGAGGTTAGAGATGAACTTGCTTCAAATTTACCCCATGGATTATTAAGAGCTTTAGGTATTGCAAATGCCTTAGCTTGTAAACCAAAGGTTTTATTACTTGATGAACCTTTTGCAGGGATGAATCATGATGAAACAAAAAGATGTATGTAGATGGTAAAACAGATTAAAAATTCTGGAGTTACAGTACTTTTAGTTGAGCATGATATGCCAGCAGTTATGGAGATATCAGACAGAATTGTTGTTATTAGTTTTGGAGAAAAAATAGCTGAGGGAAAAACTGAGCAAATCCAAAAAAATCCTAAAGTAATAGAAGCTTACTTAGGTGTAGAAGATGAAGAGTTAGGGATATAAAATGGCATTATTAGAGTGTAAAGATTTAGAAATAAACTATGACCAAGTAAGAGCTGTAAAAAAAGTAAATCTAAGCCTTGAAGAGGGGGAAACTATTACTTTAATTGGAGCAAATGGTGCAGGAAAATCTTCTATTTTAAAAGCAATTACAGGACTTAAAAAGCCAACTTCTGGGGAAGTTTTATTTAATGGTGAAAGCTTAAATGGAATGAGTCCATCAAAAATAGTTGAAAAGGGAATTGCTATGACTCCTGAAGGAAGAAGAGTTTTCCCATACATGAGTGTAAAAGATAATCTTTTAATGGGAGCATTTACTAGAAAAGATAAAGATGGTATAAAAGAAGATTTAGAAAAAGTACTTGATAAATTTCCAAGATTAAAAGAGAGATTCAAACAGCAAGCAAGTACTATGAGTGGAGGGGAGCAACAAATGATGGTAATTGGTCGTGCTCTTATGTCAAGACCAAAAATTTTACTTATGGATGAACCTAGCCTTGGAATTGCTCCAAAATTAGTTCAAGATATTGCTCGTTCAATTGTTCAAATTAATAAAGAGGATAAAGTATCTGTTATTTTAGTGGAGCAAAACTCAAGAATGGCACTTAAAATCTCTAATAGAGCCTATGCAATGCAATTAGGAGAAGTATTATTAAGTGGTCAATCAAAAGATTTAATACATGATGAAAGAATAATTGAACTATATTTAGGGGGAAGCCATTAATGAAACTAGCAATTATAAATCCAAATTCTACGGAATCAATGACTAAAAAGTGTGAAGAGGTTGCTTTAAAGTTTAAAAACCCAGATACCCAAATTTGGGCTTCAAATCCAAGCAATAGTCCAAAAAGTATAGAAGGTCATTTTGATGAGGTGAAATCATTAATGGGTTTAATGGATGAAATCAAAAAAGCAAAAGAGTGGGGTGCAGAGGCCTATGTTGTTGCTTGTTTTGATGACCCTGGATTAGAAGCAGCTAGAGAGTTAGTTGATGGTCCAGTTATTGGAATTTGTGAAGCAGCTATGCATATGACATCAATTATATCTTCAAGCTTTTCTGTGGTTACAACACTTAATAGGTCAGTTCCAATTATTGAAGAGTTAAGTCATAAATATGGTATGGATAAGTTTTGTAGAAAAGTAAGAGCTGCAGATATTCCTGTACTTGCTTTAGAAGATGGAACTTGCAATGCAATGGAAAAAATTGAAAATGAGATTTTAAAAGCAGTTAAAGAAGATAATTGTGAAGCTATTATTTTAGGTTGTGCAGGGATGGCTGATTTAACAATTGAGTTATCAAAAAGATGTAATATTCCAGTTGTTGATGGAGTTTTATGTGCAATTAAGATGGCAGAAAGTATGGTTGGAGCAAAACTTCAAACTAGTAAAATAAATGCGTATGCATACCCTATTGAAAAATGATGAAACTTTAATGGTTACCATTTGAATTATTTAATTAATAGATTGTTTACAGAAACTAGAATGTAAATTATAATATAATAAACTAGTATAAAAAGAAAAAAGTGGGAGAAACTTTTAATGGACAAAAATGATTTATTTACTTTAGAAGATAATATTGTAAATTTTATATTTGATGCAATATTTACAAAAAATCTTCAGCCAGGTACTAAATTATCAGAAAGTGTTTTAGCAAAAGAGTTAAATACAAGTAGGGATGTTGTAAGAAAAGCCTTTAGTAAACTACAAACGATGGGAATCTTAAGTTATAAAAAGAATCAAGGGTTTCATGTTGTTTGGATTAGTGAAGAGAATGCAAAAGATATTTTTACTACAAGAAAAATAATTGAGGCAGGTATTGTTGAAATTGTTACAAAAAGACATTTAAAAGAAAATTTAGATTTATCCTCACTTTTAGAAAATATTGATACTGAAGAGTATTTAAAACTATCTCATAGAAATGGAGAATATGTTAAATCATCTTGTGATTTCCATCTAAATTTAGCAGCATTAAGTGAAAATGAGTTTTTAATTAATGCCCTAAAACCTTTAATCCCATTAAGTATTCTTGCCGCATTAATTTATGAAGATGAAAATACTGAGTTCTCTTCATATGATGAACATAGAGTTTTAATTGAAACAATTAAAAGCAAAAATGTTTCAAATGCAAAAAATGTTATGTTAGAACATTTAGATCATTGTCTTGAAGTTTTAGATTTTGATATAACTAATAAAAAGAATAAATTTCTTTTTGCTAACTAAGTAGTTCTCCAACTTAGTTAATTCTACTTTTTTATTAAAAAAACAATTGTATAAAAAATAGACACAAATTGTAGACAATCATTGTAGACAATCTGCTAAAATTCTCTTATAAATAAATTAAGAAGTCTTTTTGACTTTTTTTATGAGAGAAAAAAATGATTTATGAAAACTATCCAAGAGATTTAATCGGTTATTCAAATGAGCCTATAAATCCAAAATGGCCTAACAATGCAAAAATAGCTTTACAGTTTGTTTTAAACTATGAAGAGGGTGCTGAAAATTGCATCTTACATGGTGATGAGGCTAGTGAGGTTTTTCTATCAGAAATGAATAATCCACAAGCTTTTTATAATCAAAGACACAAATCCATTGAATCTTTATATGAATATGGTTCAAGAGTTGGGGTTTGGAGATTATTAGAACTGTTTAAAGATTTTGATATCCCTGTAACAATTTTTGCAGTTGCAATGGCAATTGCAAGAAATCCAAAACTAGCTGAATATCTTGCCCTTAACAATTACGACATCTGTTCCCATGGATATAGATGGATTAACTATCAAACAATTGAAGAATCAATTGAAAGAGACCACTTATATAAAAGTATTGAAGTATTAGAAAAAATGATTGGTACTAGACCACTTGGTTGGTACACTGGACGTGATAGTGAAAATACTAGAAAACTAGTAGTTCAAGAGGGTGGATTTTTATATGATAGTGATGCTTACAACGATGATTTGCCTTACTTTTCCCCTGAACTTTCAAGTAAAAAACATTTAGTAATTCCATATACAATGGATACAAATGATATGCGATTTGTATTTGGTGGATTTAATCATAGCGATGAGTTTTTCAACTACTTAAAAGATAGTTTTGACTGTCTTTATGAAGAGGGGCAAACTAGTCCAAAAATGATGAATATAGGGATGCACTGTCGAATTTTAGGAAGACCTGGAAGATTTCAAGCTATCAAAAGATTTTTAGAATATGTAAAACAATTTGATGATGTATGGTTTTGTAAAAGAATAGATATAGCCAACCATTGGCACAAAAATTTCAATATATAGGAATATTAATGACAACTAATAATGAAGTGAATAACTTAACAAATGTAGCAAGTATTGACCTTGGAGCAAATGTAATTTATACAACGGATGAATTCTTTGCAGCTGCAAATAGAATGTTAGCAGAGACATCTGCTGTTTTTAAAGATGAGTATGATGAAAATGGTCACTGGATGGATGGTTGGGAAACCAGAAGAAAAAGAGTTGAAGGAAATGACCATTGTATTATTAAACTTGGTGGCTTATCAAAAATTGAATCTTTTTTAGTTGACACTTCACATTTTAGAGGAAACTATCCCTTAGCCGTTTCTATTAAAGGATGTAGTGCAAAAGGTGTAAATGATGAAGAGTTTATTTCAAAAAAAGATGATTTTCAATGGATTGAATTATTAGAACAGAGTAACTTAAAGGGTGATTCAAAACACTATTTTGATTGTAATTCATATGAAGAGTTAACTCATTTAAGAATGGATATTTATCCTGATGGTGGAATTGCTAGATTTAAAGCATTTGGTACTTTATGTTTTGATGAACAGCTATATGGAAAAGAAAATGTAAATGTAACTTCAATGAGAAATGGGGCAAGGGCAGTTTATGCAAATAATGAATTCTTTGGACCATTAAAAAATATCTTAAAAGATAATGTTGCAATTAATATGGGAGATGGTTGGGAAACTAGAAGAAGGAGAGAACCAGGATATGATTGGGGGATTATAGAGTTAGCACAGCCAGCAATTATTGATAATATAATGGTTGATACAAATTTCTTTAAAGGAAATTATGCTGATTCATTTTCTATTTGTGCCGCATATTTAGATGAGACTACTGATAGTGCAGTAGTTACTCAAAGTATGTTTTGGGAAGAGTTAGTATCTAAACAAAAACTACAAATGGATTCACAACATGAGTTTGATAATTCATATATCTTACATAATAAACCAGTAACACATATAAGGATGAATATCTTTCCTGATGGTGGTATTTCAAGACTTAAAATGTATGGAAAATTTGTTAAGAAAGCCTAATTATGAGTCTAGTTTTAAAGCCTATTGATTTAGCATCTGAGTCTTTTAAAGATTATGGAAAAGTTATAAGTGTTGAAAACACAAATTCTATAATCATAAACGATGGTTTTGCACAAAAACATTACAACCTTTGCGATATGGATGCAACTGAAAAAAATGGAGTTTCAACACTGCATATTTATATAGCTAAAAAAAGGGAATTTCCTTTAGTTATTAATATGTTAGAAAAACATCCATATTTTTCTCAAACATTTATGCCAAGAGATAATAAACCTTTTTTAGTGGTAGTTGCTTTGGGCGATAAAAAACCAGATTTAAGTACTTTGAAGGTTTTTAAAACAAATGGAAATCAAGGGGTTTTTTATAAAAGGGGAATTTGGCATTTCCCTTTAATCTCAATTGAAGACAATGAACAATTTATCGTAATTGATAGAAACGATTTAGGTAAAAAAGAAAATAAACTTGAAGATTGTATTGAAATTAATATTGATACAAAAATAGAAGTATTGGATAAATAAAATGAAATTTTTGAAAATAAAAAGTCCACCTTGAAGATGACTTTTAAGCTCTCACAAAAAAGTCATACGGGCAATGTGATTATAAAAAAAACAACGTAAAAAGTTGTTTAAAGAGAGCCGGTTATTTGGGGAATGTTTATAAATGTATTTAAATAAAAAGGGAAAAATAACAATGATTAAGAATATTAATAATGATTCTTTGGCTCCAACGTTAAAGAGTGAAAAAAAATGGAAATGGTTTGAGGTGTCAAATATTTGGGCAAATGATATACAAAGTTTATTTGGATATACCCTTGTGGCATCACTTTTTATAAGTTATCAAGTTACAGGTTGGACTGCTTTTTTTGCACTTATAGTAGCAGGTTTATTAGTTACATTTTTAGTTAATATCTCAGGAAAAGCGGGGGTTGATTATGGGATTCCATATCCTGTATTAGCAAGATCTAGTATGGGGATTAAAGGAGCAAAACTTTCAGCAATCATTAGGGCAATTGTCGCTGTTTTTTGGTTTGGGGTTCAAACATATTTTGCTTCTACAGCACTTCATCTTTTAATTACTGCCTTAACAGGAATTAAATTAGAAACAACATATTTGGGAATTGATGCTATTGGATGGTTATCATTTTTTGTAGTTTGGGTTTTACAAATGGTTATTTTTTCAAAGGGTATGAATTGGGTTTCTAAGTTTTTAAATTTTGCAGCTCCTTTTGTTTATATAATTATGATTGGTTTATTAATTGTTTTATGGAGTAAATCAGGTGGTGAGTTATTTAGTGCCGCAAATAATATATTTTCAAATGAACAATCAAGTTTAAGTAGTGAGATTAATGGTTTTTTTGCAATTGTTGGAACTATGATTGCATATTTTGCAGCTGTTATGATTAACTTTAGTGACTTTTCTAGATATGCAAAAGATAATAAATCAATGGTAGTTGGAAATCTTGTAGGACTTCCTTTTAATATGGTTTTATTTTCTGCTTTAGCCCTTTTAATTACAGCTGGTTCTGTTGTTGTATTTGGTGAAAAACTTACTAACCCTATGGATATTGTTGAAAAAGCAGATAGTACAATCTTAAGTTTAGTTGCGGCAATTACATTTTTTACTGCAACAGTTGGAATTAATTTAGTAGCAAACTTTATTCCTGCTGTTAATGGTATTTCAAATTTAGCACCTAAAAAACTATCATTTAAAAAATCAGGGCTTATTACCTCTTTATTTGCACTTATAATTGGAGGATTTTGGGTAAGCTTTATTAGTCAAGTTGGAATTAGTCCAATAGTTAATACTCTAGGTGCTACCTTAGCTCCCTTATATGGAATTTTAGTAATTGATTATTTTTTAGTTAAAAAACAAACTTTAGATATAGATTCTTTATATGATGAGTCACAAGATAGTGAATATTTTTATGAAAATGGATGGAACAATAGTTCAATTATTGCTTTTTTAATAGGTGCAACATTTTCTATTTGCACTGTTTGGATTGAATCTTTAAGTTCATTAAATGGATATGGATGGATAATTGGAGCAATTTTAGGGGCAACAGTACATTTAGTTCTATCAAAAAAAGAAACACAAAATCAATTAGCTTTTAATTAAAAGAGGGAAAATGGAAAATAGAATTTATCAAGGAAATCTAAAAGTAGAAAACTCTTTGTTTAATCTAATAAATGAAGAGATTCTTCCAACAACAACTATTTCAAAAGAAAAGTTTTGGGCTAGTTTTGAAAATATTATTGAAGAATTAACACAAGAAAATAAAAATTTATTAGAAAAAAGAGATACCTTACAATCTCTAATTGATTCATGGCATCAAAATAATAAATATGATGCCAACAATTTAGTTGAATATAAAAACTTTTTAAAACAAATTGGTTATTTAATTGAATCAAATGAGAGTTTTGAAGTTGAAACTTTAAATGTAGATGAGGAGATAGCTATTCAAGCTGGACCACAACTTGTAGTTCCTGTTAAAAATGCTAGGTTTGCATTAAATGCAGCAAATGCTAGATGGGGGAGTTTATATGATGCCTTATATGGAACTGATGTTATCTCAAAAGAGGGTGACTTAGCACCAACAAAAGAGTATAACATCAAAAGAGGTGAGGCTGTTGTTTCCTATGCAAAAAAGTTTTTAGATGAATCAATACCATTAGAAAATGGCTCATTTAAAGATGTAAAAGAGTTTAAAATTTATGAAGATACTCTTCAATTTATTTTAACTGATAATTCAACAACAAATTTAATAAATAAAGAAAAATTTCTTGGATATATATCAAATAAAACAAACCCTAAAGCATTGATTTTTAAAAACAATAATTTACATATTCAAATTTTATTAGATAAACAAAGCTTCATAGGAAAGCTTGATATTGCAGGAATCAAAGATATAGTTTTAGAATCAGCAGTTTCTACAATTATGGATTGTGAAGATTCAATTGCAGCAGTAGATGCCCTAGATAAAGTTGAAGTTTATAGAAATTGGTTTGGTTTGATGAAAGGGGATTTAGAAGAAAGCTTTTTAAAAGATGGTAAAACAATTACTAGAAAACTAAATGATGATATTGTTTATAAATCTTTAGATGGGAAAGAAAAAGTTTTACATGGAAGAAGTTTATTATTTGTTAGAAATGTAGGTCATCTTATGACAAATCCTGCAATTTTAGATAAAAATGATGAAGAGGTTTTTGAAGGAATTATGGATTGTATGATTACAGTTTTATGCTCTCTTGTAGATATTGAACAAAAAAATTCTAAATCTAACTCTAGAGAAAAAAGTGTTTATATTGTAAAACCAAAAATGCATGGGCCAGAGGAGGTTGCCTTTGCCGTTAAACTTTTTGAAAAGGTAGAAAAAGCTTTAAATATTCCTAAAAATACAATAAAGATTGGGATTATGGATGAAGAGAGACGTACAACTATAAATCTAAAAGAGTGTATAAAAGAAGCAAAACAAAGAGTTGTATTTATCAACACTGGATTTTTGGATAGAACAGGTGATGAGATTCATACCTCTATGTTAGCTGGAGCTTTTGTTGCAAAAACAAAAATGAAAGAACAAACTTGGATAAAAGCTTATGAAAGTTGGAATGTTGATATTGGTTTAGAGTGTGGTTTACAAGGAAAAGCTCAAATTGGTAAAGGGATGTGGGCAATGCCCGATGAGATGGCAAAAATGATGACTGAAAAAATTTCTCATCCAAAATCTGGTGCAAATACAGCTTGGGTTCCATCTCCCACTGCTGCAGTTTTGCACGCAATGCATTATCATAAAATAAATGTTTTTGAAATTCAAAATGAATTAAAAAATAAAAAAAGAGCATCTATTGATGAACTTCTAAGCCTTGCACTTTTAGATGAAAATGAGATTATGAGTAAAGATGAAATAAAAAAAGAACTTGATAACAATGCCCAAAGTATTTTAGGCTATGTTGTAAGATGGATTGATGCAGGTATAGGATGTTCAAAAGTTCCAGATATAAATAATATTGCACTTATGGAAGATAGAGCAACCCTTAGAATCTCATCTCAACATTTAGCAAATTGGATTGAGCATGGTATTTGTACTAAAGATGAGGTAATGGATTCTTTAAAAAATATGGCAATTATTGTTGATAAGCAAAATGAAAACGACCCATCTTATATAAATATGGCACCTTTATATGATGGCTTTGCATTTAAATCTGCTTGTGATTTAGTATTTAAGGGAAAAGCTCAACCATCGGGTTATACAGAACCATTATTACATAAATATAGACAGGAATTTAAGTTAAATAACTTATAAAACTGCTTATAAAGTAAACAATTGTAAATATAGTAAACTATATTTTTTGGATAAAATATTGCACAAAACAAAGGAGGTGTTGGATGTTTTTAACAAATCGTGAACAAGAAAAATTGATGATTTATACAGCTTCAAAGCTTGCACTTGAAAGAAAAGAAAAGGGATTACAACTAAATTTTCCAGAAGCAAACGCAATTATAAGTTCATTTATACTTGAAGGTGCTAGAGAGGGGAAAAGTGTTGCCCAACTTATGGTAGAAGCTACTAAAGTTTTAAAAGCTGATGATGTAATGCCAGGTGTTGCTTCAATGATGCATATGGTTCAAACAGAAGCTACTTTTGATGATGGTACAAAACTTGTTACAGTTCACAATCCAATACCTGTAAACAAAACTGAAATTACTCCTGGTGAATATTTTATTGATGAGGGAGAAATTGAATTAAATGAAGGTAGTGAAGTTACTACAATAGAAGTTGAAAATGTTGGAGATAGACCTATTCAAGTTGGTTCGCACTATCACTTTTTTGAAACAAATGCTTTTTTAGATTTTGACAGGGAAAAAGCTTATGGTCAAAGATTAAATATTCCAAGTGGAACCTCTGTTAGATTTGAACCAGGGAGTAAAAAACTAATTGAAGTAGTTCCTTTTAAAGGGAAAAGATATATAGCTGGATTTAATGGTTTAGTAAATGGTTACTTAGATGAAGAAGAGACTAAAGAAAAAGCTATGAAAAACCTTGAAACATTTATAGGAGAAAGATCATGAAAATCTCTAAATCAAAATATGCCTCAATGTATGGACCAACAACTGGTGACAGATTTAGACTTGCAGATACCTCTTTAATTGCAAAGATTGAAAAAGACTACACAACATATGGAGAAGAATCAAAATTTGGTGGTGGTAAAACTATTAGAGATGGAATGAGTCAATCTCCTTTAGCCGTTGATACAGCTGATTTAATCATAACAAATGCTGTGATTATAGATTATACAGGTATTTACAAAGCAGATATTGGAATCAAAGATGGAAAAATCTTGGCTATTGGAAAATCTGGAAATCCATATAACTGTGATGGTATTACAAAAGGTTTAGAAATTGGTGCAAACACTGAAATTCTTTCAGCAGAGGGCAAAATCATAACTGCTGGTGGAATTGATTCACATATTCACTTTATAAGTCCTGGTCAAATAGATGAAGCCTTAGCTAGTGGAGTAACCACTATGATTGGTGGTGGAACTGGTCCCAACACAGGAACAAATGCTACAACTTGTACTCCAGGTGAGTTTAATATTCAAAAGATGATAGAAGCAGTTGATGATTTGCCATTAAATTTTGGATTTATGGGAAAAGGAAATAGTTCAAATTATGATGCTTTAAAAGTTCAAATTGAAGCTGGTGCAATGGGATTAAAACTTCACGAAGACTGGGGAACAACTCCAAATGCTATTGATACTTGTTTAAAAGTTGCAGATGATTTTGATGTTCAAGTGGCAATTCACACTGATACTTTAAATGAATCAGGATTTGTAGATAATACAGTAAATGCTTTTGGTGGAAGAACTATACATACTTTCCACTCTGAGGGAGCAGGTGGTGGTCATGCCCCTGATATTATGAAAGTAGCAGGACTTGCTAATATTTTACCATCAAGTACAAACCCAACTTTGCCATATACAAAAAATACAATAGAAGAACACCTTGATATGCTTATGGTTTGTCACCATTTAAGTCCAAAAATTCCTGAAGATGTAAGTTTTGCAGAAAGTAGAATTAGAGGGAATACTATTGCAGCAGAAGATGTTTTACATGATATTGGAGCAATATCAATTACAAGTTCAGACTCACAAGCTATGGGAAGAGTTGGTGAAGTGGTTACAAGAACTTGGCAAGTAGCTGATTCTATGAAAAAACAAAGGGGTGCTTTAGAGGGTGATGATACTTTAAGTGATAATGAAAGAATCAAAAGATATGTTGCAAAATATACTATAAATCCAGCAATTGCGTGTGGTATTGATGAACATGTAGGAAGTGTAGAAGTTGGTAAAATGGCTGATTTAGTTCTTTGGACTCCTGCATTTTTTGGAGTTAAACCAGAAATTATCATAAAAGGTGGATTTATAGCTTTAGCTATGATGGGTGATTCAAATGCATCTATTCCAACTCCAGAGCCAAATGTTTACAGACCTATGTTTGGAAGCTTAGGAAAAGCAGCAGCTAATACAAGTGCAATGTTTGTATCCCATTTAGCAATTGATAAAGGGCTTGAAGAAAAACTTGATACAAAAAAAGTGATGCTTCCTGTTAAAAACACAAGAAATATTGGTAAAAAAGATATGAAGTTAAATGATTTTATTGGAGATATTCAAGTTGACCCTGAAACATATGATGTAACAGTAAATGGAGAAATTATAACTTCAAGTTACCAAGAAGAATTGCCAATGGCAAAAAAATACTTCTTGTTTTAGGAATAAATATTATGATTTGTAAAGTAACAGAAATTATTAGAGATGTAGAAGCAGATGATGAGGTACTACTAGATTGGTTTGATATGCAAAAACCAAATCTATGTGCAATTAGCAAAAATGGATTAGAATTTATTGTTAAAGCAAAATATACTCATCTTCATGAAAATGATATTTTAGTTTGTGAAGATGGGCATAAAATTAAAATCTCTAAATCAGAAGATGATATTTACACTTTAACATTTACTGACCATATCACTTTTGCAAGAATTGCATATGAGATTGGAAATAGACATCAGCCAGTTTGTATAGAGGATTACAAAATCACAATTTTAGAAGATATCTCAACTCAAGATATCATAAAAGCTTGTGAATCTATTGATAAAGTAGAAGTGAAAAAACATAGGGGTATTTTTAAACCAAATGGTAATGCACACCACAGCCACTAACAGCAAAAATCAAGCAAAGGCTATAAGTAGATTTTTACAGCTTCTAGATGGGGTCTTCCCATCTGGAGCATTTGTTCACTCTTTTGGATTAGAACCTCATATTGTTTTAGATTTTGTAAGTGATAAAGAATCTTTAAAACAATATCTAGAAAATATAATTATAGACCAATATCAAAATTTAGAGTTTGTAGCTGTAAAAAAAACATATAAACTATTAGAAGAAAATAGATTAAATCATTTAGTAAAAGAGGATGAAAAGTTTTCTTCAATGCTTAGTTTGGAATATGCCAAAGCTTCAAAGGATTTAGGTGAAAACTATTTAAAACATATAAATTTTGATATAAAAGAAAAGATTGTTCAAGAGTATTTTGAACTTGTAAAAAATAAAAAAAGTTTTGGAAATGAACTTTTTATTTTAAGTGCTTATGCTTATGAATTGGGACTTGTATGTGATACATTTTTACTTTTTTGGACAAAAAAGTCTTTGATAAATATTGCAAGTGCAAGTTTAAAGATATCTAGGATTAAACCAACTGAGATACAACAAATTTTATTTTGGTTTGATGAGATTTTAGAAGAGAAAATTAGTTCAGATTCAAAGAACATAAGTAACTTCAATCCTTTATTTGAAGAAGTTATCTTTAGTCATTTAAATCTTGAACCTAAATTATTTGCAACCTAAACAAACTCAATATTATTATTTCTAAAACGGCTTCACTTTGGGTACCCCAAAATCAAAGATTTTGACCCTAAAGTTGCAGAGGTTTTATTAACAATTATTTGAGTTTATTTTTTGGGAAAGAAAGTTTATATTAATTACAAAAGAAAACCTCTGCAGTGGCTGGAACGAAATTTTAATTTCGAGGTTCCACCACGAAGCCGTTTTCGTTGTGATTGATATAAGCTTTTAAATGTAAAATATTAATTATAGGAATTTTATTTATGAGTATTAAAATAGGAATAGCAGGACCAGTAGGAAGTGGAAAAACTTCTATTATTGAAAAACTAACAAATATGTTAAAAGATGAACACTCTTTAGGTATTGTTACAAATGATATATATACAACAGAAGATGCAAATTATCTAAAAAATAAATTAGATATAAACAATGACCAAATTATTGGAGTTGAAACAGGTGGTTGTCCCCATACAGCAATTAGAGATGATATCTCTATGAATCAAAAAGCTGTAGAAGAGTTACAAGAAAAATTCAATCCTGATATTATCTTTGTGGAAAGTGGAGGGGATAATCTTAGTGCTACTTTTTCATATGAATTAATTGATTATTATCTTTATGTAATTGATGTAGCACAAGGTGCTGATATACCAAGAAAAAAAGGTGCAGGTTTACTTTTTTCAGACCTTTTAGTTGCAAATAAAATTGACCTTTGCCCATATGTAAATGTTGATTTAGAAAGTTACAAAAAAGATGTTTATGAAAGTAGAAAAAATAAACCAAGTATTTTTTTATCAAATCAAGATGAACAAAGTTTTGATAAACTAAAAGAGTGGATAAAAGCCTTATTATAAGCGTTTTTTAGAGTTCAATTAAATAGTATAATTATTATTCAGAAGTCAAAAATATTTTTAGTATTATTTGCGTATAATTTAGTTATTTTATAAAAAAGGCTAATTTTATATGAATGCTGAAAATAACGATTTTTTGTTAGATGAATATTTCAATTCTATAGAAAAAATCATTCTTTCAAGACAAGATCCAATAACTGGTCTACTTCCAGCTAGCACAGCCATTACTGCCCATGGCGATTATACTGATGCTTGGGTTAGAGACAATGTATACAGTATACTTTGTGTTTGGGGTCTTAGCCTTTCATACAAAAAATATGACCCAGACCATTTTAGAACATACTATTTAGGACAAAGTGTTGTAAAACTAATGCGAGGTTTACTCTTATCTATGATGAGACAAGCTGACAAAGTAGAGAAATTTAAATACACACTAAATCCAACTGATGCACTTCATGCTAAATATGGTACAAAAACAGGGCTTCCTGTTGTAGGTGATGATGAATGGGGTCATTTACAGCTTGATGCAACCTCAATTTTTATTTTAATGCTAGCACAAATGATCGCTTCGGGATTAAAAATAGTATATAGTATTGATGAGGTTAATTTTGTTCAAAACTTAGTGCATTATATTAGTAGAACATATTGTACTCCTGATTTTGGTATTTGGGAAAGAGGTCATAAAATTAATACTGGTAATGCAGAGATTAATTGCAGTTCAGTTGGTATGGCAAAAGCAGCACTTGAAGCAATAAATGGTTTTAATCTTTTTGGAAATGTTTCTTCAAAAGAATCAATTATTCATGTTATTCCAAGTGATGTAGCAAGGTCTAGATTTACTTTATATAATCTATTACCAAGGGAATCAAGTTCTAAAGAAACAGATGCAGCACTTTTAAGTATCATTGGATTTCCTGCTTATGCAATTGAAGACAAACAAATTGTGAAAAAAACAAAAGACAAAATCCTTAAAAAACTTGTTGGAAATTATGGCTGTAAAAGATTCTTACTTGATGGACACCAAAGCTTTTTAGAGGACCATACAAGATTACATTATGAAGTTGATGAGTTAAGAGAGTTTGAAAATATTGAATCTGAGTGGCCATTATTCTTTACATATTTACTTCTAGATTCTTTGATGCAAGGGGATAAAGAGGAAGCAAAACTTTGGAGAGAAAAGCTTGAAACTTTATTTGTTGAAGTTGATGGAATTAAATTATTACCAGAACTTTATATAGTCCCAAAAGATTCAATAGATGCAGAAAAGGAAAATCCAGGAAGCCAAAAAAGAGTTCCAAATGAAAATATTCCTTTAGTTTGGGCACAAAGTTTATTTTTACTATCAGATATGATTCAAAATGATTTATTAAGTCCAAGTGATATTGACCCTTTAAATAGAAGAAAAAGAATTGGCCATAAAAGAAAAACTTATCCAATGGTTACTTTTTTAAGTGAAAATGAGATTGTTAAACAAGAATTATTAAACTTAGGTTTTGAAAGTGAAACCTTTGAAGATTTGAAACCTTTAAAAATAATGCATGCTTCACAGTTATGTGAGGTACAAAATCTTATTGGAAAAAATGATAAGCTAGGATTAACTGGTAGACCATCATGGGTTCCACGATCTATAACAACTGCAAGATTACATATTTTAGCTGGTGAAAAAATAGTGTTTTTACCATATTATTTTAATCCTAAAGGGTTTTATTTTAGCCATGACAATAAATTTTTAGTTGAGCAGTTTAAATCCTCACTAATATTTTTGGCAAATCATTGGGACCAAGCAGGACAACCTATATTGCCTTTTTTAATTAGGGAAGATATGTTAAATGATATCAATAGGGATAAAGTATTAAAGCTTTTAAATGAACTTCAAAATGGAAGTCTTGAAGGTTTTGAGATAAAAACTGCTCCATTGGGACAACTTTTAAATACTGCTGCTGTTGAAAGGGTTCAAAACCTTCACGGATTTGAGTTAAAAAGTTTTGAAATAAATTCAGATAATAAAACTTTTTATAGTGCTTCTTTATTGGGTTGTGATGTTAAAAGCAGTGAAGAAAATTTATATTTATATAATATTAAAGATGAAAATGAATTACAAAATTTACTTAATCAAAATATATCATTAAATGCAAAAGCACATATTATTGAGATTTTATATTCAAGATTTGGCTTTGATTATAAAATTTTAAGTGAAGATAAACATATAGATTTAAAATCATTGGCTCATTATTATTATAAAAATGCATCTAACTGCCATAACTGGACTGTAGTACGTAAAATGGCAGATATTTTAGAGATATTTGATGATAGGTTAGAGGATTCGCTTTTAGAAGTTGTTATTAGACAAAAAAGATTGGCAGTTGGAAGGGCATATAGTGAAAGTGCAACATTTTCAAAACCCCTTGAGAGTTTTAATATCTTAAAAACTATAAAAGAATCATGTGGGGGAAATTCAGCAGAGAATGTTTTAACCCAAGAGATAATTTTACATATTGGGCATTTAATTAGGATTGAACCTAATCTTTTTGAAAATATGATTACAATTCGAACTTGGTATTTAGTTCAACTTCTAGTATCAAATATTAGTAGAGAAAATAGTGTTGCCATTGGAGATGCCTATGAATATCTTCTCTCTTTAGCACCCCATGCTGTTTATGATAGCATTAGAAATATTTTAGAGTCATTTTCAAATGAAGTTGGAATGATGAAAGAAAATGAAAATATCCATGCTTCTGGAGTAGACAATATTCAAAATATTACAACTCCCCATGAAAAAGTTGAAATTGAGATGGATAAAGATTGGGCTATTTGGAGAAAAAATATAGGTATGATTGGAAGTACAAATTCACAATTTTACAAAGGTGTTTGGTATTTACTTCAACAATGTAATGGTCTTGTTATTGGGGATAAATATAATCAGTGTAATAGAATGGGCTCTGATTTAACCCTTGACACAACAGCAGGTGAGAGAAATTTTGAATTAAGGGTTGATTCTTTACTTCAAAGTATAAAAGCCCCTGAATATAGACAATTAAATATTGAAGCCTTACAATCTTTATCTAGAGTTTTTAAAGAAAATCCTGAAATTAAAATTGATTCAGATATTTTGATTGATGTATTAATTGGACATGCAGTAAGATTAGCTTGGCAAAAAAATCATAAAAATGAAAATTATGATGAGCAAAAAGGTCAAGCATGGAGTGCCTTTTATGAACTTTCACCTAAAAAAACAGATGAGTTTTTTATTGAAAGTTTTATGCATTTACTAACATTAAAGGATAAAAGGTGATTTTAGCTGGTGATATTGGAGGGACTAAAACAAATCTTGCTTTATTTGAGTTAGTTGATGGAAAGTTAGAAACTATTGTTCAAGAACAGTTTGCTAGTAAAAATTATGAAAAATTTATGGATTTAATCATAACTTTTAAACAGAAACATTCTATTAAAAAAATAGATGCTTTATGTTTAGGAATAGCAGGTCCTATTATTGATGAAAGGTGTAGGACTACAAATCTTCCTTGGGATATAAAAGCAAGTGAACTAAAACAAGAGTTTGGAATAAGTAGTGTTAAACTTTTAAATGACCTTGAATCTACTGCTTATGGGATGCTTTATTTAGAGGAAGAAGAGTTTATAAGTTTAAATCCAACAGGAAGAAAGAAAAAGGGAAATATAGCAGTTATTGCTGCTGGAACTGGACTTGGAGAAGCGATTTTATATTTTGATGGAAAAGGTTATAATCCAATTGGAACTGAAGGTGGACATACAGATTTTGCACCAATTACATCACAACAAGATGAACTTCTAACTTGGCTAAGACGTAGATATCCTGGACATGTAAGTTATGAAAGAATTGTTTCTGGAATAGGAATTTATACTTTATATGAGTTTTTAGTTGAAACAAATTTTGCACCACAACCACAAGCTATGTTAAATTTAGAAGATGATGTAGATAAAAGTGCAATGGTAAGTCGGTGTGCCTTAGAACAAAATGATCCCTTATGTTTAGAAGCTTTAAGAATATTTGCAGAAATTTATGCCGCAGAAGCAGGAAATTTAGCCTTAAAATCTATGTCATTGGGAGGAGTTTATATTGGTGGTGGTATTGCTCCAAAAATCTTACCAATTATAAAAAGTGAGTATTTTTTAAATGCTTTTTTTAGTAAAGGTAGATTTGAAGATTTACTTAGAATGATGGAACTTAAAGTATCCCTTAATCAAGAGACAGCCTTAATTGGTAGTGCTAGATATGCCTTTGATAAATTAGTTTAAAGATAAATATATTTGAAATTAATTACAAATAATCAAAACTCAAATTTTTACCAACATATATCTTCTTTGTTAAAAGAGTGTGATAGTTTTATTTTTAATGTTGCTTTTATAAACTTTTCAGGGGTACAACTACTTTTAGATATTTTTAAACAACTTGATAAAAAAGGGATAAAGGGTAAAATCCTAAGTTCTACATATTTAAATTTTACAGAGGTAAAGGCCTTAGAAAAATTAAAAGAGTTTAAAAATATTGAACTTAAAATATATGATAATAGTGAGATTGGTTTTCATGCAAAAGCTTATATATTTGAGTTTAAAGATGAATATAAAATTATTCTTGGCTCTTCAAATTTAACCTCTAGTGCCTTTAAAAAAAATATTGAGTGGAATTTAAAAACCATACAAAAAAAAGATGAAGAGTTTGCAAATGAGATTTTAAATGAGTTTAATCAACTTTGGCAACAATCAACAATGGTTGATGAAACTTTTTTAAACTCCTATAAAGATTATAAAAAACAAATTCAAAATAGTTTTAAAAGTTTTAGTTCAAAAAAACAGATTTTTGCAAATTCAATGCAAGAAGAGGCATTAGTAAAATTAAATTTTTTAAGAAAAAAAGGTGAAACTAAAGCTTTAGCTATTGCGGCAACAGGTTCTGGAAAAACTCATCTTTCTGCCCTTGATGTAAAAGCTTTTAAGCCTAAAAAAATCTTATTTATTGTTCATAGAGAAAATATATTATTAAAAGCAAAACAAAGCTTTGAATCTCTGATAAGTGATTTCTCATGTGGTTTATTTACTGGAAATAAAAAAGAAAATAGCGATTATCTTTTTGCAACTATACAAACCCTTAGTACATATTATAAAAATTTTAAAAAAGATGAATTTGAATATATAATTGTTGATGAAGCTCATCATATTGCAAGCCCAAGTTATGAGAAAGTTATGGATTATTTTAATCCAAAATTTTTATTAGGATTAACTGCAACACCAAATAGAATGGATAAAACTTCAATATATGAAATCTTTGATGAAAATATTGCTTGTGATATTAGACTAAATGATGCCTTAGAGTTTAATTTAATTAGTCCTTTTCACTATTTTGGAATAAGTGATATAAATACAATTGATTATTCAAATATCAACTTAAATGATATCCAAAGTTTAGCAAAACTTTTAATGGTAAATTCAAGGGTTGATTTTATTATAGAAAAGATGAATTTTTATGGATATTCAGGTGAAAAAAGAAAAGTTTTAGGCTTTTGTGTTTCAAAAGAGCATGCAAAATTTATGAGTGAAGAGTTTAATAAAAAAGGGATAAACTCAACATATCTTACAAGTAATGATAATATTTTACATAGAGAAAAAATCATTGAAAGATTAGAAGATGAAAAAGATTCTTTAGAGGTGATTTTTTCCATTGATATTTTTAATGAAGGTGTAGATATTCCTTCTATTAACACATGTTTAATGCTTAGACCCACAAACTCACCCATTGTTTTTACCCAACAATTAGGAAGGGGTTTACGAAAAGCAAAGGGGAAAGAGTTTTTAACACTTTTAGATTTTATAGGAAATCACAATAGAGCATATTTAATAGCAATTGCTTTAAATGGTAATAGAATAATTGATAAAGAGAGTATAAAGTTTTCTATTTTAAATGATTTTGCAAATATGAAAAATGCCCATATTTTAATGGATGAAATCTCTAAAAATAGGGTTTTAGAACAAATTAATAAAGAGAATTTTAATACTTCAAAATATTTAAAAGAGCAGTATTATGAGTTTAAAGCTAATTTGGGAAATAAAATCCCTATATTAGTTGATTATATAAATTTTGATGAATTTATTTCTCCTCTTAATTTTATTAGTGATTCTAAATCATATATTGAGTTTTTAAAAAAAGTGGAAATAGATGAAAGTTTTAAACTACTTTGTGATGATGAAAACTTTTTAAAAGCAAGTAGGTTTTTACAAGGATTATTACCGATTAAAAGGGTATATGAATTTGTTATTTTAAAGTATCTGATTTCAAATGAGTCATGTGATATTGAAAATATAAGTAAATTTATAAATAAATATTTAGAGAAAGTTTCGAAAAAAACAATTGAACATGCTTTTTCTTTTTTAAATCAAGAATATTTTGATTCAGCTCAAATCTCAAGATTTTTAAAACTTGTAGAGTTAAAAGATAAAAAACTTTTTAAAACTAAAGAGTTTGAAGAGATACTAAAAGATAAAAGAAAAAAAGAGTTTATTGAAGATAGTTTAAATTATGGAATATTAAGTTATGAAGAGTCTTTTGGGATAAAAGATTATGGGATGCCATTTTTAAAACTTTATGAAAAATATAATATGTTAAATATTGCTCAATTATGTAATTTTAATAAAATACATAGTTCTTTTAGGGGAAGTGGCTTTTTAAAGTTTAATAACGATTTCTTTTTATTTATAACTTTAGAAAAAGACAAATATTCAAAGGCATCAAAATATATAAATACCTTTTTTGATAAACAACACTTTTCATATGTAAGTAAACCTTCCCATTCCCAAGAAAAAGGTGATGGTCAAAGGTTATGTGATAATAAAAAATATGGGGTGAAGCTTCATATTTTTATTAGAAAGTTTTCCCATGTAGATAAAAAAGTTCAACCATTTATCTATTTAGGTTTAGCAAATTGTGTAGAGTATAAAGAAAATAAACCTATAAAAACTGTTTTAAAATTGGAAAACTCTTTAAGTGATAATTTATACTGCGAGTTTACTAAGATTTTATAGCTGATGAAGAAAGTTTTAGTCTTATTGTAAAGATAGCTCCCTCTTTTCCATTTTTAACTTCAAGTTTACCGTTTAAGTGTTTTTCAATCATTGTTTTACTCATATAAAGCCCTAGTCCAGTCCCTTGATATTGATGTTTAGTTGTAAAATATGGATCAAAAATTTTTGCCATTATATCTGAACTAATACCTCCACCATTATCTTCAATTATTATAAGTAATTGTTCCGCTTCAGTTTTTTGAATGATTTTAATCCATCCCTTTTTGATTTTATTTTGAACTATTGCATCTTTTGAATTATTTATTAAATTTATAACAACTTGAGAAAGTTCGCCGCTAATCATTTTTAATGTTACTGGATTATCATAATCTATTTCATTTATTAATTTAATATGATGACTAGAGATTGTAGCACTAACAATATTTATACATTCATCAAGCTTTTCTTGAATATTAATATTTTTTAAAGCCTTTCCTTCTTTTATAAAATCTCTAAAAATATCAATTGTTTTTGATAGATGTTTTGTGTTTTCAACTATTAAATCCATCTGTTTAGGGATATCTTTTGTATCTAAGATATTATATTCATAATTTATTTTTAATCCACTAGCAACAGTACTTATTGCACTTAGTGGTTGTCTCCATTGGTGGGCAATATTTCCTAACATCTCACCCATTTGAGCTAACTTAGCTTGTTCTAAAATTTGTTTATCTTTTTGCATCATCTCACGGAGTTTTTCTTTATCAAGAATATTTGTTACTTTTTGTTGGTAAAACAATAAAACTAATGCTAAATAAAATAAGATAAAAAGGGTTGAAAAGGCTTCATAATTATCATTAAATAATCCAATTGTTGAACCCTTTGTTAAAATTGAAATAAATCCTTGATTCTCATTCGTTATACTATTAATCAAAGGTATTATTGTTGCGATTGTTTTTTTATCTTCAATATAATAAGATTTAGGTATCTCTTTTCCCCCAATACTATAAAGTATATTGGTAATTTTATCTTCGGGTTTTAATACATCAACATTTTTTGAAAATTTATGTTTAATCTCTTTTAAAATAAGTGTATTATGTAAAAAACCTTTCTTATGAGCATTTTTATATAATTTTGAGCCTTTTAAAAACTCTTTGTCAAAGAATTCTTCTCTTAGGATAATATTTGCTATAACATCATATTGGTTCATTAATAAAGAACTTATTGCCTGCTCATTAAAAGTAATAATAATTGCACCCAAAAATTTATTTTCTTCTATTATTGGAAAAGCAAATTTTAAACCTGAGCAATTATCTCTAATCTCAAAGGTACTTTGTGGAAGATTAGTATCTTTAAGTTTTTTAAACAATATTCTATTTTCAGAGATTTTATAATCATTATTTAAAGGGTTTTTCATATCTAAAAACATTGTCCCATTTTTGAGCATAAACTCAATATTTGAAACGTGTTTTTGTTTTAAAGTTTTAAATCTTCCAAGTGTTTCAATAAAAACAAGTTTTCTTAAATGATCTTTTTCCTCTTTCGATTTTTCTTGGATATTATCAAGTTTTTTATCAAGATTAGTATTATTTAATATCCCAGAAAATATTATATTTGCTAATTCTTGATGTTGTTCATATATGATTTTATAAACTTTTGTATAATTAAATGTTTTTTCATACAAGAACTTCTCTTTATTTAAATTTTTTACAAATTCCAAAAAATAAAGGGTAGAAAAACTAAGAATTAAAAAAATGATAAGATATTTTATTTTCGTTTTTTTTATGACAGTTTTAGAGTCGATTATTGCCCCTTGTTTATAATTAAACTAATTATATCTAATTTTATTTAAAACATCTTCTAAATCTCCATGAAAAATCTTAGAAATCGAACAAGAAAGCATAAGGTTTAAGGGGTAATTAAAGTCCTCAATGATTCTTCCATCTTTATCATAGTATGTATTGTTTTCAAGTACTTTTTCTTCTTCTTTAAATTGATCTATATAGTTTTTCCCTCTAGATAAATAGCCATAAACCTCTTTACCTAATGCATAGGCATAACCACATTCCCAAACTGTACCACTATCGCACTCTTTTCCTCTAAAAGAGTCTAAGTTTGCAATTACAATATCGCACTCATCAATCATTTTTTTATTTGCCAAAAAAATATCTTGTGCAATTTTTTGTTTCTCTTGATTGAAATTAACTACATTGTCAAGGGGGTATAATCCTTCATATCCATATTTTTCACACAACTTAACATAGTGTTTCCCAAGTTCAATTGAGTTTTTTTCAAAAACATCTGGACCAGCTAAATATATTTTCTTCATCTTATTTTCACTTTTACTTTTTTTTACCATATTCTATTTTTTCTCCATTTTCATCAAAAAGTGGATATTTTTTTTCATTTAATTTCATTTTTTCTAATATTGCTTCTTCTAAATCTATATTTAAATCCATACAAATTCTAATTAAGTAAATAGCAATATCTGCAATCTCTTGTTTTGCGTGTTCTTTTTTCTTTTCATCTAAAGATGAGGCTTGTTCTAAAGTAAGCCATTGAAATATTTCTAGAAGTTCTGAAGCTTCAACACTAAGTGCCATTGAAAGGTTTTTTGGGTTATGAAATTTATCCCAATCTCTCTGCTGTGAGAATTTTTTGATAACACCTTCTATCTTTTCCATATCCATTTTAAAGCCTTTGAAATAGTATGATTGTATAATAGCGAAAATTGAACTAAAGAAAAATGATGACAAAAAGAGAATTTACCCAAACACATAAAGCAATTGATTTTAAATTTTATCAAAATGAAGATGACTTTAAAGTTTTAGAAAAGCCAATTAGGTTTACAAATCGTGGCAATTTTATTATTATGAAAATTAAAAAGAGAAATCTTGGAACTTGGGATTTATTAGATTCTTTGGCAAAAGGATTAAAGGTTTATGAAAGTGAGTTGGGTTATGCAGGTTTAAAAGATAAAAATGCAACTACAACTCAATATATCTCAATTCCTAGAAAGTATGTTAAAGATTTAAAAAAATTTAAACATCCAAAAATTGAAATTTTAGAGACTTTTTTACATAGTACTAAACTAAATATAGGAGATTTAGTCTCAAATTCATTTGAGATTAATTTACATGAAGTCAAGGAAGAGGATGTTTACAAAATTGAAAAGTTATTAAAGCAAATAAGTAAAATCGGTATGCCTAATTATTTTGGTTATCAAAGATTTGGCTTTGATGGAGATGAAAATCTTGATAAAGCAAGAAAATATATTTATGAAGACTTGATTATTAAAGATAAAAAAATCTCTAAGATGTTAGTTGCTCAATACCAAAGTGATTTTTTTAATAAATGGCTTGTTCAAAGATTAAAATTATCAAAGGACGAGTTTAAACTATTATCTGGGGATGTATTTAGAGTTTATAAAACTGATAAGTTTTTTACACCTAAAAATTTAACTGATGTTATTATAGAAGATTTTAAAAATAAAAAAATAGTTCCAACTGGTTTACTTCCAGGACGACAAGCTTTTCGAGCTATTGGTGAAGCAAGAAAAATTGAAGAAAATTTTGATGATACGTATATTCAAGAAAAAGGTTTTAGGCGAGATGCAATCGTTTATCCAACAGATATAAGTGTTAAATTTGATAATGAAACTTCAAAGTGTAAAGTTAAATTTACACTTCCTAAAGCTTCTTATGCAACTGTTTTAATAGAAAATATAGCAAATAGAAATCTAAGAGTTTAATAATTTTTTTACTATAATATGAATCATTATAAAAAAGAGGTTATATGAGTACTAGAATTAATTATATATTTGTAGATTATGAAAATGTACAGCCTACTTCTTTTAATTTACCAGAAGAATATCTTTTTAAGGTATTTATTTTTATTGGAGCGAATCAATCTAAAATCCCTATTGAATTAGTAACCTCAATTCAAAAGCTTGGTTTGAATGCTGAATATATTCCTATTGAAGGGAGTGGAAAAAATGCATTAGATTTTCACATAACTTGTTATATTGGAAAGCTTTGGGAGAAGGATCCTGATGGATTTTTTCATATAATTTCAAAAGATACAGGTTTTGATTTGTTAATTAAATATCTAAAAAAACAGAAGGTATTAATAAATAGATATCCCCAAGTAAATGATATCCCTGCTTTAAAAAAATTTGGAAATAAAAATGAACAAGTTGAAAGTATTGTTGATTATCTTGTTAAAAGAGGTAACGCAAAACCTAGAAAAATTGAAACTTTAGCCAATACAATAAATTCGATATTTATGAGAACTTTGAAAAAAGAAGAGGTTGATAAATTTATTAATATATTAGTAAATAAAAAATATATAAAAATAGAAGATAGTAAAGTTGTTTACACGTTAAAATAAAATTCAAAGGAAATAATTTCCTTTGAATTAAAATTAGATTTTATCAGATAAGTCAATATTAATCCCTGCATTAATTAATTCTTGTTGTCTAGGACCTAAATAATCTAAAAACGTTGGATATTCTTTATAGTATTCACCACTTACATATCTAAATAGCTCTTTAAAGTGGAAACTAAATAAAAGTGCATCAATTCTAGCTATCTCTTTTTTATCATCAAAAAGTAAAATTCCCGGTCTATAATCTAAAGAAATCTGTTTTGCCCAATCATATGGTGTTGTAGTTGTACCATCTGGAGTTATAATTTTTTCTTTTGATGTTGCATCAAATCTAATAACTGTAAATTTACCCATCTCTTCTTGTACATCTTTATTTTTGAAAGTTGTGTTATACATATAATCACATTGAGTACAGCTTCCATCTTCAAAAATAACAGCTAAAGGGGAATCTATTTTTGATAAATCACTTATATCTTTATACATAGAATTATCTTTTAAAGTATAAAAAGTTTTATTTTTAACTTTTTCTAAATAAGTTGTTAATTCCATATTTTTGTATTCTTTATTTTTTACATAATCAAGTATAAGTTTAAAGTTTGGTTCTGACCTATATCCATTTACTCTAACAACTTGTTCATTATTTTGGTTTAGAAAAATAATTGTTGGTGTATACATAACTTTTAAGTAATCAGCATACTCTTTTTCAGTCATACTTTGTTCTTCATTTAAAGCTAGTTCTCTACTACCTTTAATATTAATCCCAATTACATCAAAATTGTTTTGGATATATTCTTGGTTTTTTGCTCCCTCTTTGAAGTTATCATCAAGCATTTTTGTACAATATGGACAAAAATCAAGACTTAAAAATAAAATCACATGCTTATCTTCTTCCTTAGCTTCTTCAATATCTTCCCCAATATTTAAGAAACTTTCTTTGAACCAACTTGGCCACTCATGGTAAGAACCACCTGTAACTTTCCCTTTTTCATTTGCGTTTAGATTAGTTAAGAACATTGAAGCAATAAAGATTAAAGCTAATAGTTTTTTTAACATTTCCCCATCTCCCTTTTTTAGTTTATAAGGAAAATATTAGATTAACTCTACTTAAAAAGAATGATAAAAAATATTTATAAAACTTATATAAGTATAGTTTAAAATTAGTAGTCTCTTTTTGTATCAATTTTTCAAAAAGAAGAGTCTATTAGTTAGACTCTTCTTAGTTTTTAGTTCATATCTGGTTTTGGAGTTTTTTCAGTTATAACTGGTAACTGTGGATATGAGATTTCAGGTTTTTTACCTGTTAAAGATTTTAAGAATGTAACAATTTGAGAAGTCTCTTTATCTGTTAGTTTCATTCCTAATTGAATATCACCCATAAGTTTAACAGCTTGACCTAATGACCAAACATTACCATTATGGAAATATGGAGCAGTCTCTTCAATGTTTCTTAGAGTTGGAGTTTTAACCATTCCATCTTTTGTTCCTGTAAATCCACCAACATTTAAGTCATATTTTGAAGCATCAAATGGCATCATTGTTCCACCTAAACCAATATCATTATGACAGCTTGCACAACCTTTATCGATGAATACTTTTAGGCCAGTTTTCTCTTCTTTTGTTAATGCAGAAGTTTTACCATGCATAAAGGCATCAAATCTTGATGGAGTGATTAATGTTCTTTCAAAAACTGCAATTGTATCTGTGATTAATTCAAAAGTGATTTTTACATCTGGACCATATGCTTTTTTGAATTCTGCAACATAATCTGGCATTGAAGTAACTCTATCAAGTACTAATCCTTTAGGTGCTGCCATTTCAGGACCTGCTTGAACTGGTCCTTGAGCTTGTGCTTCTAGGTGTGGATCTCTACCATCCCAAAATTGTGCTTTGTTTAATACTGAGTTATAAACAGTAGGTGAGTTTAAGTGAGCAGGGTTTGGAGTCCATTTATGTCCAATTGCTGCTCCTACTCCATCAACACCACCCATTGCTAGGTTGTGACATGTGTTACATGAAATAATTCCAGACTTAGAAAGTCTTGGATCAAAGTATAGTTTTTTACCAAGTTCAACCTTACAATCAGTAATAGGGTTTTTTGGATTATCAACAAGTTTTAGAACTTCTAACTTTGATTGTGGAATTGGTTTTAGTCCAGCTTTTTTAGCTTGGTCTAATAAATCAGTGTCCCCCGCACCAAAAACACTTGAGCATGCGAAAACAACAGATGCCAAAATTATAGATTTTTTCATTTCTTTCTCCTCTTTGAAATATAATTACAATTTTAAAGAAAAAAAATGTGGAAATTCTGGGAAAATAAAAATAAGCTAAAAAATTTATTCTATTTTTTAAATTTGATAATAAACAAAGCACCAGATTTTGTATTTGTTGCTTCTAGTTTACCATCACTTTTTTCAATTATGATTTTTGACATATAAAGACCAATACCCAAACCTTTGTCTTTAGTAGTGAAATATGGCTCAAAAATCTTTTGAAGAAGTTCATTTTTTATTCCCCCTGCATTATCTCCAATCTCTATTTTGATTTCATTTTTTGAAACTTGAGTTTTAATTATGATTTTTGGATTTTTTGTTTTTCTTTTTAAAAACTCATCCTTTGCATTGTTTAGAATATTAAAAATAACTTGTAAAAATTCCCCTCGATAAGCTTTTATTTCTATAGTTTTATTTAAATTAGTTTCAATCTCAATTTCATGGTGAGTAAAACTATCTTTTAATAAATTTATTACTTCATTTACAGAAGAACTTAGGTTGAAAATCTCTTTATTATTGGTATTTCTAAAAAAATCTCTAAAATCATCAATTGTATTTGATAAATATTTTATTTGTGCATTTGCCATTGTGGTTTTTTTATCAAAATATTCAGGAGTTAACATCTTTTTTTCATAGGCAGTTTTTAAATTCATTAAAAGAAATGAAAGATGTGTTAATGGTTGTCTCCATTGGTGTGCAATATTACCTATCATCTCACCCATTGATGCAAGTTTACTTTGGTATGTTAAGTTTTGTAGTTGTTTTTGCGAAGCTATTAGTTTTCTATAAAATAGCGTAAAAAGAGAGAGGAAGAGGGCAACCAAAACAAAAAGAATATTTAATGATAAATATACACTATTTTGTGCAAATTCTCTTTGTTTTAATAAAGATTCTTTCGCATCTCTTAATAATATATCAATATTACTATTTATTGCAATATTTTGATACTTCAACTGAAAATTTATACTCTCTTGTAAGGCTTTTACTTTTTGGATAAAATTTTTAATAAAAATATTATCTATATCAAACTCTAAATCATAATATTTGATAATATCTTTATCATAAACCCCATTATTCTCTAAACTTTCAAGAATATCAATTCTAATATTATTAAGTTTATCATTTAGCTCTTGATCTAATTGTTCTAATTCTTTATACGACCTATCTACAATAATTGATATTATTCTTTTATTTGCTGCTTTTCTGGCTTTAAATCTTTCTAGCCAGATAACTTTTTCATTAAATTGAATTAATAATTCATCTAAAATTTTTATATATTGATTTTTGAACTTTGTAGAAACTGCATCGGTCTTTAATTTTTCCAATGAGTTTAAACTATAATTTATATCTTCATTTAAAATATCAAAATTGTTAATTTCGCTATTTCCTTTGATATAGTTGTTTAGTTTATTGTTCAAAGCAGTAATGATATTTATTTGGTCATTATGATTAAAGAAAATTTGAGTGTTTTTTTTATGAACTATAATTATATAAATCATAAATAAAAAAACTACTAGTAAGGTTACTAAAACTATATAAATATTGTTTTTTATTAGATATTGTTTCATTGAATAATAGTGACTTTACCATTTAAAGATTTTAAAAACTCTTCAATTAAAAAAATCTCTTCATCTGTTAAATCTAATCCTAGCTGGGCTTTTGCAATAGAGCCAATTGCTTCTTTTAATGTTTTAACTCTTCCATCGTGCAAATAAGGTGCTGTTAATGCTACATTTCTTAGAGTTGGTACTTTGAAATAGTATTTGTCAAAATCATTTTTTGTTACGTTATAAAGACCAAAATGGGGATTATCATTTTCATAAATTTTATTTTCTAAATTATCAGTGATACTATTATCAATCAAACCAAAACGCGCATATAATCCTCCTCCAAGATTAATACCATTGTGACAAGAAACACATCCTTTTTTTTGAAAAAGTTCATAACCTTTTTTTTGATTTGGTGTTAGTGCATTTTCATCACCTCTTAGATAGTCATCAAATGCACTAGGGGTTACTAAAGTTTTTTGAAACTCTTCAAGGGCATCGCCAATATTCTCTTTTGTAATTCCATTTTTATAAATTTCATTAAAGGCTTTATTGTATGAAGTGTCCTTTTCTAAAGCCTTGATGATATTATCAAAACTATTTCCCATCTCCTTTGGATTTGTAAGAGGAAATTGAATTTGGTGAGCTAAATCTTTTGCTCTACCATCCCACATTTGTCTAAAGTTATAAATAGCATTTAAAACAGTTGGTGTGTTTACATCACCCTCTTGTCCCTCGACACCATATGAGTACTGTAAATTATCAACACCTCCACGTTCTAGGTTGTGACAACTTGCACAAGAAACAGAATTGTCTTTTGATAAAACTGTATCAAAATAAAGTTTTTTCCCTAATAAGGCTTTTTGTTTGTTAAATTTAATCTCTTTAGGTATTGGAGTTATATGTTGTGAACCATATAAATTTAATATGATTAGATTTAAAATGATAATTAAATTTTTTAACATATTCATTTTCCCAAATTAACTTGATAACCAATACCAGAGATATTTTTAATACTCTCTTTTGTAGTTTTTTTTCTAATCTCCCTAACAATAGAACGTAGGGCATCTTCACTCATATATCCATCCCATACATAGTTACTAAATTCATCATATTTTACTGCACGATTTGAGTTTTTGATTAGAAGTTCTAAAAATAGAAGTTCTTTTTTTGTTAAAGGGATTTGTTCTTGATTGCAAAAAAGTGTGTGGTTTAATATATCAAAGGCAAAGCCGCCGAAAATATTAAACACTGATTGTTCTTTTACAACATCTTCGGTACATTTTTCCAAAACTTGAAGTAAGGTATCTTCCATTATAGGTTTAACTAAATATTTTACTAAACCTAACTCAATTGCATCCATTAAATATGAAGTTTCTAAATGTGCAGTTGCAACTATGATTTTAGTTAGTTTATCATGTTGTCTAATTTTTTTAATCATCTCTATACCATTTAATTTTGGCATTTTTATATCTGTAATAATGATATCTGGTTTATGCTCTTGGTATTTTTTTAAACCATCATTTCCATCACAAGCTTCATAAACATTTTCGCAATAAAAAGAAAGGTATTCCACTGCATCTTCTCTAATAAGCTTTTCATCATCAATATAGAGTATTTTTAAATTTTTAAGGATTTCCATAAATGTAACTTCTTAGTAATAAATTAATATATAAAACCAATTTCTGATTGTGACATTTTATTTATGAAAATACTCTTAGATGATAAAAATTATTAAATGATAAGGAATTTATTTTATAAAAAATAAACTCCTTAATTGTTAGGTTTGTTAAGGGATTTGTATATAGATTTGTTGATTTTCAATTTTTGTTTCATATGTTTTTGAACATTCATAATCTTCACCAATGGCAGAACCATTTTCTAAATTGATATCAGTATTATGCAGGGGGCATGTTACTATATGCTCATGAACTAAACCATCATTTAATTTACCTTGTTTATGTGGACAAATATTGTTTATAGCAAAAATCTCACCATCTTTTGTTTTAAAAATAGCAAGTTCTAATTTTCCAAATTCTATTACTCTTGCACCCATCTCTGGGATATTATCTACTTCAGTTATTTTATACCAATTACTCATGCCTCTACTCCTTTTGCTTCAAAACTATGTGAATCCTCTGGGCTAATTACAATTTTGTCAAATTCTTTTGTAAATCCATCTTCGATTGCTTTTTTCCATGGGTCAACTTGTGCTGATTTTTGTGACTCATCAAAACGGCTCGCCCAATATTTTCTTTTTTCTTCATCTAAGATTTCATCTTTGATATATTGTAAACCAACTCTTTCAATCCAATGGGCAGTTCTTTCTAAATAGTAAGCATCTTCCCTATAAAATTGCATAAATGCTTTTGTGTATTCAAATACTTCCTCTTCTGTTTCAACTTTACATAAAAGGTCTGTTACTCGCACTTTTATACCACCATTTCCAGCAATATGTAGTTCCCATCCTGAATCAACTCCAATTACACCAAAGTCTTTGATTGTTGCTTCTGCACAGTTTCTTGGACATCCTGATACAGCGATTTTATATTTGTGTGGAGTCCATGAACCCCAAGTAAGTTTCTCTAACTTAACACCCATACCCATAGAATCTTGTGTACCAAATCTACAATATGTATTTCCAACACATGTTTTAACAGTTCTAAGACCCTTTGCATAAGCTTGACCTGATACAAATCCACAATCATTTAAGTCTTTCCACATAGGTGCTAATTGCTCCTTTGTTACACCAAACATATCAAGTCTTTGACCACCAGTAAATTTGATAGTTGGAACTTCATATTTAACAGCAATATCAGCGATATCTTTTAACTCTTTTGGAGTTGTTAATCCACCCCAAATTCTTGGAACTACAGAGTAGGTACCATCTTTTTGAATATTTGCGAAGTTTCTGTCATTTACAAGTGCAGATCTTTTATCATTCATATACTTATCATCATTGTATTTAGCTAATAAGTAGTAGTTAACTGCTGGTCTACATTTTGCACAACCATCTTCTGTCTTCCATTGTGCTTTTTTAAATACATCGTAAACTGTATCAAACTCACCATTATCAATGATTTTTTTGATTTCTCCATGACCTTTATCTGTACAAGAACAAATTCCCTCAGGTGCAGAATTATACTCATCACCTAAAGTATTTACTAAAATTTGCTCAACTAAACCAACACAAGATCCACATGAAGCCCCAGCTTTAGTACATGATTTTACATCCCCAAGAGATTTTAAATCTTTATCTTTTATGGCATTTACAATATCACCTTTACAAATACCATTACATCCACAAACCTCTTCGTCATCACTCATAGCATTGACATCATCTCCACCATGACCAGAATCACCAAGTGCAGATTTACCAAATAAAATTTTTGTTCTTAAGTCACTTATATCTGTATGCTCTTTTAATAGTTTTAAATACCATGATGCATCAGCTGTATCTCCATAAAGTACAATACCAATAATTTTATTATCATAGATAACAAGTTTTTTATAAACTCCAACTTTTTCATCAAGTAAAATTAATTCTTCAGTTGTTTCATCACCTAAATAATCCCCTGCAGAAAATAAATCAACACCAGAAATTTTAAGTCTAGTTGATAGTGTTGAGCCACTATAACCATGAACTTCTACACCAGCTAATTTTTTAGCTAAAACCTTTCCTTGTTCATAAAGAGGAGCAACTAATCCATAAGTGTTTCCATTGTGTTCAACACATTCTCCAACAGCATAGATTGAATCATCTGAAGTTTTTAGAAAATCATCTACTAAGATACCTTTTTTAGTTTCTAATCCAGCATCAATTGCTAGGTCTTTGTTTGGGATAATCCCTGTAGCAAATACTATAAGATTTGAATCTACAATTGTTCCATCACTAAAAGTTACTTTTTCAACTTTTTCACTTCCTAAAATCTGTTCAACTGTAGTATTTAATTTAAACTCTATTCCATAGCTTTCTAAGTTTTTTTGTAAAAGTCTTCCACCAGTAGAGTCTAATTGTTGAGATAAAATTGAACCTGACCTATGCACTAAGACAGTCTTAACTCCATGCATAGCAATACCATAAGCTGCTTCAAGACCAAGTAATCCTCCCCCAACAACAACAGCAGTTTTTTCTTTGTTTATTGTAGACATGATAGTGTCAACATCAGCTTTGTTTCTAAAGGCAATTACATTTCCTAAATCACTTCCTTGTGTTGTAGGAATAAAAGGTTTTGACCCCGTAGCTATTAAAAGTTTGTCATATGAAATCTCTAAGCCAGATTCAGATTTTACTTTTTTATTCTTTTTATCAATAGAAACTACCTTATCCCCTTTATGTAAAGCAATATGGTTTTGTTCATACCATGAACGATGATTAATAATAGTATCTTCAAATGTTTTTTCGCCAGATAAGATATATGAAAGCATAATTCTATTGTAGTTTACATATGGCTCTTCACCAAAAATTGTAATCTCATATTTATCGTTTGTATATTCATATAAATCTTCAATTACACGAAGACCACTCATGCCATTTCCAATGACTACTAATTTCTCTTTCATAGTTTTTTTCCTTTATTTCTTGTTATTTTATTATTGCAAATTTTGATAATTTTAAATACAAAATACTGTATATAAAACATACTAATAAACTTAAAAATTAATTAAAAATAAGTATTTAGCTAAAATAAATCTTATTTTTCTTGCTTTAATGCTTAAAAATACATTAAAATTATGAAAGTAAAAGTATACAAACTAAAACAAAAAGTATTAGTGTACTACTTTGCCAAAATATTAATGGATTTCTTTGTATTAAAGCAGGCTTTGTTTTCCTTAAAAAATTCTCATTTGGATTATATAAATCATAAATAAATTCAGAAATTTGAGAATATCTTTTTGATGGCTCAATCTCACACGCTTTTTTAATAGCTTCATCAACCCATATAGGGATATTTTTTTTATCTTCATCATAAATTGATTTATATTTTAATTTTCGTTGAAGAGATTTTGTATTTGATTTTGAAACATTAACTCCATATGGAAAAGAGCCCGACAACAATTGATAAGTAATTATCCCAAGTGAAAAAATATCTGATTTTGTAGTCCCTTCAAATCCTAAAAAATATTCAGGGGCAGAATACATAGCTGTCCCTTGAATATGAAATTGTTCTGTTAATGTAGAAATATCACATAAACCTGCAACTTTAGTTGCTCCAAAATCTATAATTTTAACTAGACCAGTATCATCTATCATTATATTTTCAGGACGTATATCTTGATGAATCATCTCTAATCTATGAAATGCATATAATCCTTTTGCAATTTGTTCAATTATATCTCTCACTTTTTCTAGTTTTGGGTTTGGGTTATCAATTATCCATTGAGTTAAAGTTTGTCCTTCAATAAACTCTGTTACATTGTAAACATAGTTTTGTTTTCTTGTTTGTATAAATGATTTAACTACGTGGGGATTATTGATTTTTTTGGCAATCCAATCTTCTAATAAAAATCTTTCTAGATAAGCTTTGTTATCTTGTAGTTCAGTTGATGGAATTTTCAAAACAAGTTTTTTTGAAGTTTTGATATTTTTAACAACATAGGTGTGACTTCTACTACTTGATGTTAAGTTTCTTAAAACTAAAAACCCATCAAACTCTTGTCTTGCTTCAAGTAAAGAGGGAACTTTTTTTTCTTCTAGTTGTTCAGTAATCTCTTTAATTTGTTTATCTGGAAGATTTGTGATTTTAATTATTTGAATAGTTAAGTTATCATCACTACCATTTTCAAGTGCTTTTTCAACTAAAACTCTTGCAGCAGTGTCATAATGTCCATCAAAAATATTTAAAGTATCTTTTATGGTTTTAAAATCTAAAAATTCATAAATACCATCGCTTGCTAAAATAAATATATCATCTTTTTCAACGGCTGTATGTTCATAATCAATAGTAAGTTGGGAATCTAATCCCATAGCTCTACTTAAATAACTCTCTTGACTTGATACCCATATTCTGTGGTCAGTTGTTAGTAACTCTTCTTTGTTGTTTCTAATTCTATAAATTCGTGAATCACCAATATGAAATATATGTGCAGTATTTGATTTAATAACTATTGAACTTAAAGTACAAACATACCCTTTGTCTTTGTCATAGGAATTGATACTTTTTTTAGATTGGGAAAAAAGCCATGAGTTTGTGGCGCTTAAAACTCTCATGGCTGATTTTTTTACAGACCAAGTCTGTGAGGTACAATAGTAATCTTCTAAAAAGGAGTTTACGGAAATTTGACTAGCTATATCACTAACATTACTTGAACTAATTCCATCAGCAAGGGCAATTGCAATACCTTTATATTTTAGTTGGTGTTCATTTGGTACACAAATACCGTGAAAGTCTTGGTTTACTTCTTTCACACCTTTTGATGAGTATTGTCCATAGTTTATTTGTAATATATTTTTCATACTATTAAACCTTAAGGAAGAACAAAAAATGTTCTTCGTTAAAGATTATTTTTACCAAGATTTATATGGTAAAAATTTCCCATTCATAGTTATAACTACTCTATCGCCAGCTGGATTTTTTTCTTTATCAATGTCCATTGAAAAATCAATTGCACTCATAATTCCATCACCAAATTTTTCACCTATAAGTTCTTTTATAGTATCCCCATAAACTCCAATTACTTCATAAAACCTATAAACAACTGGGTCTGTAGGAATTGATTTTTCCCAAGTTTTATATGGAAATTCAATTAAAGCTTTTTCTACATCTTTCCCTAGTTTTAAAACTTTACAAAGTTTTTTTGCAGGCTCTTTTGTTAAACTGTTTTGTCCTAAACAAGCGGAAGTTAAAAATACAGAACCTAATCCAACTTTTTTAGAAATCTCTTCCCATGAAAGTCCTAACTCTTTTTTTGCAACTATAATTTGTTCGGTCATTTCAATTTTTGTCATTTTCATCCTTTTTGCTTTTAGATTATAAAAACATTGGTATCAATACTTTTAAAATCCAAAAGAGCGAAGGTTTAACCTTCACCTTTTGTTTTTAATTATGCAGCTTTTTTATCATAAGAAGCAGTCACACCTAAATCTCTTTTTGCCCCTGTTTTAACATGAGTAGCATAAATCATTAGGCCAACAAATACTAAACCACCAACTAAGTTACCTAATGCAACTGGAAGTTCATTCCATAATAAGTAATCAGCGATTGTAAAGTCTCCACCCATGATTAAAGAGAATGGGAATAAAAACATATTAACAATTGAGTGCTCAAATCCCATAAAGAAGAACAACATAACTGGCATCCACATTGCAAGCCATTTACCTGAAACTGAAGTTGAAATCATAGCTCCAACAACACCCATAGATACCATCCAGTTACATAACATACCTCTAATGAATACTGTAATCCATCCATCAACACCATGTGCTGAGTATCCTAAAGTTCTAGATTCACCGATAGTAGCAACTTTTGCAGCTATAGCTCCACCGTCTGTATTAAAACCCATAGTAAAGATAAATGCCATCATACAAGCAACTGTAAAGGCTCCACCAAAGTTACCTAAAGCAACTAATCCCCAGTTTCTTAACATTTGACCAACTGTAACCCCTGGTCTTTTGTCAATTAAAGCTAAAGGTACTAAAGTAAATACACCAGTTAAAAGGTCAAATTTCATTAAGTAAAGCATAATGAAACCAACAGGGAATAAACAAGCTCCTAAAATTGGAGAACCTGATTTCATTGCAACTGTAATTGCAAATACCGCTGCTAAACCTAAAATAGCACCAGCCATGTAAGCTCTAATAAGAGTATCCTTTGTTGACATGAAGACTTTTTCTTCACCCGCATCTACCATTTTGGTAGCAAACTCAGATGGGTTAATATACGACATCCAAACTCCTTTTTAATATTTATTTTTAAGATGTGGTATTAAATCAAATAAAGTGAGGAAAAAAATAGGATTTTTAAATTTTTGTGTATAAATTATATACATATATAGAAAAAATCAATTGTACAGAATAGATACAATTATGAAAAACTAAGGAAATTAAAATAAGACGGTCAATTGTATATTTGTTTGTATTTTTTATACTATCTTTGTTTTTGTTAATTGGTAGTACTATAAAAGACTCATATAAAGTCCAAGAAGATTTATTAGTTGAAAGTTTACGAAGTAAAGCAGAGGCTATCTTTAATCTTATTGTTGATATGCGACATTGGAATGCCCAATTTAATGGTGTATATGTAAAAACAGAAGAGTTACAGCCAAATCCATATTTGAATCCAAATTTCATCAAATCAGAAAAGGGTGAGACAATGGTTTGGGTAAATCCTGCCTTTATGACAAGGATGATTTCTGATATTGCAAGTACAAGGGAAGGTTTTACTCTTAAAATCACTAGTAATAAGCTTATAAATAAACACAATGCTCCAGATGAGTACGAGAAATCTGTCTTAGATAGATTTGATGAAAATCCAGAAATACCTTATTATTGGAATATAAAAGGGGATACTTTTAGATTTGTAGGGGCTTTAAAAACTGAGCCTGATTGTTTAAACTGTCACTCTTTTCAAGGTTATAAAGTAGGTGATGTAAGGGGTGGTATTAGTGTTACCTTTGATGCAAAAAAAGAGTTTTCTCAACTTGAAGAGATAAATAAAGATAAAGAGCAAACAATAATGTTTCTTATAATAGCTGCCATTGGTTCAATTATTACATTAATACTTTATCAAACTATGCAAAGAAGAGATGAAAGAAAAATTTCAAATCTAAACGAATCATTAGAGATAAAAGTAAAAGAGTTAGATGAGTTTAATAAAACACTTCATAAAAAAGTAAAAATAGAGGTTGATAAACAAAGAGAAAAAGAAAACTTATTAATTCAGCAATCAAAAATGGCAGCAATGGGTGAGATGATTGGAAATATTGCCCACCAGTGGAGACAGCCTATTTCAGCAGTTAGTGCTATTATGATGAATATAAAATGGACTGCAATAGAACAAGGTGCTGATAAAAACTTCCTTGATGAAAGAATGAAAGAAGCAAATGAACAGTTAAAGTATATGAGTCAAACAATAGATGATTTTAGAACATTTTTTAAACCAGATAGAGAAAAAGAGTGCTTTAACTTAAAAGATGAGGTGCAAAAAGCATATAAAATATTGCAAGCATCTTTAGAAAATCAAAATATAAATTTACAAATTTATTGTAAAAAGGTGATTACAGTTTATGGATACTCAAATGAGTTTTCTCAAGTAGTATTGAACTTAATTTCAAACGCTAAAGATGTATTAATAGAAAGGGAAATTCAAAATCCAAAAATTAAGATATATTTAGATGAAGATGAAAAAAATATCTACTGTGAAGTAAAAGATAATGGTGGAGGAATAGATGAAAAAATTATTGATAAAATTTTTGAACCATATTTTACAACTAAAGAGGGACATGGAACAGGTATTGGTTTATATATCTCAAAAGAGATTATTCATAAACATATGAAAGGTTTACTAATCGCACAAAATATAGAAGAGGGTGCAAACTTTAAGATATCAATTCCTAAAACAAAGGATATGTGTAATGCAAATATTGAGTAGATTAAAAGAAAAAACAATACTTTTAGTGGAAGATGAAGATATTATTAGAAATAATATTGCATCGATGTTGAAACATTTTTTTAAAGAAGTTTATACGGCAAGTGATGGTTATGAAGGTGTCGATAAATATGAAGATTATCTTCCTAATATAGTTATGACAGATTTAAAAATGCCTATTATGGGTGGATTTGAATTAATAGAAGAGTTAAAAAAACGTTCAAGTAAAGCTTACACAATAATAGTATCAGCCCATACAGATACAGAACTTTTAATAGAAGCGATTAATAATGGAGTTGATAGATATATAATAAAACCAGTAACAGAAGATGAACTATTTGAAGCTTTTGAAGCATATTTTAAAAAGCTTGATGAAACAACGCCTAAAGTAGTTGATTTAAATGAAACCACTAAAATAGACATTGATAAACACTTAGCAATAATTAATGGTGTAGAGGTAAAACTAAATAAAAAAGAGAATCAACTTTTAACACTTCTTTGTGTTGATATGAATAAAGCAGTTTCATATGAAGAGATAGAGTATCAAATCTGGGGAAGTGATTCTATGAGTTTATCTGCTATAAGAAGTGTGGTTAGAGACCTGCGAAAAAAAATAGGAAGTGAGTTTGTTGTAAATGTTTCAGGAATTGGGTATAGGTTGAGGTGAATTTATCTAATTAAATTGGGGTTTTAAAGTTCCAAATATTACAGGTTGTTGAACTTTTATATATTATAGACATCAGTTATTCATAAGTTGATGGTTTTAGATGGGTTGGCATATCAACTAATACTTTATTACTATATAGCTCTTATTTTTAGGGTTTATTATATATCAATGTACTCAAATGACCTTTTAAAAATATATCTACATAACTTTCAAAATGCAATAATGTACTATTCAAAAAATAGGCAACTAAGTATAATTCCAAAAAAGGAGTACAAATGGAATTTCAAACTAAAGTAGCAATAGTAGTTGCTGAAGACTTACAAAGTTGGCAAAAATTAAATGTAGTCTCTTTTTTAACTTCTGGAATTGTGGGGCAATCTCCACAAATAATTGGAGAAATATATATAGACAAATCAGGAAAAGAATATTCTCCTTTAAGTATTCAACCAACGATAATATTAAAAACTTCTAGAGAAAAGTTACAGACTATTCTTCAACGTGCAAAATCTAAAGAAATTACAGTTGCATTATATATCGAAGATATGTTTGCCACTGGTCACGACTCTGCCAATAGGGAAACAGTTCGTGCTTATAAAACAGAAAATCTTCCTGTGGTTGGAATTGGTATAAGAGCAGAAAAAAAGATTGTTGATAAAGTGACTAGAGGTGCGAAACTACATGAATAGTAAAAGGAGTCAGTTATGAGATTTATAAAACTAATGCTATTAATTTTATTTTCTTTAATAGTAATAAAAAGTTTAAGTGCAGGAAGTAGTAACCAAGCTGATAAGGGAGCTAACTCTACTTTAACAAATAGCAGTAAAGAAATATTCTTTAAATTACATTGTAATATGTAATAGCAAAAAAAGGAAAAAACATGAATATATTATCATTTTTAATCTACTGTATTATCATCACATTTGCCCCAGGCCCTACTCATATAGTTACTTTGTCAACTGTTCAAAACTATGGAGTAAAAAGAGCAGTTAGTTTTTGTTATGGAGCATCTATTGCTTTTGCAATTATTTTAGTATTGTCTGTTATTTTAAACTCTTTATTGGCTTCATTTACACCAAAAGCTATGCTTGTAATGGAAATAATTGGGGCAAGCTATATTTTATATTTAGCATATCAAATTTATAATATGGATAATTCATTAAATGAGAAAAAAAATTTTGGCACTTTTAAATCTGGATTTTTAATGCAGTTTATAAATCCAAAAGTGATTCTTTTTTGCATAACAGTTTTTCCAAGTTTTATTATGCCTTATTATAGCTCTTTATCTGAGTTACTTATTTTTACTATTGTTGTTGCAAGTATAGGTTCAATGTCATTCTTTTTCTGGGTAATCTTTGGAAGCTTATTAAAGTCATTTTTGATAAAGCATAAAAGAATTACAAATACATTATTATCCCTGTTTTTAGTATATTGTGCTATTATCATATCAGGAGTTACGGAGTTTAGCTAAAAATATGGATAAATTTATATATAAAAATAAATTAGATATTACTGTTTTATCTGCAAAAATGAGTAAATTCTCTTATAAAAAACATGCACATGAAGAATACACCTTAGGTGTTACTTTAAATGGTGTTCAACAATATAACTTAGAAGGAGTTTCTCAAACATCATATAAAAATGGTGTTATGCTTTTTAATCCAGAACAAGTACATGATGGAAATGCAGGGAACTACAAAGATGGATTAGATTATGTTATGCTTTATATTAAACCTGATTTATTTTTAGAAGCTTTAGAAAAAAAAGATATAGTCACTTTTTCTAAACCTATTATTTATGAAGATAAATTGAAAAATGATATATTAAACCTTTCTTATTCAATATTAAACAATAAAGACATCACTTTATGTAATGAACTATATTTAAACTTGATGAGTAATTTTACTTCAAAAGACTTCTCTTTAGAATATACAAAAGAAACAGAATTTATAAAAAAAGCAAAAGAAATTATTTACTATAATCTTGATGAAGTTCTAGATATTGATGAAATATCTAAAGAATTAAATATTTCAAAATTCCAATTTATTAGGATTTTTAAAGCAAATACAGGAATAACTCCTTATCAATATTTTTTAAACTGTAAAATAATCCATGCAAAAAAATATTTGGATACAACAAAAGATTTATATGGAACTGTAGTTGAGTTTGGATTTACTGACCTTTCCCATTTAAATAGGCATTTTAAAAGAGTTTATGGTGTTACAGCGTATGAATATATATCAAAGAGTTAAAATAAAGAAATAACAATTAATACCACAAAAAAATCTGAGTAATCTTATCAACAACCCCTTATATTTGGAGCACAAAATACTAAAATCAATTTTCCTTGTTCCACAAAGTGTTCAAAAAATGAAAAATACAAATTCTCACATTTCTTTAAGAGATTTTGAACATAGAGTGTAGACCTTTTTTGTAATATTTTAGACCCAAACACACAAGAAGAATTAAATCACTAAATATCAAAGAAGAGCAAGATTTATTAGTGAGGTAAAAGTTATAAACTAACAAGTAGTTTGTGGCTTTTTACCATTTACTTTTAAAATTTTATCAAGTCTTATTTCAATTCCATTATCAAGTATCATAAACTCTTCTTTATTTAATGTCCTAAAATCAATGATAAAATCCTCAATTTCATTTTGAGAATCTCCATTTTGATATAAAATCTTTGATTTTATTTTTTTTACTGCTAAGGCTTCCAATTCATCATAAAAATAACAACTTATAGGTTTATATTTTTCATCCATATTTTAATCCTTTAAAAAGAAAATTATACCACGTATAATCATTTAATAGGTTACAAAAAACAATCATTGCTAAAAGATTGAAACTAACTAACTTCTTGAAGAGAATTACTACAAAAATTATGTTATTTTAAAAGAAAACAAAGGATTATTTATGGCATGGGTTATTGGTGATGTTCATGGTTGCATCAAGACTTTAAAAGCCTTATTAAATAAAATACCAAAAGATGACAAGGTTATATTTGTGGGTGATTTAATGGATAGAGGTCCAAACTCAAAGGAAGTTATTCAATTAATAAAAGAAAACAATTATGATTGTGTAAGGGGAAACCATGAAGTAGCTATGTGTGATGTTATATTAGATTTATTAGCAGATAACTCTTTGGTGAAAAGTTCGTATTGGGTGAATACATGGGGCGGCATGGAGACTTTAAAAAGTTATGGAAATTGCACAAAAGAAGAAGTTATATTTGATGTACAGTGGCTTGAAAGTTTACCCTATTATATAGAATATAAAGATATTAAAAACAAAGATGGAAGATATTTAGTAGTTAGTCATTCAAGTATTGGTGATGTTTGGGAAATGAGAAACCTAGATAAAGATAGTTTTGAGTATCAAGATTTTATTGCCCAGATCACAAATAATAGAATTAATCATCCAAAAGATATAAAAGAGATTTACAATATCCATGGGCATACACCACACAAAGAGGCTTTGATAACAGATTATTATGCCGATGCAGATACGGGAGCTTGTTATGAAAAACTAGGAAACTTAACTGCAATTGAGTTTCCAAGCTTAAGAATAATTAGTCAAGAAAATATTGATAAATAAAAATGCTAAAGTAGAAAATTAAACCTTTTCTACTTTTACTGCACTATGGTTATAATCAGGTTCAAATGATTCTTTATCACAAAGGTCATTTGTAAGATAGTTTATCTCTCTATTACTTACTGGAATAAATATACATTTTTCTCTTATATCTTTTGTAATTAAAGCCTTTGAAATAATTTCACCTCTTGTGGAACTAATTTTAATCTCTTCTCCATCAACTATTCCTAATTCCATTGCATCAATTGGATTTATTTCACAAAAGTTTAGTTCCTTATATTTTAATAAAGTTTTTGGAAGATTGGTTTTTGTACCACTATGCCATTGGTCTCTAGTTCGTCCTGTTAAAAGAGTAAATGGGTACTTTAATGATGTTTTTTCACTAAGTAGTTTATTTTCAACAAAAAATAGGTTTGCTTTTTTATCAGGTGTTAAGAACTCTTTTTTAGCAATGATATCTTCTCCCCAAATAAATGGTTTGGCATTTATATCATCATAATTAGCTTCATGAATATTCATATGATCACTTAATTTTGTCATCTCTTGATACTCTTCAAAAATCTCTTTAGGGGTGTTATAATTAAATGTATGACCAAATCCTAAACCTTGTGCTAGTAATTGGAAAATCTCCCAATCAGGTTTACAATCAATTGAACTCCTTGTAAGTTTTTCTTGTTTTGTTATAGTTCTATCAAGATTTGTTTGAGTTCCCTCTTTTTCTCCCCATGGAGCAGCAGGTAGTCTTATGTGAGCAAATTTTGCAGTCTCTGAGTTTTCATAAGCATTAATCTCAACTACCATTGGAATTTTTTTAATTAATTGTTCCATTTTATTTCTATTTGGAAGATGGTATATTGGATCAGTATGACAAATTATCAAAATATCTAGATTAGCTTCAAGCATTTGTGTTGCAGTTAATCCAGGTTTATTATCTATTGTTTTTGTTCCCCAAAATTTTGAAACTTTTTCAATGGAATCTTTATCAAAACCAAAATGAACAGCAAGCATAGTTGATAATCCTCCAACTTCCCTTCCTCCCATTGCATTTGGCTGACCTGTTAGAGAAAAAGGCCCATTCCCCTCTTTAAATATTTTTCCTGTTAAAAGATGGGTATTGATTAGTGCTAGATTTTTATCAACACCTTGAACTGATTGATTTAATCCCATCGTCCAAGCAGTGATTATATTTTCACTATTTTTATAAATCTCCCAAAACTCATCAAATTCATCTTGGCTTAGACCTGTTCTTTTTAGCATCTTTGTAACAGGGACTCTTTTAAATTTGTTTTTTAATAATTCAAAATTGTTAACGTGTTTTTCAACAAACTCTTTATTTACTAGCTCTTCATCAATAATTCTTTTAGATAGTAAATTAAAAAAATCAATATCACTTCCAGGTTTTATTGCTAAGTGTAAATCCGCTAATTTAGCCGTATCAGTTTCCCTTGGATCAATAACAACTATTTGAAGCCCTTTTTTCTTTGCTTTTTTTATTCTATTATGAAATACAACATGAGCTTCTGCTGTGTTTGCTCCTGCTAATATTAAAAGGTTTGCTTTTTCAACATCTTTCATTCTAACTGGAACAAAATCTGCTCCAAAGGCTTTTTTGTGTGCAACAACAGCACTTGCCATACATGTTCTACTATTTGTATCAATATTATTAGTTCCAATAAACCCTTTTACTAGTTTATTAGCAATATAATAATCCTCCGTTAATAGTTGCCCGGATAGATAAAACCCTATTTTATTTTTGGGCGTTTGTTTCATCTTATTAACAATTGATTCAATTGCTTTTTCCCAACTGGTTATTTTGTAATCATTATTTATATCATTTCTTATATGGGGTCTTAGAAGTCTTGATGGTGTTTCTATACTAATTAATTCACTAACACCCTTTGAACAAAGTTTTCCTTCATTTACAGGATATGTAATATCTCCAACAAGTTTATTTGTATCAAATTCTAATCCACATCCAACACCACAATATCCACAAACTGATTTAATCATTATCTGCACCTTATAAATATATTATACATTCAATTTTCTATGGAGTTTATTATATAGTTTATTTTATGAAAAATTAAGATTTGATTGTATAAAAAATATACTTTTTTCTGCTGAATAATTGTTTATACTGTGTTAGAATTTTCACATCAAAACTAGATAAAGGTAAAATTAAGGAGAGTTCATGTTAAAACAGGTATTAAAAATTGGTTTAGGTGTTTCAGTTGTAGCTTCTACATTATTAGCAGCACCGGAGAAAACAAAATTAAAAATTGGTTTTATTGCACTTACTGACTGTGCACCATTAGTTATTGCAAAAGAGAAAGGTTTTTTCAAAGCAGAAGGGCTTGATGTTCATGTTGCAAAAGAGGGTGGTGGATGGCCAGGTATTCAGCAAAAAGTTATCAACGGAGAGTATGATTTTTCTCACGCTTTAGCTGGTATGCCAATTGCTGCAACTTTAGGAATCAATGGAAATGCTAACTTACAAGCACTTTTATCACTTGATTTTAACGGTAATGCAATTACTTATGGTAATGATATTATTGATAAAATGAAAGAGTATGGACTTGAAGAGACTAAAAGACCTGTTTCAGCTGAATCACTTAAAAAATATATCGATGCAAAAAGAGCAAAAGAAGGTGATAATTATCAACCACTTAACTTTGGTATGGTTCACCCAGTTTCTACACACAATTATGAATTGAGATATTGGATGGCTGGTTCTGGAATTAAACCAGATCAAGATTGTACAATTAAACCATTCCCACCACCAACAATGCCATCAAATTTAATTGCAGGTAATATTGAAGGTTACTGTGTAGGTGAGCCATGGAACTCAAGAATTGTACTTAAAGGTAAAGGTTCGGCACTTGTAACTAACTATGATATTTGGAACAATAACCCAGAAAAAGTTTTACAAGCAAGAGCTGATTTTGTTGAAAAATATCCAGAAACTACAAAAGCGGTTATGAGAGCAGTTATTAAAGCTCAAATGTGGTTAGATGAATCATGGGAAAACAGAGAAGAAGCTATTGGTTACTTAGCTCAGAAAAATTATGTAAAAGCTCCAAAAAATGTACTTAGAAAATCTATGTCAGGAACTTTCCTTTATAACAAAGGTGTAGATTCAGCAAACCCAATGTTTAACGTTTTTGCTAACTATTATGCATCTTATCCTTTTTATTCACACGGTATGTGGTTTATTACTCAAATGTATAGATGGGGACAACTTGATAAACCAGTTGATATGAAAGCAACTATTGAAAAAGTTTATAGACCTGATTTATTTGAAGAAGTTGCAAAAGAGGTTGGATATACATTACCACCAAGTGCTTGGAAAAAAGATGGTGTTGATGAATACAATAAGTTTATTGATGGAAAAGTTTGGGATCCAAATAAAGCTGTAGATTATATCTATGATTTTGAAGTTCAAAATTCTTTAGTATCAAAAGAAGATTTAGCAGCTGCAAATAAGTGGTCTGTTGAAACTAAACAACCTGCATATGTTTGTCCTTATGGACCAGCAGGATGTGCTGATGAAAAATATGTAACTAAAAAATAGTAATTAAAAAAGACAAAATCCCTTTAGGGGTCTTGTCTTTTATAATGCTTAGTCATCTCTTCTCCTACGCAATTTGTCAGGCTAAGCATTATAAAGGACAAGAGATTAATTAAGAAGGTAAATTTATGAATAAAGAATTGTATAAAAAGATATTTCTACCACTTGTAGTTTTAGTAATAATAATTCAAGTTTGGTCAACCCTTGCAAATGTAGTGGAAAATTTTCCAACACCAAGTGATACATATGTATATGCATTTGGTGGCGAAACATCAGATGGTGAAGAACCAGAAGGTGTATTTTCTGATCCATTTTATATAGAGAATCAAGATGACAAAGGTATTTTTTGGCAAATCTTAGCATCTTTAGAAAGAGTATTTAGTGGTTTTATTTTAGCAATTATTGTAGGTGTTCCAGTTGGTCTTGCTGTTGGAATGAGTAAATCATTTCAATATGCATTAGATCCATTTATTCAAATATTTAAACCAGTTTCACCATTAGCTTGGCTTCCATTATTGTTATTTGTATTTCAAGATATTGATGCAACAGCAATTTCAACAATATTTATTACATCAATATGGCCAATTATTATAAACACTGCACTTGGAGTTAAAAGTGTTAATCAAGACTATTTAAATGTAGCAAAGGTTTTACAATTTACACCTTTAGAAAAGGTTACAAAAATTATATTACCAGTAGCAGTTCCTTATATATTTACAGGTATGAGATTATCTTTAGGTATTGCTTGGTTAGTTATTGTTGCTGCTGAGATGTTAACAGGTGGAATTGGAATAGGTTTTTGGATTTGGGATGAATACAATAACTTAGCATATCATAATATTATTCTAGGGATTATCACAGTTGGTATAATCGGATTTATCCTTGATGTTATTATGGGGTTTATTGCAGATTTCTTTGATTATAGAAAAAAAATGTAAAAGCTTTATTTTTAAAGCACTTTAGATTTTGCTACTTTTAACAATTTTTTATAAATTGTGTTAAAAAGTAGAAAGAAAATGATATTGGTCCCTTAAAAATGGGATCATTTTTAAGGAATATATTATGAGTAAAAACAATTTTTTAGAATTAGAAAAAATAAGAAAATCATTCCCTTTACCAGGGGGAAAAGAGTATGTTGCCGTTGTTGATGTTGATTTAAATATCAAAAAAAATGAAATCATTTCAATCATTGGTCATAGTGGATGTGGTAAATCAACACTTCTTAATATGATTGCAGGTTTAGATATGCAAACTGAGGGAAATATAATCTTAAATAATAAAGAGATTAAAGGACCAGGACCAGAAAGAGCAGTTGTATTTCAAAACCACTCATTACTTCCTTGGTTAACTGTTTATCAAAATATTGAGATGGCAGTTAAAAAAGTGATGCCCGGATTATCCAAAACTCAATTAAAAGAAAGAGTAGAAAAATTTGTTTCTATGGTAAATCTTGACCATGCAAAAGATAAATATCCTGGCGAAATATCAGGTGGTATGAAACAAAGAGTTGGTATTGCTAGAGCACTATCAATTAAACCTCAAGTTTTATTAATGGATGAACCATTTGGTGCACTTGATTCTTTAACAAGGGCAAATTTACAAGAACATTTAATGAGAATTCAACAAAAAGTTCAAAATACTGTAATTATTATTACCCATGATATTGATGAAGCAGTTTTATTAAGTGATAGAGTAATTATGATGACAAATGGCCCAGAAGCTACTATTGGTGAGGTTTTAGAAGTAAACTTAGATAGACCAAGAGATAGAGTAGCTTTACAATCTGATCCTGAATATATTAGATGTAGAGAAGCAATATTAGATTTTTTATACAAAAAATTTGCAAAGGATGATGAATAAATTGTTATACTAGGGTATGAATTCACCATATATAACAGATAATAATTTAATAGAAAAAATATTAAGCAACAAGGCTGTTGAAATTCATCTTCAGCCTATTGTTTCAATTAGAACAAAATCAATTTTTGCTTATGAAAGTTTAACAAGATGTAGATTTGAAGGCAAAATGATTCCCCCTCAAATACTTTTTGAGTTAGCTAACAAAGCTAATTTAAGTAGTCAATTAGATGAAATGACAAGACAATTGGCAATTAAAAAGTTTCATACTTACTATAAAAAAAACAATAAAGAACTACTTTTTTTAAATGTTGAAGCAGACATAATAAATAACTTTGAGAAAGAAAAACTAGGCTTTATAGATTTAATAACAAAACTAAATATTCCTTTTAAAAATTTTATTTTAGAGATAAAAGAGGATGAGATAGAAAATATAGAAGCTTTAGAAAAATTTTGTAAATACTTTAAAGGTTTAGGTTTTGGGATTGCCCTTGATGATTTTGGTACAGGAAACTCTAATTTTTACAGATTAAATGTAATTAGTCCTGATATTATTAAGATTGACAAGTCTTTATTTACTGCGACATCTAAAAGAATTATAAATAAAGAGATAGTTAAATCAATATCAAAAATGAGTCAAAATTTAGGAATAAAAGTATTAGCAGAAGGTGTTGAAGATTTCAATTCAATCTCTATGGCAATGAAAGCAGGAATAAATTTATTTCAAGGGTATTATTTTTCAAAACCAAAGGATTCTTTTAACCATGAAGAGTTTTTGGAAATCATAACTTTAATTAACAAAACAGGTAATGAATTTAAAGATAAAGTATTAAATAGTATCAAAAAGAAAAGGGATACTATAGGGAAGTTTGATCAAATTGCAATTGATATGATTAATGGAAATAAATCCATTGAAGAAATACACCAGTATTTAAATAGAAATTTTAAATACTATAATGAAATTGAAGCAATTTATATTATTGATGTTTTAAGCTCAAAACAGATTAAAGATACAATTCTTGATGAATCTATAAGTGGAATGTATAATATAACTAGTGATGGTGATGAACACTATTTAAAAGAGTATTTTTATATAACAATGGAAACAAAAAAAGGGATTTATTTAAGTAATAGGTATGTTTCTTTTGCAACAGGAAATGTATGTAAAACCTTTGCAAAAAAGTTTGATTTAAATGGTGTAAGTTATATTTTGTGTTTGGATATTATAATAGAAAAAAACTAGAACATTTAAACCTTATAAAAAAGGTTTAAATGGTTTTTTGAGCATTTATTTTAAGATGATATACTCATCATCATAATAGATTGTGTCACCTAAAGCGATAACTTTTCTTTCATTATCAAATCCAAAATCATAAACTGCATCAGATTTAAAATCATCAGAGATATTGATTAAATATCCTTGAGATTCTAAAGCATAAAGTGAAGTTCCATATGCAAGAGCATAAACTTTTGCATATTTATATTTTTTTCTTTGGATGATATTTAATGAAATATCTGTTTTAATAATTTGTCCATCAATAGTTGCTATATATATGTAGCTACCATGTGCAATGATATCTCTTACATTATAATTTTTTAAGTTTAAAACTCCATCACCAACAGAGATAACTTTATTTGCTGTTGCTGCAACTAAAGTATCATTGATTACATCTAAAAATGTAATATTGTTAAATTGTCCATCAGGATCAACAACAATATTTTTTACAATTTTATTTGTAGAAGATACAACAATAATTCTACCATCTAATGTAGGGAATAAAACAATATTACTCATAAAATATGGATTTGCAATTCTTGTATCATTTACAAAAGAGTGGTTAAAATACTCTTTTAATAAAGTTTTATTTTCAGCTATATCTCTTAATTCTATTGAATTATCAGAATATAATAAAGCTAATTTATTATCTTTTAGTGATGCTGCAACAACAACTCCACTAACTTCAATCTCTTGTTTATCAATTAAAATTTTATCTTTGTAATTTGAAGAGATAACTTTATCATCACTGATATTTAAAAAATTATAACCTTCTGGAATTTTAAATTTTGATAAACCTCTTTTTGTAATTATTTCACCATTATCTAAAGTTGCCCCATCTTTGTTCATTGATGTAATTTGTGCGCTTAGATTTGCTTTTGTATTATCATAACTACCAATAGTATCTTCTGGTTCAAAATGCTCTTTTGTAGCACAACCTGCTAGGATAAATACTAAACTTACAAATAGTAATAGGTTTTTCATCTTTTTTCCTTATTTTGTTACTAAATAATGTTTTAAAACATTAACTAAATCATTAACTTTTGAATCCTCAGGAATTAACTGTAAAGTTGCTTTTGCATCTTTATATTTTCCTTCATTTGTTTGAATTAAGGCTTTATTAAAAATTGCAAACTCTTTTAAAAGAAAATCATTATTCATAGAAAGTGTATTTAATTGTTCAATATTTTTATTACTTAATGCTTTTTCATAAGCTGTTAATTCTTTTAAAAACTTAACTTGGATATCTGCACTAGTTCCCTCTTTTGATGCTTGGATAAATTTTGCAACTTGAAAAAGTTGTTCATTTTTTTCTTTTAATAAATCAAGTGCAGCTTTGTCATTAGGGTTTTCTAATACCTTATTAAAGGCAATATTAGCTTCTAGTTTAGTTTGCTTTTGAAAATAATTAGATACATAATATCCAATAGTTCCACCAACAATAATTACAACTGCCGCAATAATAATAAGTTTATATTTTTTGTAAAATCTTTCAATTTTTACAAAACCTTCTAAAAATTTTTCTTCACTACTTAACTCTTCTTTTACGAAATCAACATTGTCTTTTATGCTCATTTAAAACCTCTTCTAAAAATTAAGTGTAAATAATACAAAAAAATTTATAAAACCTTACTTTTATGTATTTTTGATATAATACAAACTCTTATAAATAATAAATATAAAGGTGAATAATGAAAAAGTTTTTTTTAGTAACTTCATTTTTACTAATTATCTCACAATCAATTATTGCAAAAGAACAAGTACAAGAGGACGAATCAAGTCAAACTAGATTTGAATCACTTTCAAAATTAACTCAAGTTATAGGAACTGTTGAAAAATATTATGTAGATGATATAAAGCTTGAAGAGATAGTAAATAAAGCACTAAAAGGTTTAATGCAAGAGCTTGATGCTCACTCAACTTATCTTGATAGAAAATCTTCAAAGGAGATGAGTATTCAAACACAAGGTGAGTTTGGTGGTTTAGGAATTACTGTTGGTATGAGAGATGCCGCTTTAACTGTTATTTCTCCAATTGATGATACTCCAGCTTATGAAGCGGGTGTTAAAGCAGGTGATATTATTTTAAAAATTGATGATAAATCAACTTTAAATATGACTTTGGATGAAGCGGTTTCTTTAATGAGAGGAAAACCTAAAACTCCAATTACTTTAACAGTTGTTAGAAAAGGTGAAAATAAACCAATTAAAATTGATATCATTAGAGATATTATAAAAATACAATCTGTTTTTGCTAAAACAATTGAGAATGAAGACTTATTATATTTAAGGGTTTCAAGCTTTGATAGAAAAGTAACTGAAAGCTTAAAAAAAGAGATTAAAAATAAACCAAATGCAAAAGGAATTATCTTAGATTTAAGAAATAATCCAGGGGGACTTTTAACTCAAGCTATTGGTGTAACAGATCTTTTTGTAAATAATGGAGTTATTGTTTCACAAAAAGGTAGAGATATTGGAGATGAAGAAAAATTTACAGCAAAAGCTATAAATACAGTTACTGATATCCCTTTAGTTGTTTTAGTTAATGGTGGTTCTGCATCAGCTTCAGAAATTGTATCGGGAGCTTTACAAGACCATAAAAGAGCAATTATCATTGGTGAAAAAACTTTTGGTAAAGGTTCTGTTCAAGCAATTTTACCAATTACACAAGATAGAAAAGAGAATATTAAATTAACTATTGCAAAATACTATCTACCAAGTGGAAGAACTATTCAGGCAACTGGAATTACTCCAGATGTAATTTCATATGCAGGTGAAGCTGTAAAAGAAAGTGATAGTGAATTTAAAATTAAAGAAGCTGATCTAAAAAAACATCTTGAAGAAGAGCTTGAAAAAGATAATGGTGGTAAAAAAGTTAAAAAAGAGAAAGAAAAGGTTTCTAGTAAAAAAGTTATATCTGCAGAAGATGTACTTAAAGATAATCAATTAAATACTGCAATTGGTATTTTAAAATCATTAATTATTGTTAATAAATAAAATCAGGAGAATAAATGAACATTAGTGATATTGTTGCACTTGGGCTTTGGCCAGAATCAAAAAAGACTACAACACAAAAAGGTATAAATGAACTTGAAGATTTAGGTTACAATTTATTTTATATTGGTAAAAATGCAGACCTATATACTTGTCCAGGTGATGAAGCAAAAGTATTATTAGTTAGAAGTGACAGATGTTCTGTTTTCGATATCCCTTTAAATCTTGAGATTGAGGGAAAAGGTGTTTCTCAAACAGCTATTTCAAATAATGGTGCAGCGTTTGCAAAAGAAGCAGGAATAAGAACAGCAATTTTAGATGAAAAAGTTGACCCATCTTTAGAGGTTGCACCAAGATGTCAATTTATGGAATTATGTAAACCATTAGAAGCTCAAATTGATGGAGATGTAGTTCAGTTTGAATTTATTTTTAGAAACTATTTAACAGGATCACTTTATGATGCATGTCAAAATGGTATTGATCCATATGGTTTAGAATTATCTTCAGATTTACCACAATGGCATAAATTTGAAACTCCAATTTTCACTCCAACAACAAAAGGGATTAAAGACGTACCTTTAAATTCTCAAGTTGTAAGGGAAAAATTTCCAGAGATTATTTCAAGTATGGAAAACCTATTTAAAAGTTTCACACAATATGCCCTTGATAATGGTATTGTGATTGTTGATACAAAATTTGAAATTTTCATAAATTCAAAAGGTGAGTGGGTTTTAGGTGATGAAGTATTAACACCTGAAAGTTCAAGATTTATTTCAAAAGAGGATTTTGATGCAGGAAATTATATCTCTATGGATAAACAAATCTTAAGAGATTTTGGTAAGGCACAAAACTGGAAAGAGCAAGCTAAAAGTTTAAAAGCTGGAGAAAAATTAGAAGTTAATGTACCACAAGAGATTAAAGATAAAATTTTAAGTGGATATACAACAATTTTAAATAGATTAAGCAAATAAATTGGCAAATAAAACTACTAAGGCAGTTTTAGATATAATCCCAAAAAAATTAAATTGAAGGTAATAAATGAAAGCAATTGTAAATGTAGCACTTAAGCAGGGAGTTTTAGACGACCAAGGTAAAGCAACTCATCATGCTTTAGATACTCTAGGATTTAAAGAAGTTGTAAAAGACGTAAGAATTGGTAAGCAAATTATTATGGAACTTAACTCTTCAAATGAAGAAGATGCTAGAGCTGAAGTTGTAAAAATGTGCGAAAAACTTTTGGCAAATACTGTTATTGAAGATTATGATATCGAAATTGTAGGTTAATATTATGAATGTTACTGTACTACAATTTCCAGGTACTAACTGTGAGTATGATACAAAATATGCTTTTGAAAAACTTGGATGTGAAGTAAAAATTTTATGGCATAAAGAAACAAAACTTCCAGAAGATACAGAACTTTTGGTTATCCCTGGTGGGTTCTCTTATGGAGATTATTTAAGATCAGGGGCAATCGCTAGATTTGCAAATATTATGGATTCAGTTCAAGAATATGCTGCAAAAGGTGGTAAAGTTTTAGGTATTTGTAATGGTTTCCAAATTCTTTTAGAAGCTGGATTATTACCTGGTGCTATGAAAAGAAATGATTCTTTACACTTTATTTCTAAATTTAACCATTTAAAAGTTATTAATAATGATAATATCTTTTTATCAAGATTAAAACTTGATGAAGTTGTTAATATCCCAGTTGCACACCATGATGGTAACTATTATATTGATGATGAAGGTTTAAAAGAACTTGAAGAAAATGGTCAAATTTTATTAAAATATTGTGATGAAAATGGTGAAGTTAAAAATCTTAATGGTTCAGTTTCTCAAATTGCAGGTATTTGTAATAAAGAGAAAAATGTATTTGGATTAATGCCACATCCAGAAAGAGCAATGGAAGACTTACTTGGTTGTGATGATGGTGTTATCATGCTAAAAGGGTTTTTAAAATAGTGAAAAGGCTAATTGCACTATTTTTAATATTTTTATCTACATTTGCTTTTGCAAATGAACTTACAAATGAAGAAGCTTCAGCTTTTGGTGATCAAACTCAACCAAAAGCTCAAAGCTATTCAAACACAACTTTTACAAAAAATCTATATTTATCATATTTAAATTATCCAAATCACGTTTTTAGAAATCAAAGATTTGTAGTTGAAATAAAAGCATTAATTACAAGAAAAAATTTTAATTCAATACAAACAGTTTTTTTAAATGGTAATGGAATTGCACCTTCTAATCCAAAAGAGATTTGGAAGAAATTAGAAACTGAAGATAATACATACACAAATAAATTTTATTTTAAAGCAAAAAATCCAAATTTTGTAATGCCTACAATTGAAGTTAGATTATATAATGGAAATCAATTAGTAGAGTCTAGACAAATCATGGGAAAAAATGTAGGTTTTTCTGATATTGCAAAAAGTGACGAAAGATTTACAAATGTAATCGCTTCACAATTGACATTAATTGGTACAAAAACAAAACAATATAATAATAAAGAAGCATTAACAATTATTGATATTAATGCTAAAAATTCAAACTTAGAAGATTTTAGTTTAAAAGGATTTGAAGAACAGGGAATTACAGTTTTTGAAGAAAACTTACCTGATCAACATATTATATATAATGTAACTATTCCTATTCATAAAAAAAATATTATTTTTAACTACTATAATACAACAAAAAATCAATTTGAAAAAATTGAAGTTCCTATTACTTTTGATGAAGAATTAGTTAGTACCCAAACTGATTTAAATCCAAATAATTCAAGTTTTGAATTTTATAAAAAAATTGCTATGGGTGTTTTATCACTTGTTTTATTGGTATTATTAATTTGGAAAAGAAAATATTATATCTTGATTCCTTTTTTAATTTCACTTGCAATTTTTATTTTATTCGCTATGCCAAATAAAACAATTACATTAAAAGAAAAAACAGTTATTTATATTCTTCCTACTAAAAACTCTACTATATTTCAAAAAGTAGAAAAAGAATCTACAGTTGAAGAGATGAAAAGAAAAAATGGTTTTATTAAAATTATGTTTGGTAGTGGAAATTATATTGGATGGGTAAAAGAAGAAGATGTTAGCACGAATTAGAGGTTTATTTGTATTAGTTCAGTTTTCTGTAACTGTAGCAATTGTAATTGCTGCAATGTATACGTTAAGAAACCATGTCCATAAAATTATTAAAATCTGGATGAAAGTTCAAATCTATTTATTAGGTATAAAACTAGAAGAGGTTGGAAAACTAGATGAATCATGTGATTTAGTCTTAATGAATCACCAAAGTTTATTAGATATTATTATTATGGAACATATTCACTCAAGACACTTAGCTTGGGTTGCAAAAAAAGAGATTACTGATTTACCATTCTTTGGACATATTATTAAGGGACCAAATATGATCTCAATTGACAGAGAAGATAAAGCTGGCATTATCCATTTAATAAAAGAAGTAAAAGACAGACTTGGGCGTGGAAGACCAATTGCAATGTTCCCTGAAGGAACAAGATCAACTGGAAAAAAAATGTTTGATTTTAAGCCAGGTGCAAGGTTAATTGGAAATAAATTTAATTTAAAAGTTCAACCTGTAATCATCATAAACACAAGGGCAATTTTAGATTCTAAAAAACTAACACAAACACCTGGTATTGTAAAGGTAATTTACTTAGACCCAATACAAGCAGATAAAAACACTGATTGGTTTGAGAAAACAGAACAAAATATGAAATCTGTATTTGAAAAAGAGATTAATAAGTAATGACTCTTTCTTGGCAAACAATATTAGCTATTGGTTTAGGTGGATTTTTAGGTGCAATTGCAAGGGCTTACTCTGTACACCTAAGTAATAAACTTATACCTTTGGAGTTTCCTTTAGGTGTATTAATTGTAAATATTTTAGGAAGTTTTATAATAGGTGTTTTATTTGCTATCTTTGCCCACTATACAATAAATGATTCCCTTAAAGCCTTTCTTACAACAGGATTTTTAGGGGCTTTAACCACTTATTCAACCTTTGCAATTGAGAGTTTCTTTTTATTACAAACTTCACTATTCCTTGGATTAACTAATATGTTCTTAAATCTATTTGGAACAGTACTTGCTGCTGCAAGTGGATATAAGTTACTTCACTTTTTTCTGAAATAGTATTCACATTAACTTAAAAAATTGACTTACGTCATTTCATTTAAGCTTCAAAAAGATATAATTATCACTAAAAATTAGATAAGAAGGATTTAAAAATGGGTATGCCAGGTGGTATGGAGTGGATATTAATTGCTCTAGTTGTATTACTATTATTTGGTGGAAAGAAAATTCCAGAATTAGCAAAAGGTTTAGGAAGTGGTATTAAAAACTTCAAAAAAGCTGTAAAAGATGATGAAGAAGTAGCTACAACTGAAAAAGCTGAAGAGATTGAAAAAAAAGCTGAGGCTAAAAAAGAAGAGCCTACTGAAAATAAAACTGTATAATATAAGAGACTAGATTGCAAAAATTAGTAAAAAATTATATTGAAGATATTTTAGAAAAAGAGGTAGTTTTAGAGAAACCTAAAGATATTACTTTAGGACACTTCGCAACACCAGTAGCTTTTTCTTTGGCTAAAGAATTAAGAAAATCACCTATGATTATAGCTGAAGAACTAGCTTCAAAGTTTGATGAATCAATTATTTTCGAAAAAGTTGAAGCTGTTAAAGGTTTCATTAACTTTAAACTTTCAAATGGATTTTTAGAACAACTTTCAAAAGAAGCATTACAACTTGGAAACGATTTTGGAAAATGTGAAAAAAGAGATCAATCAATACTTTTAGAATATGTAAGTGCTAATCCTACTGGACCACTTCATATAGGTCATGCAAGGGGAGCTGTTCTTGGTGATTCTATTGCTAGAGTTGGTAGACATTTAGGTTTTGATATTACAACTGAGTATTATGTAAATGATGCAGGTGCTCAAATGGATATGTTAGGTCTATCTATCTCTTTAGCAGGTCGTGATTTAATTTTAAAAGAAACTGTTGAATATCCTGAAAAGTATTATAGAGGTGATTATTTAGTTGATATTGCCCAACAAATCTTTGAGAAACATGGAGCAGAAATTTTCCATGATGAATCAAGATTTAGAGAAATGGCTGAGTTTGGAAAAGATATTGTAATGAATATTATAATTTCTGACCTAAAAGATGTAGGGATAGAATTTGATAACTTTGTTTCAGAAGCATCTTTATATGACGCATGGCTTGATACAAAAAAAGTTCTACTTGACAATGGTTCACTTTATGAAAAAGATGAAAAAATATTTTTAAAGTCAACTTTACATGGTGATGACAATGATAGAGTTGTAGTAAGAGAAAATGGAATACCAACATATCTTGCTGGAGATATAATTTATCATAAAAATAAGTTTGATAGAGCTTATGACCATTATATAAATATTTGGGGTGCAGATCACCACGGATATATAAAAAGAGTACATGCTGCAGTTGAGTTCTTAGGAAACGATTCTTCAAAACTTGAAATTTTACTTTCTCAAATGGTTCAATTACTTAAAGGTGGAGAACCTTATAAAATGAGTAAAAGAGCTGGTAATGTAATCCTAATGAGCGATATAGCTGAAGAGATTGGTTCAGATACGCTAAGATTTGTTTTCTTAACTAAAAAAAGTGATACTCACTTAGAGTTTGATTTAGATATGTTAAAAAATCAAGATAGTTCAAATCCAATTTTTTATATTAATTATGCATATGCTAGAATTAATCAAGTATTCAAAAAAAGTGAAAAAAGTTTTGAATCAGTATTAAATGAAAACTATGAAAATCTTAATCAAGATGGTTTAAATTTAGTATATGAGTCTTTATTAATGCCTTCAGTATTGGAAGAGGCATTTGCAAAAAGAGATATGCAAAAGATTACTGATTATCTTTATTCTCTTGCATCATCAGTACATAGATTTTACAATGAACATAAAATTGTTGGAAGTGATGATGAAAATAAATACTTAAAAGTTTTAAGTCTTTGTGCATTAACAATTAATGTAACATTAGGTTTATTAGGAATAAAAGCTAAAGAGGTGATGTAATGAAATGGTTTATAATTATACTTATAATTTTAATTGGTATTGCAATCTCAACGGGATATATGGGTGGAGCTAAAGATGCTGCATCAAACTATAATAAACTATTAACAGGAAAACCTGCTGCTAATTAATAAAAGGGATTATCCCTTTTATTATATAGATTTTTAGGCTTTAGCCTCAAGTTCACTTAAGAACTCTTCAATAGTATATTTTTCTCTATATTTTTCACTCATTAGATGAATAAAAATATCACCCATATCTATAATTGTCCAATTTTCATCATCATCAACTCTTAAAAACTCTTCACCTAAAGGTTTTAAATCATTTTTTAAATAGTTTAATAATGCAAATCCATGTTTTGGGTTTAATGTAGTAGCTATAACCACATAATCAACTATATATTCTTTGTTTGTTAAGTCAATAACTTCAATGTTTTCAGCTTTTTTATCATCTAAAATAGCTTTAATTGTCTCTAATCTTTTGTTCAAATTTTACCTTTTTCTTTCCAGATGTTTTTTACATCTTTTCTAATTTTTTTGGGAATATAATTTAATCTAAAAGTGTTTCTTAATTCAGTAGAACTAATTTTAATATCAACCTTTAGTTTTTTAACATTTCCATTGTTATTGTATTTTATTCCATCTCTAGTAACTACAACAAGGGTTACAAGTTTTTCAATCTCTTCAAAACTGTCCCATAAATGAAACGACTTATAATTGTCCGCACCTATAATTAAGTACAGTTTTTCAGGTTTATACTTTTTTAAAACAAATTTAATTGTTTCAATAGAATAAACTGGTCTTTTCATATCAATTTCAAAAGAAGAAACTTTAACAGATTCTTTTTTTGAAAAGAGTTTTTTTAGTAATTTAAATCTTGTTTTAGCATCCAAAAAAGATTTGACTTTAAGGGGATTTAAATATGCAGGGACAATAAGCAATAAATCTATATCTAACTTTTTTAAAGCTTTTTTTACAATGGTTTGGTGACCAATATGTGGAGGGTCAAAACTTCCACCAAAAATTGCTATATGCACCTATATATTACCTTTATACAATGATTAAATAATATTATAGCAATTTTTCGATAAAATATCCACGATTTTGTTAATTAAGTGGGGAATTGACTATAAATTTATAGTTATAACTTGGCTAGGTGTGTGAACAATTTTTAACACAAATTTAATACAGTTTAAAATGAGGGAAAAATGAAATTACAAGAGATTAAAAACATTGATATTGATGGGAAAAAAGTATTTATAAGATGTGACTTTAATGTACCTATGGATGAATATAATAATATTACAGACGATAGAAGAATAAAAAGTGCATTAAACACAATTAGATACTGTATTGATAGAGATTGTTCAATTATTTTGGCATCACACTTTGGTAGACCGTCTGAACCAGGAGAAGAGAAATATTCTTTAAAACCAGTTGCAAAAAGATTACACACTCTTTTAAAACAAGAGATAAAAATGGCAAAAAATGTAATTGGCGATGACACACTTGAAACTGCACAAAATCTTGAAGCAGGTGAGATTTTATTACTTGAAAACTTAAGATATGAGCAAGGTGAGAAAAAAAATGATGAAGAATTTGCTTCAAAACTAGCATCGATGGCTGATGTATATATCAATGATGCTTTTGGTGTTTCTCATAGAGCTCACGCATCTGTAGAGGCTATTACAAAATTCTTTGATATTAAACATAAAGCAGCAGGGTTTTTATTAGCAAAAGAGATTAAATTTTTCTATAAAATTATTGAAGAGCCAAAAAGACCATTTGTTTCTATTATTGGTGGGTCAAAGGTTTCTGGAAAGCTTGAAGTTTTACATAATCTAATTACAAAAGTTGATAAGATTTTAATTGGTGGAGGGATGGCGTTTACATTCTTAAAAGCCCAAGGTTATGAAGTAGGAAAATCATTAGTTGAAGATGATTTAATCCCTGATGCAAAAGAGATTATGCAAAAAGCACAAGAGTTAGGAGTTAAACTTTATCTACCTGTAGATATTGTTGCAGCTGAAGCTTTTGATGCAGATGCAATAGCTAAACATGTAACAGCTCAAGAGATTCCAAGTGAGTGGATGGGACTTGATATTGGACCAGCAACTGCTCAATTATTTAGATTTGCACTTTCAGATGCAAATACTATTTTATGGAATGGACCAATGGGTGTTTATGAAATGGAAAAATTTGCAAAGGGAAGTACTAGAATCTCTAATACTGTTGCTCAATCTTTTGCAACAACAGTTGTTGGTGGTGGAGATACAGCAGATTTAGTTAGAGTAACTGGAGATGAAGAGGATATGACATTTATCTCTACAGGTGGTGGAGCATCATTAGAGTTAATTGAAGGAAAAGTTTTACCTGGAGTTAAAGCTTTGGTTTTACAGGATTAATTCAATGAAAATAATTGCATCAAATTTTAAAACTAATCATACTAGAAAATCTACAGCATCTTTCATAGAAGAGATTAATGGTTTTTTAGAAGAAAATAAAATAGAAAATGAAGTTATAGTATTCCCAACTGCAACTTCATTAGATTCTTTTTCGACAGCTTCAAATTTAACTATTGGTGCACAAAATGCTTATGCAGTTGATAAAGGATCTTTTACAGGAGAAATTGGAACTGAACAATTAGATGAATTTGGAATAAAAACAATTTTAATTGGACACAGTGAAAGAAGACATATTTTAGGTGAATCTCAAGAGAATATTGCTAAAAAGTATGAGTTTTACAAAAGTAAAGGTTATAAAATTGTATATTGTATTGGAGAGCCTTTAGAGGTTAAACAAAGTGGTCTTGAAAAAACATTAGAGTATATTTATGAACAGTTTGTTGGTATTGACACAAATTATGAAAATTTAATCTTAGCTTATGAGCCAGTTTGGGCAATAGGTACTGGGGTTACAGCTACAACTGATGATATAATAAAAGTACATAGTGCAATAAAAGAAAAAATTGATAAACCATTACTATATGGTGGTTCAGTAAAAGTTGAAAATGTAAAAGAGATATGCTCTTTAGATGGTGTTGATGGTGCATTAATAGGTACTGCATCATGGAATGCTAATGACTTTAAACAAATTTTAGAAAATACAAAGGAATTATAAAGATGATTATGAAGGGTAAAAAAGGTGTTATTTTAGGTGTTGCAAATAATAAATCAATTGCATATGGTATAGCAAAAGCTTGTGCTGCTCAAGGAGCAGAAATTGCATTTACTTATTTAAATGATTCTCTTAAAAAAAGAGTTGTTCCAATTGCTGAAGAGTTTGGTAGTGCAGACTGTGTTTATCCATGTGATGTTTCAAAACCAGAAGAGATTAAAGCCTTAAAAGAATCTATTGAAAAAGATATGGGTAAAATTGATTTTATTGTACACTCAATTGCTTTTGCTCCAAAAGAGGGATTATCTGGAAGGTTTTATGATATTTCAAAAGAAGCATTTGATATTGCTATGGATATATCTGTTTATTCACTTATTGAAGTAGTAAGAGAATTAAAACCTTTATTATCAGAAAATTCATCTGTATTAACATTAACATATTATGGTGGAGCAAAATATATTCCAAACTACAACTTAATGGGAGTAGCAAAAGCTGCTTTAGAGATGACAACTAAATATTTAGCTGAGGATTTAGGGAAAGATGGAATTAGAGTAAATGCAATTAGTGCAGGACCAATTAAAACATTAGCTGCTGCAGGAATTGGTGATTTTAGGTTTATGTTAAAATGGAATGAAGCACACTCACCACTTAAAAAGAATGTTTCAATTGATGAAGTTGGAAATTCGGGTATGTATTTATTATCTGATTTAAGTTCGGCTGTTACAGGTGAGATTCATTATGTGGATTCAGGGTTTAATATCATGGGTATGCCAGCAGTTGAGTTCAACGAAGATGGAAGACCTACAATTGCTTGGAATGGTACGGATAAATAGTTATAAACTATAATCTTTTGTAGAACTTCTACGTTGTCAAAGAAAATTTAACTAGTCATTTACTTTAGTAAACTCCTAGATTAAATTTTCTTCTCCGTCTTGAATTTCAAACAAAATCTCACTATTTTTAACTATTTATTTGAAGTTAATTTATCAGTACAGATTAAAAGTTTTTGTTTAAAATTTATTGGAATTTTAAATTAAAATTTTAAATTGTTATAGGAAAAAAATGAGTATTAATTTTAAAGAATTAGCAGACAAATATCAAACACCATATTATGTATATGATTTTGATTATATTACAAATCAATATCAAGAGTTAAAAACTGCATTTAAAGCAAGAAAGTCTTTAATCGCATATGCTGTAAAAGCAAACTCAAATCTATCAGTTATAAAACATTTAGCATCTTTAGGTGCAGGGGCTGATTGTGTTTCTATTGGTGAAGTAAAAAGAGCATTAAAAGTTGGAATAGCTCCATATAAGATTATTTTTTCAGGTGTTGGTAAAATTGACTCTGAAATAAAAGAAGCATTAGAACTTGGTATTTTAATGATAAATGTTGAATCAGATGCAGAGTTACAAAGAGTAGAAACTATTGCAAAAGAACTTGATGTTGTTGCAAGAATCTCTATTAGGGTTAATCCTAATATTGACCCAAAAACACATCCATATATTTCAACAGGATTACATGAAAATAAATTTGGTGTAGATATTGATACAGCAAAAAGAATGTATATTCAATGTAAAAACTCAGATAATTTAGAACCAACTGGTATTCATTGCCATATTGGTTCACAATTAACTGAACTTCAACCAATTAAAGAATCAGTTCAAATTATTGCTGATTTAGTAAGAAATCTTTCTGCTCTTAAAATTGAGCTTTCTTTTATAGATGTTGGTGGGGGACTTGGAATTATTTATGATGATGAAAAGTTAATTGATACAAATGAATATGCACAAGCAATTTTAGAAACAATGTTTGGTCTTGATATTACAATTGTATGTGAACCAGGAAGGTTTTTAGTAGGGAATAGTGGTACTTTTGTAACTAAAGTTTTATATGAAAAAATAAATGGTGAAAAAAGATTTGTTATTGTTGATGGAGCTATGAATGATTTAATTAGACCAGCTTTATACAATGCCTACCATAAAATTGAAGTTTTAAATGATAATAAAGAGTTTAGCGATTGTAATTTAGTTGGTCCTGTTTGTGAAAGTGGAGATTTCTTTGCTAAAAATATTGAATTACCACAAACACAACATAATGATTTGGTTGCTATATATTCTGCAGGAGCTTATTGTTTTACAATGGCAAGCAATTATAATACTAGGGGAAAAGTTGCTGAAATTGCATATGAAAATGGTGAATATAGATTAATCAGAAAAAGAGAGACTTTTGAAGATATAATTGCTTTAGAAGAAGAGTTTATAAAATAATAAAAGCAATAAAAAGGTTGGGTTATGAGTGAGACTGGACTACAAGAATTAAGAGATAAGTTAGATTCAATTGATAATGAATTATTAAAACTTATAAATAAAAGAATGGAAGTTGTTCATCAAGTTGGAGCGTTAAAAGCACAAAGTGGGGGAGCAATATATAGACCTGAAAGGGAAAAAGCTATTATTGATAGACTTGAGTCATTAAATGATGGTAAACTAAATAGAACTGCAATTGAAGCACTTTTTTTAGAGATTTTTGCTATTTCTAGAAATTTAGAACTTCCAGAAAATATAGCATATTTAGGTCCTGAAGGAAGTTTTACTCATCAAGCAGCAGAGGGTAGATTTGGTGCAATGAGTTCATATTTGCCAATTGGCTCTATTAAAGGTGTATTTAGGGAAGTTAGTTCAAAAAAAGCAAAATTTGGAGTTATACCTATTGAAAACTCTTCAAATGGAATTGTAAGTGATACCATTAGTTGTCTTTCAAATTATGACCTTAAAATTATTGCTGAAGTGGTTCTAAATATTCACCATACTCTAGCAACAACATGTGATAAGGTTTCAGATATAAAAAGAATTTATTCTAAAGATATTGCCTTTGATCAATGTAGTAGATTTTTAGAGAATGTTGGACTTGATGAAGTTGAACATATACCTGTTGAGTCAACAACAAAAGCTGCAAAATTAGCTTTAAATGAAAAAGGAAGTGCAGCAATTTGTTCCCATGTTGGAGCAAAGATTTATAATCTTCCAATTTTATTTGAAAATATTGAAGATAAAGATAACAATAAAACAAGATTTTTTATTGTTAGTGATTTTGAAAATGGTAAAAGTGAACATGATAAAACATCAATATTAGTTAAATTACCAAATACTCCTGGTGCATTAGTTGAATTTCTAACAGATTTTGATAGAGCAGGAATAAACCTGACAAAAATCAAATCACACATTGTAGAGGGTGTTTCTATTTTCTTTATTGATTTCAATGGACATAAAGATGATGATAATGTAAAAACAATTTTTGATAAACATGGTGAATCTATAAAATTCTTAGGTTCATATGTTAAAGAAGTAGAGGATATTTAAAAATGAAATTTAATAAAGTTCTGGATAATTGTAAAATCTATGAAGCAGGAAAGCCAATTGAGCTTGTAGTTAGAGAATATGGAGTTGATACAAAAGATATTGTAAAGCTTGCTTCAAATGAGAATCCATATGGAACCTCACCAAAAGTAACTAAAAAAATTCAAGATATTTCAAAAAATATGTTTATGTATCCTGATGATTCAATGTATGAATTAAAAGAAGCTCTTGCTAATAAGTTTAAAGTTACTAGTGAAAACATTGTTATTGGTGCAGGAAGTGACCAAGTAATTGATTTTTTAGTAAAAGCAAAATGTGATGAAAATTCTAAAATTTTAATGAGCAAAACTACTTTTGCTATGTATGAAATTTATGGAAGACAAGCAGGTGCTGAAATTTTAAGAACACCGGATGATCAGCACAATTTAGAGCAATTTGAAGCTATGTATAAAGAACATGGTGCAGATATGATTTTCTTATGTTTGCCAAATAATCCACTTGGTGAGTGCTTGGATACAAAAGATGTCTATGAGTTTTTAGAAAAAATTGATAGTGAGACATTAGTTGTTGTTGATGGTGCTTATCAAGAATATGCGGCATTTAAAGATTCAAAAAAGAGAATTGATCCAGCTGATTTAATAAATAAATTCCCAAATACAGTTTATTTAGGAACATTCTCAAAAGCTTATGCTTTAGGTGGAATGAGAACTGGATATGGAATTGGTCAAGTTGATATTATAAAAACAATGTATAAATTAAGACCTCCATTTAATATTTCAACATTATCTCTTGCAGCTGCTATTGAGGCATTAAAAGATGAAGAGTTTGTAAATGAGTGCATAAAACTTAATTTTGATGAAATGAAAAGATATGAAGAGTATGCTTTAAATAAAGGTTTTTCATATATAGATAGTTATACAAATTTTATTACACTGAAATTTGAAGATAAATATATCTCTAAAGAAGTTGCTCAAAACTTACTTGAAAGAGGTATTATTATAAGAGATTTAACTTCTTATGGAGTTAATGCAATAAGAATTACAATTGGATCAGAAGAACAAAATACAAAAGTATTTAAAGTATTAGATGAAGTATTGGACGAACTAAAAAAATAAAGAGCTTAGGACTATGGAAATAAAAGAAAAGAGCCTTGACGAATTAGAAGTAATTTGTCAAGATATCAGAGATAGGATTATAGATGTTGTATCAAGAAAAGGTGGACACTTTTCTTCTACACTTGGTGCAGTTGAGTTAACTGTCGCAATGCATAAAGTTTTTGATGTAAAAAAAGATCCTTTTATCTATGATGTATCTCACCAATGTTATCCTCATAAATTAATAAATGATAGATGGGATGAATTTGAAACAATTAGACAATTTGATGGTTTAAGTGGTTTTACAAAGCCTAAAGAATCAAATGCTGACTATTTTGTAGCAGGGCATAGTTCAACTTCTATTTCCTTAGCAGTGGGTGCTGCAAAAGCTATAAAACTAAAGGGTGAAAATAGAATTCCTGTTGTTATGATAGGTGATGGTTCTATGACAGCAGGAATGGTATATGAAGCTTTAAATGAACTTGGGGACAAGAAATATCCAACTGTAATTATTTTAAATGATAATGAGATGTCAATAGCAAAACCTATTGGTGCAATTTCTAAATATTTATCAAAAATTTTAGCAGGAAAGTATTATCAAAGTTTCAAAGATAAAGTAGACAGATTTATTAAAAATAATATGCCAGAAGGGACTACTTATATAGCTAAAAGAATGGAAGAAGCTATGAAGCTTATTACTCCTGGAATACTATTTGAGGAGATGGGAGTTGATTATATCGGTCCTATTGATGGACATAATCTAGAAGAGATTATTGAAACCCTTGAAATTGCACGAGATATGAAAAAACCTGTTATTGTTCATGCTAGAACAGTTAAGGGAAAAGGTTATTCTCCTGCTGAAGGTCAACATGAATGTTGGCATGGGGTAGGGCCTTTTAATATTGATGATGGAAAATTTGTTAAGAAAAATGCCGCTAAATCTGCAACTGCAGTTTTTGCTGATGCCCTTTTAGATTTGGCAAAAAAACATGAGAATGTGGTTGGTGTAACTGCGGCAATGCCTAGTGGAACAGGAATTGATAAGCTAATGAAAGAGTTCCCAACTAGATTTTGGGATGTTGCTATTGCTGAACAACATGCAGTAACTTCAATGGCTGCAATGGCAAAAGAGGGATTTAAACCATTTATTACAATCTATTCTACTTTTTTACAAAGGGGCTTTGATCAAATTATTCATGATGTATGTTTAATGAATCTTCCTGTTGTATTTGCTATAGATAGAGCAGGGATTGTAGGAAATGATGGAGAAACACATCAAGGAGCTTTTGATATATCATATTTAAGATTTATTCCAAATATGATTCTTTGTGCTCCAAGAGATAATGAAACATTAAAATATGCGTTAGATTTTGCATATGAAGCACAAGGTCCTTGTGCTGTTAGATATCCTAGAGGTGCTTTTGGTGAATTAGAATTTAAATCAACACCTTTTACATTAGGACGAGCAGAACTTTTAAAAGAAGGAAGTTCTGATAAACTTTTTATTGCTTATGGTGCTGGTGTTACTAGAGCCTGTGAAACTGAAAAACTTCATGAAGAAGATATAGCAATTTTAGATTTAAGATTTGTAAAACCTTTAGATGAAGAAACTTTAAGAGAATTATCAAAGAAATATTCAAAATGGTATGTGTTTAGTGACTCACAAAAACAAGGTGGAGTAGGAAGTGCTATTTTAGAATTTTTAAATAAAGAAAAACTTTTTGTTGATGTTACATCATTTGAATATGAAGATGATTTTATTCCCCATGGAGATACAAAAAAGGTTGAAGAGAGTTTATTTTTAAACCCTTCTCAATTAGTAGAAAAAATTAACTAGTATTTATTTACTAGTTAATTTCTATAAAGTATTTCATTTACCCTTTTTCTATGCTTTTCTTCATCTGTTAGTTCAACTTTTTCTTCTTTTGTTTCTACTTTTTTAGTCGTTTCTGTAATCTCTTTTTCTTTTTTCTCATTATCATACTTTTCATCAGCCCATGAGACGCTATCTTTATATTTTGATGTATCTAATATTCTTTTTTTAGTTTTTAAAAAACTCTCAAATTGGTTATTTTCTGCAGGATCAATAATTTCAGGGGTTAAGAAAAATACAACTTCACTTTTACCTTCTTTAAATGAGTCACTTGAAAATAATTTACCAAGAACTGGAATATCTCCTAATAGAGGTATCTTACTTGAGTCAAAACTATTACTATTTGTAATTTGTCCGCCTAAAATAATAGTTGAACCATCTTTTGTAAGAATATTTGTTTTTACTTCATTTTTATTAAAACTTGGGATATCATTAACTGCATTTGTCCAGTCAAGAGTGGTATTACTTGTAGTAATTTCTAAATCAATATAGTTATTTCTCATCACATTTTTTGCTTTTATCTTTAGCTTAATACCATATTCAATCTCTTCATATCCAGAGTTAGTTGTAGTTGTTGTAGTTGTACTAACAGGAAGTCTAATACTACCACCTGCTAAAAATTCAGCTGCACCATCATCTGTTTCACTTAAGTTTTCTAATGTTAATAATGTAGATTCATTTAAAACGTTTGCAACTCCTTCTGATGATAAATAATTTAATACTAAAGATGTATTAAAGTATTTACCTAAATAATTTGCTGCACCAGTTAAACCACCAGTTAAACTAACTGCTTCAGCTATATATGTTTGCAAAGCTGTATCAAGTAAATCATTATATTGATCTCTTACTCCTGCATCAGGAACAGACCCTAGAGGGAAATTTCGAGTATATTCTCTATCATTTACTTCATCATATACTGTATAGGTTTGATAATTATTACTTGACAATGACCACCCATTTTTTAAATCAATTCCATCATCATTATTTATTTCAACAACATAAAGTTTAATTCTAATCATTTTAGATGGAGTAGAAGTTTCAATCATGTCAACAAGTTTTTCTTCAAGACTTATGCCAGATTTTTTAAATATATCTAAGACCTTATCTTTTTCTCTGTAATCTTTTACATATCCTTTTAATATAATTGTATCATTTGCTTGTTCTATTATAAGTTCAGGATATGTGGTTTTAACAATAGAGATTATAGTGTCTAAATTTTGCATAATACTAAAATTTACTTGTATAGTTCGTCCACTTTCTAGTTCAACAATTGCACTTTCATTACTTATATTTTTCCCTAAAACTTTTAACATTTTCAATGGAGAATGATCAGTGTCTATAAATTCTGCTCTAATATTTTCACTATTAGTTAATTGTATACCTTTAATTCTTTCATCAAAAATTAAAGTCCGGTAGTTATTTAATGGTAAATATATAGTTTTATTTTCAAAATCTTTTTGATATATTTTTTTATCATCTATATCATAGGCATTAAGTGATATTAAAGTTATCATTAAAAGTATGATATATTTAAAAATATTGGTCATTTTTTCTCTCCTAATTATTTATAGTAACTGATAAATCACATGTTATTGTGTCTCCAGTTCCATCTTGATTAAAAACTACTCTTTTACTGAATAGTTGTCCATTGTAAAAATATAAATTATTATTTGTAGCTGTCACATTGAAAATAACCTTATATTCATTATCATTATTTGTATTACATATTGTAGATGTATCTGCATTTATATTACTAAAGTTTCTTGATTTAATATCATTCATTCTGTCAGACAAATCATCTCCAATACCATTTACTGCAACATAGTTTGAACCAAAATCAGCTATTGCATCCATCGTATCTTTCGCTCTAATTATTACAGTATAGTTTATAACAAAGAAAAAAATTGAGGCAAACATTGCAAAAAGTACTATCCAAACGAGTATATTTTCGATAGCAGCTTTTTTCATGTTAGTCGTTTTATTTTCCATATAATCTTCTTATTTTAATTTTATATATTCGTCATAAGATGTAATAACTACATCTTCGCTATTTATATAACTATCATCACAAATTAAATACCATGAAGGATTAATTTTAGATACACTTTTATATGCAACAACATAGTTCTTGTATAAAGTTTTGTGTGTCTTAGCTTTATGTGAAGGTTTTTTCTTTAGTTTTGTACTATTTGAAACTACCATCAACAGTTTATCTTTTTTAGAACATTCTTGTGCATAATTTGAAATAATTTTAGCTTTTTTTGTTTCTTGCAATTCTTTATTATTTGCATAAGAAATTGTTGCAGTTTTTGTTGATACTTCATTTTTAGGTTGATACCATTTAACTGGATAATATTTCTTTTTAGGAATATATTTCTTTTTAGCTTTTTTAGCTACAACAATCTCTTTTATTTTCTTTTCTTCATTTTTCTTTTCAGCATCTTTATCTGATTCTTCTTCAAGTTTTGATTTTACCATCCAAAGTTGTTTACCATTTATATTTTTACCTTTATAATAATGTTCAATTAAAGAGATTAAGGTGTCTTGTTTGATATCTAATATTATTTCGTCCGCTTTTATGTCAACTATTTCTTCAACTTGCTGTTTTTTCTCGATTTTTTTAATTTTTTTCTTAATTATACTTTTGTCAGAGGGATATCCATCTCTCATAAAACCAACTACTCTAATATTTTTTGCAATATATTGTACTTGAAAATCATTATTTTCTCTATTTAAACTTGAAGGGTATACAGTAATAATTTTTATTATATCATCTGGTTGTAATGAGTAGTTTGGATTTTGAAAAAGATCTAAAGACATATTGTAACTATTATATTTATAGTTAAAATCTTTATTGACTTTTTTCTTCTCAATTTTTTCAGTTAACTTTTCTTTTAAAAATGCTTCATTTTTGTATATTGGTTCTTTTGCAAATTTTCCTATAATCTCTTTTTCAAGTAGGGGTTTTGTTAAAAGAAATTGTCTTGCTATTGTTGTTTGTACGATATGTTTTTTTTCTATTAACGTATCCTTTGGAATATTTTCTTTTGCAACATATATAACAACTAACTGATTATTTTTTTTGATAGTTTCTTGACTTTGATTATAAAAATATACTGAGATTGCTATTGCAGATAATAGCATTGAAAGTAATATTAATATAATCGCTAACTGTTTGTCAAATTTCATTTTTTCCCTTTACATACCGAATTCTAATTTTCCTGCCATCATAGGGAATATTATAAACGCTCCCAATGAAGGTAATACAAAAATAAAAATAATAACCATTAAATACATATTTAATGTATTAACTTTACCCTTTATTTTATAAAACTTTTCTTGTCTCATCTCATCAGATTGTGTAGAAAAAATATTTTTTACACCAATCCCTGCTTCTTCACTTAAAATTAAAAAGTCAACTATTTTTGCTACATCTTCAGAATCAACTCTTTTTTTTAGATTTTCATAAGCTTTTTTAGTGGAATAATTTGTCATTTCATATTCAAGAATTGCTATTTCCTTTAGTAATTCTTCATCTAATATTCCATTTGCTCTTGTTGAAACAGTAAAAAAGGCATTTTTTAGTCCTCCTCCAGATTCTAATATTACATTAATTAAATCTAAAAAAACACCCAAGTCATTATTGATTTTCTCAATTCTTTCAGATTTTGCAATATATAGATACAAAGGACCCCCAAATATTACAAGTAAAACACCAACTAAAATTCCTATCATTCCTATATTTATATTAAAAAGTATTGGAGCTGCAATACCAATTATTAAGCCAATGAGTGAAAATACTAGTTTTCCTTCATTGTATTCCTTTTTTGTTAATCCTGCTTGTATTAATTTAAAAAATAAATCCTTCTCTTGAACTTCTGATGAATCTTCTTTTATAGTTTTTTGTTGGTCAACTATTGCTAAAGTATCAAGTTTTGATAGTTTTACAATTTGTTTTTTTTGACTTTTATTATCATAAAAATACCAAACTAATAAAAAAATAATAATAATTAAAATAGGTGAAAAGTATATTAAACTCATTATTTTACCTTTGTTAATAAATTATTTACAAAAAGGCCAAATCCAACCCAAACTGCTATAAAAAATATTTGAATTTGACCTTCTGTAGTACCAAAAAAATGTTCGTCGAGTACTCCATCCATAGTTTGATCAAGCATTTCATAAATAAAAATAACTATCCCAATAATCATATAACTACCAACTTTTATCTCTTTTGTAGAAGCAGTAATCTCTTGTTTAATCTCGCCTTGGTCATGTAGTGTTTTTCTTAATTTTTCTAAAGTATTTGAAAATTTACCACCTGATTGTCTACCAATTGATATTGTTAAGTAAAAAATTCTTAATTCTTTTGATTCAACCATCTTGAACATTTTTTCAAAAGATTTTTCTTCTCCTATAATATCTTTTTCTACTAAATAAATATTAAATACTTCTTTTGTAAATTTTGACTTTGTAGTTGCAACAGATTTTCTTAAGGCCTGTTCAAATCCTACACCACTTTTCATCATACTTGTTACTTTATCAATTATAACTTTAAGTCCAAAGTTGAATTCTTCAAGTCTAAAATCTATAATTTTCTTTAAAATTAGTAATGGGAAAAAACTGAATAATATGAAACTTATAACAAACACAACAGGATTTGTAATAGCAAAGTTTACAAATGTTGCAGCTAAAAAACCAAAAGCTATAGATATAATTATAAAAACAGTTTCTGAAAATGAAGAAGGATAACCTGCATAAGCTAGTTTCCTTCCTAACCAATTTCTTTCTTTTTTTGAAAAGGCATTTCTTTTCTTTGAATCTTCTAAAATCTCATTATTGTCTTTTTTTAGTTTATTAATTATTTTATTTTTTTTATTATAATTTAATGAAAAATTGTAAATTAAAATTATTAATGATATTAATAAAATAGGGATAATTATAATTGGTATTAAGATATTTAAACCCACTTATATTTCCCTTTGGATTTTTTGGAAATGTGGCCATTTATGAAATATTTGAGGGTCTTGGTAAAGAAAAATATCAATAAATTCATCTTTCCATCCACACATTTTATCTGGTAAATCTTTTTCTAATTCATCAATTAGCATCGATTTTGGCATTTCATATTCTTTGTTAAAAATTGTTGTGTCAATATCTACCCCAAACATATTCATTTGAGTAATTGTTCTTGATGGTGTTGATACAACTTCAAATTTACCTTTTGTTTTTGTCATATCACTTGTATCTCTTTTAAATTCAAAGATATTATTTAATGAAATAACTGAATTATCTTCAATTCTTCTTTCTACTTCAGAGATTGTAATAACTTTTCTTGTACCATCAGGGAACCTTACAAGTTGTAAAATTATATCAACTGCTGAAACAATTTGAGCTCTAATAAAGTTTATATTTGCACTAGGTCTTGCTTCTAAATACATATTTTCAATTCTTACTAAGGCTTCTTTTGTATTATCGGCGTGAACTGTTGTCATAGATCCTGGGTGTCCTGTGTTCATTGCATTAAGCATAACAACAATCTCAGCCCCTCTACACTCTCCAACGATGATTCTTCTTGGAGAAGATCTTAATGCAGAACGAAGTAAAAAATCTAAGGGTATTGCACCTTTACCCTCTTCATTCGCCATTCTAGCTTCATATTGTCTAATTGAGTGACATGGCATTTGAGGTTTCATCTCTTTAGTATCCTCAATTACCATTAATTGTTCATTTTCATCAATAAATCTAGTCATTGCATTAAGAAAGGTTGTTTTACCACTTGAAGTACCACCTGAAACAATGATATTACATTTTCCTTTAGCTACTTTTAGTAAAAAGTATGCCATCTTATAATCCATTTGTCCTGAATCAATTAAAAATTCTAAAAGTAGTGGAAGATCATTAAATTTTCTTATTGTTACACAACTTCCATCATTTGCAGCAATTGGAGGAATTTGTACTTCAACCCTAGAACCATCTTTTAATTTACTTGACATAATAGGATGGGCTTCATCAATTTTTCTATTGTTTTCAGCAAGCATTTTATCAATTACTTTTCTTAGTTCATCTTCACTTCTAAAGGTAAATGGTGTTTGAACAGTTTTACCTTTATAAATAATATCAATATAGTCTTTTGTATTTACAATAACATCATTTAATCCATCTTTTGCAATATTAAATAATGCAGTTATAGGACCATATCCAATTACATTATTTATAATAAACTCTTTAATCTCTTCTAAAGTATTTTTAGAAAGTTTTGATGTTTGTTTGAATGATAAAATAAATTCTGGTAAAACTTCTTCAAGTGAATCTCTCGTTAATTTTTTATCAGATTTTAGATTAATCATGAAATTGTCATTTATTTCATAGGCTAATTCTAACAGTTTTGAATCTAGGTATAGTTTTGGGAATATTAAACCTGTTTCTTTTGTTTTCTTTTTTACTTTTTCAATTTTTTCTTTTGTTAAAATTTCTTCATAAGCTTTTTTATCATTTTCTTCTTCAACATCATAAGAAAAAGATTGCTTTTTTATCTCTTTTTTTTGTTCTTCATCTGCAATAAGTAATCTTAGGTTTCTCAATTTTAATCCTTATTTAAAAAAGAAAATAAACTTTTTTTATTGGTAGGCTTTTTTGTAGAATTACCTATGTATTCTTTTTGTCTTAATATGTCTTCTAATGTTTTTATAAAAATTGAATCTTTTGAAATTTGAGAAGCTAATTCACAATAGTTCCAACATTTACCTAGAGTTTGGTAGTCATTTGGTATTTTTAAATACATTAACTTATCTTCTTTAGAACTAGTATTCATAATAGAATCAAAATCTGAAGATGAAATTTCATTTAGTGAGTTAACTCTATTTACTACAAAACTAACCTTATCTTTAAGTCCTGCCCTTTTCATAAGCGAATAAAATGTTTTTAATTTACTTACATGAGGGAGTGTCATTTCTGTTAATATCCAAATTTCATTAACTAAGTCATATATGGTACTTTTTAAACTTGATGCGTCAGCTGTTCCTGTATCAATAATAATATAGTTAAAATGATCGCTGGTTTTCAGTATGTAATCAAGCATTTTTTCAATGAAGTTATCTTTTTCTAGTAAATCTTTATCGATATGTTTTTGAATTCCATTTATTGAATAAAAATTTTCTCTCACTTTTTCCATTCCTAATTCTAAGTTCTTCTTTAAATTAAAATCCCCATAATTTACTAAGTCAATTATTGTTTCATTAGGAATTGGATTTTGTGTAAGAAATAGATTACTAATAGCTTTTGTTGTAGAAAGATCTATATACAAAACATTTTTATTAGGATTGTTTTTTGCAATTAAATCTGCAGCATTCATAGAAATTGTTGTCGCTCCAATCCCCCCTGATACTCCTCCAACTGCAATTATTTTATTATCATTTTTATTTTTATTTATAAGTTTATATTTTGTATCAAGAATTATGTTTTTTATTCTTTCTGGTGAAAATTCATCAATAGATATATAATTTTCAATATTTAGTTTTCCACATGTAAGTGAAAGATGATGATCATTTGGACCAATTACAATAACGAATTCATTAAAGCTTCTTAAAATCTCTTCATCGTCTTTAATTAAATCATTATTTTGAACTGTATAAATGATTATATTTTTAGAATTCTTTTTATTTAGTTTATCAGAAATTTTCATTACATCATGTGTTGTAGTAATTTCAGCATTTAAAAGAATATCCAGATTTGTTTCAAGTTTATTAGCAAATTTAACTGTATTTTTATCAGTAACTATAAAAATATTTAATGGAGTGTTTTGAGATAATAAATCTTTTTCTATTTCAAAAATCTTTCTTAAAGCTAATTTAGATTTTTTTAAAAGTTCTCTTAATACAGATCTGTACCAAATTTTTTTATTGAAAGTGATTTTACCAAAAATAACATCGCCATCTTTTAAAATAATAGAATATCTATTATTTATAAAATTAATATCATCATCGATAATATCATATCCATCTATAGTAAAGCCATAAACAAAATTATTATATTTGAAATCATATTTCATAAATGTCAATTTCTGAATATTTGAAATTAGTACAAAAAGTTGTAAAATTTCTATAACATTTTCTCTTCGTATTTCTAATGCTGCTTGTATATTTGAATATTCTTGATATTGTTTATAATCCATTTTTTCCCTTATTGTCTTTCAAGTTTTATATAATCTATATATACTGTTTCATTAGACCTACTTGCGTAGTTGTCGAAAAACACTACAACCCAACCATCATCATCAGTTATGAAATTTGTTGTTCTATAAGTATATTCTTTTCCACCACTAGGTGCTTCATATAAATCAGCTATTTTATCAAAATTATTTATAGATAACATTGTTCTATCGTTCCAATCCCAAGGATTTGATGTTTCATAGTAGAAAGTAATTTGGATTTTTGTATTTGCACAACTCGACCCAAAATCTAAAGCTCGATAAACATATTCCATTCTTGGTATAAACAATCTTCCATTATCTCTTTTTGCAACAAAGTCATTATATCCATCACCACCTCTCCATTCTTCACTGTCAGAATTGAATGTAAAGTCAAAAGTTTTACAACCTCCTGTTGGATCTTGTACTACGATAGTAAAGTTATAAGTGATAATCGCACCTGCTGTTGTTACTTTTACACTAAATGTATCAGTTCCTACAAATGTAATTATAGGAGTATATGTAAGTAAACCTGTAGCTGCATCAACAATTAAAGTACCATTTGATGGATTTTTAATTATATCATATGTAGCTGAAGTAGGTAGGTTATAAGAATAACTTTCATTATTAAATATTGATGCATTAATATCTGTTGAACTAGTTGAAATAGTAACTTCAATATCAAATGCAGGTAAAGAAGCAGTACCACCTCTACCATCATCAACTGTTATAATTATATTTGAATAAATTCCAATATCAGCAGTTGAGGGTGTTCCACTTAAAGTTCCTGTTGTTGTATCAAAAGAAGCCCAAGATGGTTTATTTTGAATAGTAAAAGTTAATGTATCATTGTCTACATCAATTGCAGTAGGTGTAAAAGAATATGTTGAACCAGCTTGTATTGTTTCAGGTGGTGTTCCAGAAATTGTAGGTGGATCATTAACTTCTGTTACTGTGAAGCTACAAGTATCAGTGTCTGATGAACCATTATTATCGATAATAGTCATAGTAAGTGTAACAGTTTCATTTAATCCTGTATAATAATTTGCTTCAGGAGTATATGTTATTGTTCCATTTTCAGCATCAGGCGTATTTATTATTGCAGTACCAACAGTCACACTGACATTTTTTGATTCTACAGTACCATCAGAATCTGTGGCAGTCCAAGTTATTGCACTAGTAGGTGTATCCTCCATAATTGAATTAGGACAAGTTAATGTTAGTGTTGGAGGATCATTATTTATACAATAGTTTTGATTAAAAACGATTCTTCTAGTAGCTAAGTCAACATCATAGTTATCAGTACCATCAGTATTTGGAATAATAACTTGAGTTGCATCTAGGTATACATCGTTGTAGTCATCATCACCTTGATCCCAATCTTCCATTCCATATTTATATTGGCCATTTGGATCAGTTTTACAATCAATAATATCATTTGTTAAATCTTGATCATTATTTCTTTCTTTTTTTATATCATTAAATTCATCAGATTTGCAATAATTATTAATAAATCCATTATATGTACTATTACTGTTTTTACCTTCCACTGGATCTACATATTTATCGTAAAGATCAACTACATTTTTAGGAATAACATGAACGAATGTATCACCATTATTTAATTCATCTTGTTGAAAGTGAATTTTTTGACTATATTTTGTAGTACCACCAATATTAACAGTGTGTGTATTAGTTGTAGTATTTTCACAATGTGAAGGAGATATATTAATAATATCATCTTTATTTGCATAAGGAAAGTTATTTCCCCCATTTGGAATAATAAAAAAGTATGTTGGAGGAGATGAAATATCTTCTGCTAATTTATCTCCTACAGAATAATTGTCTTGCGCATCAATTAATACTCTAGTATTTGTAACGCAGTTATTGTTATCAAGTTGGTAAGTTCCAACCATATTATCATTTCCACTTATTCCTCCCCCATAACTCATAGTAAGAGTAAAAGGTGGAGTAACTGATTGTATTGTATTTATTGGGCCTATTGAAAAAGAATCTTTATCAAAAAATTTATACCAAAAATTTTTATGGGAATAGTTTGAAATATTTACAATTACAGTATCTGGATGATTGTCACCTACTCCTCCACTATCATTAACAAGGGGTAAATAATCATAATAATCATAAGTAAATGAGATTTCACCTGTGTTTTTAAGTTTTATAAGTTCTTGACCGAGTTTTGTTGAATCTAATATATCTTCAGCTTTTTGTTTTGCCCAACACATATTATTAGTCTCTTCAAAACCTTTAACCATTGTATTTGCAGTTTGATAAGCTATTTCTTTTATGTTTGTAGCTTTATTTCTAGCACTAATTTCATCACCAACTGTAGCCATAAAAGTAATTGTTGCAAAGACAAGAATAAAACCTAACAAAAATTGTTCAATAACTGCTTTTTTCATATTCCTTTACCTCATATAAAGCCCCATTAAATCTATTAATTGACTTATCATTACTGCTAAAAATATTGCTGGTGCCATTGGTGCTACTCTTCGTTTTTTAATCTTCTGAAAATATAGTAAAAATAATGTTTGACAAATACCAGAAATAATTAAAAAAAGTGGGAATAACATAGGCTCTAAAAATAAAGCCACAACCATTATATATTTTATGTCTCCACCACCTAATATAGCTTTAGGCATAGCTATTAATATTATAACAAAAAAAATTAAAATTGCAAATGAAATTGCTATTGAATAAAGATTTAACTTATTTTCTAATAAACCAAATATAATTAAGAAAATAATTAAAGTGAGAATAGTAATATTTGGAATTTTGTATTTAGTACAATCAGTATATGATAGGAGTAGGGAAAAAATATAAAATGATATATAGAATATCATTTTATATTATCTTGTATATTTTTTGTTGCTTTATTTACCTGCTCTGTAGTATTTGTTCTTATTTTAGACTCTTCATCAACATACCATCTTTGAATTCCAAAAAAAGCACCAACACTTAATAACACAAGTAGTAAGCTTATTAGTATTCTATCCATATATAATTTGATATGGAAAGTTATGTTAACCTTCCATATATACTAACTTTTACTTATTACCACTTGCATCAGATGTTACGTTAGTAATTACTGTTGCTGCTGAAGTTTGTAGAGAATCTTTTTGACCTGTAACCCATGATTGTAAACCTACAACTGCTCCAACTCCAACAATTACTAATAATAATGTTACAATGATTTTATCCATTGCACCTTTTTCAGATTTTAATCTTCTTTTTAAGAATTCTAACATTTTTTATATCCTTACTGTAATTTTTTTAAATTATAACACATAAATTACTTTTTTAAACTGAAATATAGCTTTAAATTAATTATTTATTGTATAAAAAATGTTTTTTATTTTTTTTGTAATCATACAGTAACTTATTTATGGGATCTATTGTTTATTTGTAGTTATATTTTTCAATTATTAATTAATAAAAAATGATAATTTTTAGAATTTAAGAAATGTTTAGTAATATATTCTATAACAATATGTTAATATACGATTATGACAAATAAAAGTTTTTTTTCACCTTATTTACATTATTTAATTTACACTTTTAGTGCAATTGTTTTTGCTTTGTTTTTAGGTGTAAGTGCCTTTGATGATGGATTAAGGCATATATCTTTTGCTCTTAATAAAGATATTTTGGAATCATGGGGCAATGTATTTCCTCATTCTTTATTTAGTGAGTATGATCCATGGTTTGGCTGGCATTTTTTATTAAATAAGTTGTTATATTTTTTCTCAAAAGAAGAAACTCAAATAGTTGTAAACTTTTTAGGTTTATTTTTGTTTATGATTTTAATTGACAAATTTATAAGAGAATATGTTAAATATAAACTAGACTCATTTACATATATAATAGTTTTCATAATTGTAGTTTTAACTTCTTATAGATATGTTATGGTTAGACCAGATATGTTATCAGGTTTCTATATAATGTTAATGCTTTTAGTAAGGAATAAGTTTCTTCCAGCTTTATTTATAACAATAATTTATGGTCCTTTTTATTATCTGTTTTTCTTATATACTGGTTCAATAGGTTTAGTATATTTAATACAACAAAAGTGGAAATCATTTATTGGTACTATATTAGGAACTTTAATAACTTTTATATTTTTCTTTGTGGATGATTTTGATGGTTATACTAATACTGTTTATAATGTTTTAATTGATCAAAAATTAAGAATGGGATTAGAAGTCTCAGAGGGAAGACCAATTTTTGATTTTTTAACAAATTTAAACTATTTTATACTATTACCTATTTTTTTAATAGGTTCTTTTCTTTTAATTTATAAAAATTATAAATATTTTAAATCAAATACACTAGCAACATTTTTGTTAATAACTTCAATTTTATGGATGAATCAATATCGATACTATCATCTTTTTTTACCTTTGATATTTGTATATTTAATTTCAATTATTTTTAATTCTAGAAAAAAATATGTTTTTTATTATTTGAGGAAGTATCAAGTTTTAATTAAAAGATTTTTTTCTTACTCAAAAGGGAAAAAAATATTTTTTATAATAGCTTTACCTTATAGCATATTTATTTTAGGTTATATGTTTTCAAATCAAACTAGCAAAGAATCTATTGAAAGGGGAAATATTTTTATAGAAAAAAGATTTAATAATAAAGTTATTTTATCAAATATAATGAATTTAGATATGTATTCTGGTTTATATCACAATCCAACAATAAAAGTTGTCCCAAGTTGTAGTATTGGTTGGTTTTATCATGAAAATAAAGATTTAAAAGAAATTTATGTAAAGATGATGAAACTTGAGGGGATAACAGAAGAAGAGTTAAAACGTTTGGTTGATGCAACAAATGCAGATTATTATTTACATTATTTTAATCGTTCAAAAAGAGTTTTAAGTATAACGAAATTAAAAGAGCTAGGTATTGAACCAAATGAGATATATGTAAATAAAATTTTATTTAAAGTAAAAAAATGAATAAAAGTATAGCAATAATAATACCTGCATATAATGAGGAAAAAACAATTAAAGAAACTATTCTTAGTTTTTTTAGAGAACTTCCTGAATCTACAATTATTGTTGTTAATAATAATTCTACTGATAATACTAAACAAATATCTTTAGAAACATTTAAAAATAATGGTATTGATGGAATTTTATTAAATGAATTTAGACAAGGTAAAGCTAATGCTATTAGGAAAGCCTTTAAAGAAGTTGATGCTGATATTTATGTGATGGTAGATGCAGATATGACATATCCTGCATCAAAAGTTCATGAATTAATCAATCCAATAATTAATGAAAATATCGATATGTGTATTGGAGATAGGATTACTAAAGGTGACTATAAAAAAGAAAATAAAAGAGCTTTTCATAATTTTGGAAACAAGCTAGTACAAAATCTTGTAAATAAACTTTTTAATTCAAATATCATCGATATCATGAGTGGCTATAGAAGTTTTAGTAAAAGATTTGTTAAAAATTATCCAATTTTAGTGGAAGGTTTTGAACTAGAGACTGATATGACACTACATGCTTTGGATAAAAGATTTAATATAAGAGAGATAGATATCTCTTATAAAGATAGACCTGATGGAAGTGAGTCTAAGCTTGATACTTTTAATGATGGATTTAAAGTTTTAGTGACGATTTTTAAGATTTTTAGATATTTTAAACCATTTGTATTTTTTAGTTTTTTAGCTTTATTCTTTATGTTGTTATCTTTATTAAGTGGAATACCTGTAATTAATGATTGGTTGTCATATCAATATATTTATCATGTGCCATTAGCTATTTTAGCAACTGGATTAGGGTTAATAAGTATTATCTTGTTTGCTGTAGGAATTATTTTAGATTCAATATCCTATCAAAATAAATTAGAGTTTGAACAAAGATTGATTGAATTTGAAACAAATAATTAAATTTGGAATAATTGGCACTATAGGCTTTTGTGTAGATGCATCTGTCTTAGTAATTGGAGTTAATCTATTTTTATTTTCTATAGAAAGTTCAAGACTAATCTCTTTTTTATGTGCAGTTTTTGTTACATGGCTTTTAAATAGAACTTTTACGTTTTCAAGAAATCAGGCTTTTTCTAAAAGGAAAGAATATATCTTATATTTAATTATACAATCAATTGGAGCTTTCTTAAACTATGGAATTTTTATGATGTTAATCTATCTTAATGGTTTTTTTGAAAAATATTTAATTGTAAGTTTGGGAATTTCTGCATTAGTGGCAATGTTTTTTAATTTTTTTATGTTAAGAAGATTTGTTTTTAAAACTTGCGAATATTGAAGAACCAAATTTAAATGATATTAATCTTAATAAGTACTTCTCAAATCTAAATATTTGAAAAAGTATAAAGTTTACAATTTTATTGGGTGTTTTATAGCCAAGTGAATTTTCTTTGGGATATATTTTATCTATAAATCTTGCTATAACAATGGCAGGAAACAAAAGTGTGTTAAAGTATGTTTTTTCATATATTTCAAATTTATTTTTAACTAGAGATTCAATCTTACTTAGGGTATATCTTCTTTTATGGTGTAAAAATTTATCATGAGTACTATATAGCCAAGTATATGCAGGAACAGTGATTATTAAGATTCCATCTTTAGTTAGCATTTTTTTTATCTGCTCTAAAGCTACAATATCATTTTCAATATGTTCTAAAACATCAAACATACAAATTAAATCAAACTTATTTTCAAACGGGTTTTCTATTGGAAAAGAGGCTTTTTTTATTTGAATATTATGTTTTGAAGAAATTTCAATAGCATAATCATCCATCTCTATTGCATAAACTTTGCCATATTTTTTTAGCATAGGAATATTACCACCCGTACCACAACCAATTTCAAGAATAGTTGAATCTTTTTTAATATTGAGTTTATTAAGTTTTTCTCTTATAATCTCTCTTCTTGCTTTAAACCACCAATGATTTTTTTCTTGATTTTGAATATCTTTATATGCAAATGATTCCATTTATTTCCTACTTTTAGCTCTTTTTAGTAAGTTTTTACACTCAGGATATTCTTTTTTATATGAAAAAAGTACAGCTTCTGTTGATTCAAATTTTGTTCTTTTTATTAATTTAAAATCTGGATTATCTTTAACATCAAAAAGATTTAATATATCATCCTGACTTTTAAATGTAGGAGAATAATATGAATATATTAGCCAAAAACATTTTGGTAAATTTTCTGACTTTTTTTGGTCTTCAAATGTAAAATCATCAATAATTTTTAAATTTAACCCCAACATATCTGAATATACTTGAAAATGATTTATATTATGTCCATTATGCCCATTTTCTTTTATAAGTTCATAAATTGGAACTTTATTAAATTTATTTATGTAAAAGAGTACTTCTCTAAATTGGGGTTTTATTATTTTTGTTTTTGAAAATACATATAGTTGGTTAAAAATAAAAAATAAAAAAACTATACTAAATAAAAGTTTAATAGTAGAATTAGTCTTAGAAAGACCATAAAAACTAATAATATAAATCGGTAATATTAATATTACAGAGTACCTCAAATTTACTAATGGAGTAAAACTTAAGCTTATAAAATAAGGTAAAAAAATTCCTAAAACTATCCAAAAAAGAAGAAATGAAAGTTGAAGCTTTTGTTCTTTTTTTAAATCATTAAAAGTTATAAAATAAATAGTAAATAAAAACCCTATTATTATAAAGCTGAGTATATTAATTTTGAAATAATATACCATATAATTAAAAAAATAAAATATTGAAGGTGAATCAATCCACCAAAATTTATCTCCTTTTGTGGCAAGAAAAATGTATTTTATAAGAGGTAAGGATATAATTATTAAAAAAATAATTGTTTTTATCGTATCTTTTAAGAGTTTTTTTCTATTTGTTTCAAAATATATTAAATAGAAAATCAGAAAAATTAGTTGTGAAGCTAAAAAAATAAAACTATAATAATGTGTATATATCCATAAAGATGAACTTATCCAGTAAAATATTAAATTTTTAAAATCTTTTTTTATAAGGTATTTATAGAAAAATAAAAATGACAATATCGAAAAAAGCATATAAAGTTGATAATATCTTACTTCTTGAGAAAGCAAAATTAAAAAAATATTTGTAGAGATTAAAAGGGAAATAAAAAGGGACTCTTTTTTATTCAAAAATTCTTTAGATAAATAATATGAACTTATTATTACAAATAATCCAATTAGTGAGGAAAAAGATCTTCCTGAAAATTCATTTAAGCCAAATATTTTATACCAAAACCATAATAAAGCTTGATAAAGTGGCGGGTGCACATCTTCTAAAGTTAGAGTTAACATTTGGCTAAAACTATTTTTAGGGTGACTAAAGGCTACACTAAAAAGTTCATCTAGCCAATAACTGCCTATTGTAATATTTGACAAACGAAGAAAAAGTCCCAAAAGAGTTATAAGTAGTAATATTAGTAAAAATTTATTTTTTACAAAAAAAACATACAATATTATAGCTCCGATTCAATAATATAAACTGGACGATTTTTAGATTCTAAATAGATTCTTCCAATATATTCGCCTAATACTCCAATACCAATTAATTGAATACCTCCTAAAAATAAAATAACTACAATTAATGATGCATAACCTGGTACGTCAATTCCAAAAATCAAAGTTCGTGTAATTATAAATAAACCATAACTTAAAGAAAGAAAAGAAATAAAAAAACCTATATATGTCCAAACTCTTAGAGGTACTGTACTAAAACTAGTTATTGCTTCAAGTGCTAGGTTCCATAGTTTCCAAACATTAAAAGTACTTTTCCCAGCATGTCTACTTTCTCTCTTGTATTCAATGGTAGTCGTCTTAAACCCAACCCATGAAAAAATGCCTTTCATAAACCTTTGGTTTTCAGGAAGTAGTTTAATTGCATTTAAAACCTCTCTAGAAATAAGTCTATAATCTCCTACATCTTCAGGTACATTTATGTCTGAAATTTTATTATGAAATTTATAAAATAGTTTTGCACTTAAAGATTTGAAGATAGTATCACTGCTTCTATCAATTCTTTTTGCTAAAACTACACTATAACCTTCTTCCCATTTTTGAATAAATTTTGTAATTAGATATGGTGGATCTTGGAAATCTACATCTATTGGAATAATGGCTTCACCTAAAGCTTTATCTAAACCTGCTGTAAGTGCTGCTTCTTTACCAAAATTTCTTGATAAGTTTATAATTCTAATTGAAGAGTTTTCTAATTTTAGTTTCTTTAAAATATTTAAACTTTCATCTGAACTTCCATCGTTTATAAAAAGTATTTCATAAGATTTATTGGTTTCAATAAGTACTTTTTTTAAAGATTTATAGAATTGTTCCAAATTTTTTCCTTCATTATAACAAGGACAAATTACAGAAATCATTGGTATTTCATTATTCAAAGTATTCCTTCTTTCAACTTCTCAACACAAAGTCCCATTGCAGTACTTTCATATCCTTTCACCCTTTTAATATAGGGCTTACAAAAACCTTCCACCATAATAGCTCCTGCTTTTCCAAAACATTCGCCAGATTTGATATATTCTTCTATATGATTTTTATCAAATTTTTCAAAAATATAAGTTGTAATTGAAATATCAATAATCTCTTTTTTTTGTGACTTAAAAATCATACAAGTAATAACAGAGGTTTCACTTCCACTTTGAAGTTCAAGCATTCTTCTTGCATCGTTTTCATCTTTTGCTTTTCTTAAAAGTTCACCTTGTGAAGTTACAACAGAATCTGCAACTAATAATGGCATATCCTCACAGCCATATTTAGAAAACAGCTCTTTATATTTTCCTAGTGTTGCTTCATATACAAAAGATTTTGGGTTTGTAGTTTTGATTGTATCTTCATCAAAGTCTCCTCCATTTTGTATAAAATCAATATTGTGAGTTTTTAAAATTAGTGCTCTTGTAGGAGAATTTGAACCTAGTCGAATCAAAACTTAATTACCTTTTTTTATTTGAAGTATACTAAAAAGTTATAAAATATTAACTTTTATATTTTCATTGAAAATAGGATATAATCACCAATGCAAAAAATCAATATAATATCTGGCTTTTTAATATTTCTATCTTTTTTAATAACCGTTTTTAGCTATTTTTTTTATCCTGAATTATATATTTTATCTGGAATTTTAGCTTGGTTTGCTTTATTTTTATTGTTTAGTAAAACTTCAAATAAGAAATTATTAGTTTCCCTTTTGGTTTTATCTATGATAAGTTTTATTTTTAGCTTTTTAAATGGTTTTGATATTGATTTTAAAAGGGCTATTTTGGTTAATCAATACTTATTAGTACTTTTAATAGGCGTTGGTTTTTTAAGGCTTATTGCAAGTCCAAAGGAAACAAAAATAAAAGATTTACCTAGGGGTAAAAACTCTTTTTTAAAAACATATTTTGGGGTTCATCTTTTTGGGTCTGTTATAAACTTATCTTCTTTTATTTTAGTTGCTGATAAACTTTATAAAAAAGCTTCATTAACAAAATTGCAAGTTTTAGTTCTTAGTCGTGCTTTTTCTTCCGATGCTTTTTGGTCACCTTTTTTTGTTGCTTTTGCTGCTGCATTAACTTATGCTCCAAATTTAAAAGCTTCAACAATACTTCCTTTAGGGATTTTTTTGGCAATTATTGCTTTTGTTATAACTTATTTAGAGGTTTTAGTAAAATATGATTTTAAAGATTTCCAAGGTTATCCTATAAATTTTGAATCTTTGTATATACCTTTTTTATTAGCATTATTTGTTTTGATAACAAACCATTATTTTCCAAATCTAAAAGTAATATTACTTATTGCTGTTTTTTCTTTGCTTCTAACAATATTGATTTTACCACTTAAAGAGGGATTAAAAAACTCTTTTAAACTGTTGGATACTCACATTAAAACAGAACTTCCAAATATGAAAAATGAACTTTCGCTTTTTTTAGTAGCGGGTTTATTTGGAGTTAGTATAAGTTCAATTATTGTTGGTTTAAATATTGATTTTCCTTTGGAAAAATTTGATGGAATGGGTGCATCGATTCTACTTTTAGTATTTATTCTTTTATCTTTTATGGGAATCCATCCAATTATTACAATAGCCATTATAGGAAATTGGATAAATGAGTTAAACCATACGTTACTTGCAGTAACATTTCTAATGTCTTGGTCAATTGCAGTATCAACCTCCCCATTTAGCGGGCTTAATTTGACTATTCAGTCAAGATATAAATTGATTGCCTGGGATATTTTTAAAATTAACCTTCCTTATACCATCAAAATGTACTTTGTGTGTGTTATAATCTTAAATATACTAGCTAAATATTTAGGAATTTAATGAACATACTTTTTATAATACTAGGAAAAATATTTCCTTTGTATTTAACAATTGCAGCAGGTTATATCTTTACAAAATATTTTAAAATTAAAAGGGAACAAATAGCTTTTTTACTTGTTTATATACTTGGTCCCGTAGTAATCTTTTTTGCAGTTTTATCTATTGAGATTAATATCCAGCTTGTTTTCTTACCAGTTTTTATTTTTCTTTTTGGAAGTTCAATAGCCTTTTTTATTTTACACAAATATAAAGATACCTGGAAAGATCCTAGTGTAAATACTCTTGCTTTTACTTGTGGTACAGGGAACACAGGATATTTTGGTATTCCCCTTGCTATGATTTTACTTGAGCCAAGTGCTGCAAATATATTTATTTTTGGAACTTTAGCTTCCCTTTTATATGAAAATACTACAGGTTTTTATGTTACGGCAAAGGGTAGTTTTACAGCTAGACAATCTATACTTAAAATTCTTAAATTACCATTGTTATATGCTTTTATTGCTGGACTTTGTTTTAACCTTGTTGGTTTTAGAACACCTGAATTTATAGTACCTTATTTTGAAAATTTAAAATGGGCATATGGACTTTTAGGTATGATGATGCTAGGGATGGGGATGAAAGGCTTTAATCTTCATGAGGATTTTGATAAAAAGTATATAAAAATAGCATATTTTTACAAGTTTATTTTTTGGCCTGCAGTTGTATTGGCAATAATTTTTATTGATAAGAGTTTTATTCATTTTTTAAATGAAGAGATTTATAAAGTTATGTTTTTATTTTCAATAGTACCACTTGCAGGTAATACGGTTACTTTAGCAGTTTTATTAAAAGCAAAACCAGAAAAAGCATCATTTACAGTACTTTTATCAACTTTAATTTCAGTAGTTTATATACCTATTGTATTAGCTTTGTATGGTGGTTTTTAATCTAAAACTCTTATAACTTTCCAAAAATGTTTTTCATAATAAGGATTATCGAGTCTTGAAATCGTTACACCCTTTTTGGTAGAAGCGTGTAAGAATTTACCACCTTCAAGGTAGATTCCCACATGTCTTACTTTGAAGCCTGTTTTAAAAAAAACTAAATCTCCCATTTTTAAATCTTCTATTGAAACTTCTTCTCCAAATTCAGATTGTAAAGCAGTAGTTCTAGGAATTTGAATATTTAGTTTGTCTTTAAATGTCCTTTGCACAAAGGCAGAGCAATCAATCCCATTTTTTGAATAGCCACCATATTTATACTTAACACCTTTCCAGTCAATATATTGAGCCTTTAGGTTTTCATAAAGTAAGTCTTCTTTTGTAGTTTCAGTGGATTTATTTGGAAAAGATTTGTTGTGGTTAAAACTTTCACTTCTATAATTATTTTTTGAACTACAAGCTTGAAAAGTTAAAAGAATAAATAATATAGTCATAAGAGTTTTTATAAGATTCATATTGATACCTAGGTTTTTTCTTTATTTTAATTGAATCTCACTTAAATTTTTAGTATATTTGTTATAATTTAATATATAACTAAAAAGGATATATATGCAAAGTAGTATAAAACCAATGTTAATATTGGGTATAGCAATATTTTTAGGACTTTTTTCCTTAGGTTATTTTATTTCTACAAGTGTCATTAACTATAAGCAATTTGACAGAACTGTTACAGTAAAAGGATTATCCCAAAAACAATATAGTGCTGATGTTGTTTTATGGCCAATTAAATTTGTAACTCCTGATGCAAACCTTCTAGATTTAAATGAAAAAATAGAAAACTATACTTCTATAATTTTAAAGTTTTTGAAAGAGAATAATATTTCAGATAAAGAGATAACTATTCAACCACCATCAATTACAGATAAATTAGCAAATGATTATGGAAACAAAAATTATCAGTATAGATATTTAGGAACAAGAACTATAAATATTTATTCAAAAGATGTAACTAAGATTCGAGAGGCTATCTCTAAGTTAACAAAACTAAATAAAAAAGGGATTGTCTTTAAAATAAATGATTATGATACTAGAATTGAGTATATTTTTACTAGATTAAATGAAGTAAAACCTCAAATGATTGAAGAGTCAACAAAAAAAGCTAGAGAGGTTGCTTTGAAATTTGCTAAGGATTCCAATAGTAAATTAGGAAAAATCAGAAAAGCTAGACAAGGTCAGTTTTCGATTTTTGATAGGGATAAAAACACCCCTTATATAAAAACAGTTAGAGTTGTTTCTACGGTTGAGTATTATTTGAGTGACTAAGAGGTTTAAAATCCTCTTAATGTAACTCCTAGAAAAATTGCTATAACACCTAAAACTATATTTATAGGGATTAGGTAATTTGCTATTGGAAGTAATTTTTCTTTTGCATTTGCTAATGCGCCTTCATCAAAAGCTTTTTGTGCTTGTTTTCTTTTTATAAAAACTATTATAAAGACAATTGTCATAATTGTCCAAATCACCTCTTTTGCAATAACAAAACTATATAGAGGTGTTCCTTTAAATCCTAAAGCAATAATCATAATTATTGCAGTAAGAAGTAAAATTATAATTGAAGGAATAACCATATTAAAAAATCTTCTTAAAGATTCTAAGGTTCTTCCTAATTTTATTTTTGGGTCATTTATCTCTTGCATTGAGTAGTGAACTGCAAATCTAATTGCTATCATTCCACCTACCCAAATTACTGCAGAAATTACATGTAAAAATACAATTACTCCAGAAAAGTTTGCAAACAATGATTCCATATTATAAATTATCCATCACAAATTTTTTAGCTGCTTCTTTAGCTTCTTCAATTTTAGATACATCTTTACCCCCAGCTTGTGCGAAATCAGGTCTTCCACCTCCACCTCCACCAACAATAGGAGCAATTGCTTTAATCCAATCACCAGCTTTTACAGCTGTGTTTTTAGACCCTGCAACTAACATAACTTTTTCACCTTTTGGTTGAATTAGTAAGATTGCAACTTTTTCATTTCCATTTTTGTAATCATCAACTAGTTTTTTAATGTCACCATTTTTAACTATATCAACAACAACTTTTGTGTCTCCCACCATCTCTTCATTAATAGGTGAGGCACTTTGGCTTTGAGCCTCTTCAAGCTCTTTTTTAAGTTCTTTGATTTGTTCTTTAAGTTTTTTAATTCCTAAAACGGCATCTTTATTTTTAACTTCAGAAATAACTTCATTTAAAGTTGAAATAGCATCTTTTGTATATGCTGTAGCAGCTAATCCACATACTGCTTCTATTCTTCTCACTCCAGCAGATACACCTGATTCTTTTGTAATATAAAAACTTCCTATATCATGGGCATTTTTTACATGTGTTCCCCCACAAAATTCAACAGATACATCTCCAAAGCTAACAACCCTAACTACATCACCATATTTTTCACCAAACATAGCAATTGCACCTTTTTGTTTAGCTTCATCTATAGGTAATTCTTCAACATCACCACTTAAACCTCTTGCAATCATAGAGTTTACTAAATCTTCAACCTCTTCAATTTGTTCTTGTGTCATAGCTTTTGGATATGTAAAGTCAAATCTTAATCTTGAAGCATCATTAAGTGAACCTGCTTGTGATACTGTGTCACCTAATACCATTTTTAAAGCACTTTGTAAAAGGTGAGTTGCACTATGATGTTTAGCTATTTCGTATCTATTTACAACAACGGCATCAACATTTTCATTAATATTTAAATCTGAACTTTCTACTTTTACTTTTGAAAGGTTTATACCATGAAATTTTTGTGTATCTTCAACAATAGCAATATGTCTATTATCTTCTAATGCTCCAATATCACCTGATTGACCACCACTTGTTGCATAAAATGGAGTTTTGTCAAGCATCACCCAACCAGTTTGACCTTTTGTTAGTTTTGATACCTCATTAAAATTTTCATCTAATAATGTAACTATTTTACTTTTGTATGAAACATTATCATATCCCACAAATTCATTTACACCATATTTTTCAAGTAATGTTTTAAAATCACCTTCTAATGCAGCATCTCCACTACCTTTCCATGCAGCTTTTGCTTTTTTCTTTTGCTCTGCCATAAGTGCATCAAATTTTTCAACATCAACTTCAATATTTTTATCCCTTAACATATCTTGAGTTAAGTCTAAAGGGAAACCTTTTTCATCATATAATTTAAATGCAATTTCACCTGAAAATAAATCTTTTGTATTTTCTAATTCTTCATTAAATAGTGTCATCCCAGAATCAATTGTTTTAAAGAATCTTTCTTCTTCTAAAGTCATTTGCTCTTTTACATACTCTTTTTGTTCAACTAATTCACTGTAATGATGTCCCATAATATCACATAAACTATCGTAAAGTTCAGCCATAAATGGTTTTCTAAATCCTAAAAGATATCCATGTCTAACTGCTCTTCTCATAATTCTTCTATTTACATAAGGTCTTCCTTCGTTTCCAAATAAAATTCCTTGTGAAAGCATAAAGGCATTTGCTCTTAGGTGATCAGCAATTACTCTATATGAACCTATATTCTCTTTTGTTGCAGTTTTGCCAGCTAAACTTTCAAGTTTTTTAATAATTGGTTGGAAATTTGAAGAATCAAAGTTGTTTAAAACTCCCTCTTTAATCGCCATAACTCTTTCTAATCCCATTCCCGTATCAATTGAAGGTTTAGGAAGAGGAGTTCTTGTTCCATCACTACTTTGTTCATATTGCATAAATACTAAGTTCCAAATCTCTAGGAATCTGTCACCATCTCCACCCATTTTATCCTCTGGGCCATTGAAGTTTTCTTCACCTTGGTCATAAAAGATTTCAGAACATGGACCACATGGACCTGTATCTCCCATAGACCAGAAATTGTCTTTATCTCCAAATCTTAAAATTCTACTAGAATCAATATGTTTAGACCATATATCAAAAGCTTCATCATCACTATCATGAACTGTTACCCAAAGTTTTTCAACAGGTAATTCTAAATTTACTGTAACAAATTCCCATGCATAGGCAATTGCATCCTCTTTAAAGTAATCCCCAAAAGAAAAATTACCTAACATCTCAAATAGTGTATGGTGACGCGCTGTATAACCAACATTTTCTAAGTCATTGTGTTTTCCACCAGCTCTAACACAAAGTTGACACGATGTTGCAGTTGGATTTTTAGGTTTTGGCACTGCACCTGTAAATATATCTTTAAATTGAACCATACCTGCATTTGTAAACATTAATGTAGGATCGTCCGGAACTAAAGGCATAGATGAGATAATCTCATGGCCTTTGCCTTTAAAAAATTCTAAATACTCTTTTCTTATATCCATTTATTCTGTCCATTTAATTAGTTTTTACTAACATAATAATTTGCGCCTATTGTAACCAAAATATTATTTATGAAAGATTAGTGGAGCTTTATACAAGTTGATTTAAGTTTTAAAGAGTATAATTTAACACTTTTACATAAAAAATACATAAATAAAGGAATTTAAAATGGGTAAATATATAGATTTAACTCCTGAAAACTTTGAAGAAGTTACTAACTCTGGTGTATCAATGGTAGATTTCTGGGCTCCATGGTGTGGACCTTGTAGAATGGTTGCTCCAATTATTGAAGAGTTAGCTGAAGAGTTTGAAGGTAAAGCTAACATTTGTAAAGTAAATACAGATGAGCAACAAGATTTAGCTGTTAAATATGGAATTAGATCTATTCCAACTATTATCTTTGTTAAAGATGGGGAGATAGTTGATCAAATGGTTGGTGCTGCATCTAAACAAGCATTCGCTGATAAAATTAACTCATTTTTATAATAGTTAAATAAAATCAAAAAACTTAAGCAAGACTTAGTCTTGCTTTTTTTATTTACTTTTTAATATGGATATTATTTATTAAATGATAAAATTTTTCCATAAATCAAAGACAACAAATAAAAAGGAAAAATAAAATGTCAGCAAAATATATAGATTTAACAGAAGAAAATTTTGAAGAAACTACAAAATCAGGTGTAGCAATGGTAGATTTTTGGGCTCCATGGTGTGGACCTTGTAGAATGCTAGCTCCAATTATTGATCAATTGGCTGAAGAGTTTGAAGGTAAAGCTAAAATTTGTAAAGTAAATTCAGATGAACAACAAGACTTAACAGTTAAATATGGTGTAAGATCAGTTCCTACAATATTATTTATGAAAAATGGTGAAGTTGTAGACCAATTGATTGGTGCACAATCTAAACAAGCTTTCTCAGATAAAATCAACTCATTAATATAAAATATATTGAATATATCTAAAAAATTATTGAAAGGATAGCACTAGCTATCCTTTTTTTTAACTTAAAATTTACAATTAAACTACAAAATTACACTAAATATTAAAAAAGCCACACTAATGTCACATTAGAGTTTTAAAATTTCAGTATAAAAAAAGAACATTAATGAAAGGATATGTTATGAGCAATACAGTAAAAATGGCTATACCAATTTTAGTAGCCGTAATTGTTGCGCTTCTACCTACACCAGAAGGTTTAGCTGTTAACGCACACTATTTCTTCGCAGTGTTTTTAGGAGTAATTGTAGGTTTAATTTTGGAGCCAATTCCACCAGCACTAATTGGTTTAACAGGAGTTGCATTTTGTGCAGCATTTGGTTTAGTTGGTAATTCAAAAGAATCAATTAAATGGGCTTTAAGTGGATTTTCAAATGGAGTTATTTGGTTAATTTTTGCAGCATTTATGTTTGCTCTTGGTTATAAAAAATCAGGACTTGGAAAAAGAATTTCACTTATGCTTGTTAAAAAATTAGGTAAAACATCATTAGGTTTAGGATATGCAGTAGCATTTGCAGATGGTATTTTAGCACCATTTATGCCTTCAAATACAGCAAGAAGTGCAGGGACAATTTTCCCAATTGCTATTAATATTCCGCAAATGTTTAATTCATTACCAGATAATGAGCCTAGAAAAATTGGTTCATATATTTCTTGGGTAGCTATTGCAGCAACAACTGTTACAAGTTCTATGTTCTTGACAGCTCTTGCTCCAAACTTACTTGCAGTATCTTTAGTGCAAAAAAATGTAAATGTTGCAATTGAGTGGGGAACATGGTTTAGTACACTAGCTGTAATTATGGTTCCATTGTTCTTATTAGTTCCATTGTTAGCATATATTGTTTATCCACCAGAACAAAAAACTTCACCTGAAGCGCCAGCATGGGCAGCATCAGAGTTACAAAAAATGGGTGGAATTACTAAAAAAGAGATTTTAATGCTTTGCTTTGGTATCTTAGCATTAGTTATGTGGATTTTTGGTAAACAAATTGGTGTAAACAGTACAACAGCGGCTATTGCAGTATTATGTTTACTTGTTCTTTCAAATGTAATTACATGGGAAGATGTTATCACTAATAAAGGTGCCTTTGATGTTTTCATTTGGTTTGCAACTTTAGTTGCTATGGCAGCTGGTTTAAAACAAGTTGGATTCTTAAAATGGGCAGCAGGGTTAATCTCTGGAGGATTAGTTGGAATGGATCCAGTTACAATTGCAATTTTACTTGTAATTCTATTCTTCTTATTCCATTACTTTTTTGCAAGTGTTACAGCTCATACAGTGGCATTATTACCACTATTTTTAGGGGTTGCTGTAAATCTTTTACCTCAAGAGATGATTCAACCATTATCAATTCTTTTAGTTGGTTCATTAGGATTAATGGGAATTATCACTCCGTATGGTACAGGACCTTCTCCAATTTGGTATGGTGCAGGGTATATATCACAAGCAAAATGGTGGTTCTTAGGAGCAATCTTTGGTGGTATCTATTTACTTGCTTTAGTAGGATTAGGATTTGTTATCCTTTAATCTGAAGAAATAACTACGAAAAAAGGTGTCAAGAAATTGGCACCTTTTTTTTATTAAATTTCTACTATAATATTTTCAATATGAAGAAATTAATTTTTTTACTAATCTTTCCAATTTTTCTATTTGCTAATAGTAAGATTCTTATTATAAACTCCTATCACAAAGGTTATGAATTTAGTGATAGTATTGTAAAAGGGATTGAAGAAGTAGTTTATCCTTATACAAATATAGATATTAATACTTTATATATGGACTCAAAAAGGGTTACTTCAAAAGAGTATTTTTCAAATCTTGAAAAACTATATAGCGTTCAATTAAAAAATAGAGAATATGATTTAATTGTAGCAATTGATAGATTTGCATACGATTTTGTTTTAGATGTTCATGAAAAATTTTTTAAAGATAAGCCAGTTTTAGCTGTTGGTATCGAAAACTTTTATGAAGAAAAAGCAATAAAATATGGTGTTAAAGATAAGGTTTCAGCTTTATTAGAAAGAAGAGATTTAAAATCTAATGTAAAAGTTATAAAAAGATTAATACCAAACCTTCAAAAACTTTATATTATAAATGATAAAAGTGAAAATGCCTTACATACTGAACCTTTAATACAAGAACTTTTTGAAGACTTTGATGGTGATTATGAATTAATTTATTTAAAAGAGGATGATTTAGAAAGTTTAAAAGAAAAATTCCAAGTTGAAGATGAAAATAGTGCAGCCTTATTTATACGATTTTATAAAAATAAAGATGGGAAATTAAATAATAATAGAGAAATAGAAAACTTTATTGATAATTCAAAAATCCCTATTTTTATAACAGATTCTATATTTATAAAAAAAGGTGCAGTTGGTGGTAGGATTGTAGATTTATATAGATTTGGTAAAGCTTCTGGGGAAATGGCACTTGATATTTTATATGGCAAGGAGCATAAGGTTATTATATTCAAAGATTTAAATTATGTATTTGATTCAAAAAAACTAGAACAATTTATTCTTCCCGTAAGTGTTTTAGATGTAGATTATGAAATTGTAAATAAAAGGGAGACTTTTTATGATAAAAATAGAGGTTTCATTGAGGTTGTATTTAAACTTATCCCCTTATTATTGTTCCTTATTTTAGGACTTATTCATAATATATATAAGAGAAAACAAACAGAAAAAGAGTTAAGACAAAGAATTGATTTTGATGCAGTTTTATTAAATGCAATTGATAGTCCCATCTTTTGGCAGGATGAAAAGGGTTTTATTGTAGATTCAAATTCACAGTTTTGTTCTTTATTAAAACTCAAATGTGATCAAATATATGGATGTGATGAAATATATGGAAAAAAACTTGAAGACTTTTCTTCTAATCCAAATGTTTTACTTATAATAGATGTTTTAGAAAAATATAAACAAAATAAAAAAGAAAACTATGAATTTAAGTTTTATGATTTAAGTGGAGAAAAGAAATTTTATCTTTTAAAGCAGGAAAAATTTGAAGATAAAAAGTCTAAAACAGAAGGTACTGTTACAATTTTTACTGATGTAACTAAAGAGAGAGAAGTTGCAATGGAAAAACAAAGAAATAGACAATTTGTAATTCAACAAAGTAAATTAGCAGAAATTGGTGAAGTATTTTCATCTATTGCCCACCAATGGAAATCTCCTCTTATAGAGATTACGGCAATTGCACAAGAACTTTTTTATACAAGAAAATGTGATGGTTGTAATAAAAATGAAAAAGAGGATGAAAGTTTTGTAAAAGATATTATGAATCAAGTTACATATATGACAAATACTATTAATGATTTCCAAAAATTTATCATGCCTTCTAATAAAAAGAAAGAATTTAACATTTATGATGCTGTAAAATCTGTTTTAGAAATCATAAATCATAATATAAAATACAATAATATTAAAATCAATATCGATGTAAAAGATGATACAAAGTTAAATGTTTTTGGATATAAAAATGAGATTATGCAATCTTTTTTAAATATAGTTAATAATGCAAAAGACGCTCTTTTGGAAAAAAATGATTATAAAAACAGAAATATTGAAATAAAACTTTTTAATGAAAATAAATATTTAGTAATCACAATAAAAGATAATGCAGGTGGTATTGATGAAAAATCAATAAATGATATTTTCAATCCATACTTTACTACAAAAGAGAATGGCCATGGAATTGGACTATATATGAGTAAGGTTATCATTGAAGATAAAATGGGTGGAAGCATTTCTGTAAAAAATGTTGAAAATGGGGCAATGTTTACAATAAGATTGGATCAAAGTATATGAAAATATTAGTTTTAGAAGATAATAAGAGTTTGTCAAGTGTTATGGATAAAGCACTTACAGCTGAGGGGTATAAAGTTGATTGTTTTTATGATGGTGATGATGCAGCAGATGCAGTAGAAAATGGCTATGGTTGTTTTATTTTAGATATAAATGTACCAAATTTGGATGGTATCTCAATTTTAGAATATATTAGAATGAATCATCCTGATACACCAGTTATTATAATTAGTGCAAATCATGATTTAGAGAAAATTGAAAAATCATACTCTTTTGGATGTGATGATTATTTAAAAAAACCATTTTATATTTTAGAACTTGTTCAAAAGGTTAAAAAACTTTGTGTTTTACAAGAGCAGTTTTTAAAATTTGACGAAGAATTTAAATTTGATTTTAAAAATAGAGTTTTATATAAAAATGGCGTTGAGTTAGAACTTACTAAAAAAGAGATACTTTTTATAGAACTTTTTTCAAATGATTTACACCGTTTGGCAACATATGAAGTTATTGAAGAATATGTTTGGGAAGGTGAAGAAACCAATTTAATAAATATTCGAGCAATGATTAAAAGATTAAGGAAAAAACTTCCTGAAGATGCAATCACTATTGTAAAAGGTTTAGGGTATTCTTTAAATAAAAATGTTTCATATATATAAAGTATATACACTAACGAAAATTCAATTGAAATAAAAAGCTTAAATTCTTTTTCTATTATTAGTTGTATTAATAATATATTAATAATCTAAATATATAATTCTTTTATATATTTGGAGGTTCTTTATGATTAAAGCAAATAATCTTAAAAAGGTCTATAGAGTCGGTGAATTAGACCTTACTGTAATTGATAACTTATCAATTTCTATAAATGAAGGTGAGTTTATCTCATTTATTGGTCCAAGTGGAAGTGGAAAATCTACAGTTCTAAATATGCTTGGTTGTTTAGATACTCCAACTTTTGGAGATATAGAAATAAATTCTCAGGATATTACTAAATTAAATAAAACTCAATTAGCTAATTTTAGAGGTGAACATATAGGTTTTATATTTCAAAGCTTTAATCTTATCCCTGTACTTACTGTTTATGAAAATATTGAATATCCTTTAATTATGATTCAAAATTTAGCAGAAGAAGAAAGAAAGCTTAGAGTTGAAAAGCTATTAAAAGAAGTAGGAATGTTTGAGCATAAGGATAAAACGCCAGATAAAATTTCTGGTGGTCAAATGCAAAGAGTAGCTATTGCAAGGGCTCTTGTAACAAACCCTAAAATTGTTTTTGCAGATGAACCAACAGCAAATTTAGATAGTAAAACTGCTCATATGATTATTGAATTGATGAAAAAGATTCAAAAAGAACATAATACAACTTTTGTATTTGCAACTCATGATGAAAAGATTGTTGAAAATGTTGATAGATTAATCACTTTAGTTGATGGAAATATCGTTGAAGATGTTTATACTAAAAGAGGCCAACATGAATAATATACTAAAAATATCATATAGAAACCTAAAAAGAAACCATAGACGAACACTATTAACATCAAGTCTTATTACTCTTGGAGTAATATTTGTACTTGTATATATAGCACTTTCTGGAAGTTTTAAATCTTATATGATTGGACAAATTACTGATTCTTCAATGGGACATATTCAAATACATAAAAAAGGATTTGTTGCAAGTGTTGAAAATCTGCCTTTAGATAAAAATTTAAATGAAAAGGCATTAAATTTTATAGAAAAGTATTTAAATGAAAGTAAATATATCGAAAGTTATTCTTATAGAATAAAATTTGGTGGAACTTTTTCAAATTTTGAAAGTACTACAAATATAAGATTAAATGCTATTGATCCAAAAATGGAGTTTGCAACATTGCCTGCACTAAAAGATAGATTAGTAGGTTTTAAAGGATTACAAAAAGGTGAAATCATTGTACCTGATCTTATTGCAAAAGGAATGAAGGTAAAAAATGGCGATCCTATTGTTCTTGTTGCAAATAATAAAAAGGGAAGTGTAAATGGTATCAATTTAAAAGTATCAGGTATGGTTGAAAGAATCAGTGGCCCTGGAGGTAGAGATGGATATATACATTTAGATGATGCTAAAAAAATATTAAGAATTAATGATGTTGAGGTAAGTGAAATTTTAGTTAGGCTAAAAGATAACAATAAATTAAAAGAGGCAGTTAAAGAATTAAATCCTATTTTAGAAAAACTAAATCAAAGTGGTAAACCAGCTTTTGAAATACATACTTGGCAACAATTAAGCCCATTTTACAATATTATAAAAATGCTTGATATTATGAATATAGCTATTCAAATAATATTAATATCAATTGTTTTAATCTCTATTTTAAATGTGATGATTATGAGTGTATATGAAAGAATAAAAGAGATAGGAACAATTTCAGCTATGGGAACACCACCAAAAACTATTGTGAAACTTTTTTTAACTGAAGGTTTACTTCTTGGGATTCTTGGAGCAGTTCTTGGTGGGATAATTTCATTTTTGATTGTCCTAGGTCTTGATATGGCACAAATTACATATAGTTTTGGTAGAGAAAGTGATTTAATACTCAAGCCAATATTAAATTTTAGTGATATCGTTGTAGTTGGTCTTATTGTTATAGTTATTTCATTAATAGCTTCAATTAGTCCAGCAATAAAAGCTTCTAAACTAGACCCAGTTGAAGCACTTAGAACAAATTAGGAATAGATTATGAAAAAATTATTAATTACATCTTTATTTTTAAGTTCAATATTTTCAATTAATATCCTTGCTCAAAATATACTTGAACAAGTTGATGAAAAAATGGCACCTGGAAGTAGTGAAAGCTACAAAAAATTAGTAAATATAGAACCAGATGGAACAAAAAAAGAGTTTTTACTTTATCAAGCAAGAAAAGGCAGTAATAAAATGGTATCTGCTTTTTTAAAACCAGAGTCTGAAAAAGGAAGAACAACTTTAAGAGTTGATGATAATATGTGGCTTTATCTTCCAGATGTTGGAAGAGCAATTAGAATCACTTCAATGCAAAGTGTTATAGGTGGTGTTTTTAATAACTCAGATATTATGAGATTAGATTTTGCAACAGAATATGATATAGTCTCTCAAAAAGATAATGATAATGAAATCTTAGTTGAAACAAAAGCTAAAACAGATACTGTTGCCTATGATAAATTATTAATGAAAATAGATAAAAAAACAATGACTCCAAAAGAGATAGAGTGCTATGCTTCTACAGGAATGTTGATAAAAACTTTATACTATAAAGATATAAAAGATTTTGGAAATGGAATAGTTAGACCAGCTGTAATGGAAACAAAAAGTCCACTTTATAAAGGTTATACTTCAATTATGGTTTATGGAAAAATTGAACCAAAAGAGTTTAGTGATGAAGCATTTACTTTAGATAACTTATCAAAAGTTGAAAATCTAAGAAGATAGATAATGAAAAGAGTTTTTCTATTTTGGGTTTTAGTTTCAACACTTGTTTTCGCTAATGATTATGAGTTTAGTTTTGATGAACTTGAAACAATAGAAACTAAATCCTATGAATATAGTGGATATATTGAGGGTGAATATAAATATCAAACTTTAAATAAAAACTCTCCTTTATATCCAAGTAAAAATAAAAATTCACAAAATAGCTATTTTACAGAACTTTTTTTTAACTATAAATATTTTCTAGATAAGTACACTTTTAATTTGGATTTATTATCAAACTATGAGAATATAGACCAAAATGAAGAGTTTCAAACTATTATAAGTCAGGGATTTATTAATTATAAATATAATGAAAATCATCAGATTTATTTAGGTAAAAAAACTCCAAAATGGGGTAAAGGGTATTATATAAATCCTATTGCTTTTATTGATAGAAAAAAAGACCCAAATGATCCTGAGGGAGCAAGAGAAGGTTTTACTCAAATAAATTATCAATATAATAAAGTTTTAGATGGTAGTTTAAAAAATATATCTTTTGATGCAGTTTATTTAAAAGTAACAAAAGATATCAATGATTACTTTTATAATGAAAATGATTCAGATATTTTAGCTTTTAAAACATATTTTCTTTATAATGATGTAGATATAGATTTGGTTTATCTATATAACAATGATAATGAAGATAAGTTTGGATTTGATTTTTCAACTAATATTCAATCAAATTTTGAAATACATGGGGAGTATGGAATATTTGATGATGGATATTATTCGTATCTGCTTGGATTAAAATATTTGACTGAATCTGAATTAACAATTCTTAGTGAATTTTATTATCAAAATGAAATTCAAAGTAATAGTACAGCTTTTTGGGATAAAAAATATTTTGTAAATTCTTTTACTCAAAAAGAACCATTAGATATTTTATATACTAGTCTTTACTATAAAAATATTTTTAATATAAATGATAAATCTCATCAAAATAAAGTTGGAATTTTATATTCAGGAATTAAAAATTTAGATATTGATTTTTCAATTTCAAAAAATATAGGGAATGATATAAGTGAGTATGGGAAAAAGCTTGTAGACGAAAATTTTTGGCTTAGATTAAAATATAGTTTTTAGCTTTTTTAAAAGTAGCCTTGGAAAGAGAGAGTATTCCAAGGCTGTATTAAAATCAATAGGGGGGGGTATATTTTTATTTTCTTTTTATCACCTCCTTGTTTTTTGGGATGTGTCTTAAGAAAATCTTTTAATCTTTTAGATTATATTTGTTTCCACTTTTGTGGCCCAGTTGTATGAATAGAATTACCCTCTGTATCAACTGCAACAGTAACAGGCATATCTTTTACTTCAAACTCGTAAATAGCTTCCATTCCCATCTCTTCAAATGCTAAAGTTTTAGCACCTTTAATAGATTGAGAAATTAAATAAGCAGCTCCACCTGTAGCAATTAAATACATTGATTTATACTCTTTGATTAAATCAATTGTTGGTTGTTTTCTTTCAGCCTTACCAATCATACCCATGATTCCAATCTCCATCATGTCTTTAGTAAATTTATCCATTCTAGTTGATGTTGTTGGT
>NZ_VANU01000003.1:0-215710 GCF_005771535.1 Arcobacter arenosus
AGTTGACTGGATGCCTTTTGGTGGTGCTAAAACTTCTGGTTTAGGTCTTGGTGGTATTCCTGACTCTATGCACGAAATGCAAAACCAAAAGCTTATGGTTATCAAATCGCCTTCTTTATAATAAATAAGAGGTTTTAATCCTCTTATTTACACCTTTTTTTTCCATCTCCTTGCTTGAGATTTTTCCAATAATAAACTATTGCCAAAAAATAATATTTAGAATAATTTAAAACTCTACAAATACCATAAAATAGCTATTTTATATACAATTTTATTTACACTAAATACCCATTTATCATTATAATTTTTAACATAAATATATCATAGTTAATAAACAAAGAGGAGGCGTTAGTTTTATATAACTATTAGTATTTAAAAATGAATAAAAATAAAAGGAGATTAAATAAATGATAAATTTATTTAAGAGCGTTAAGAGAAACTTTTTGACAACTACAGTTGTTGCGTTATTAGGTATTATGACTTTAGTAGACACAGTAAGTGCGGCTGATCATAATTGGAGATTTGGTAATTTATATGGTAGAGGTACTGCCTTTGGTGAAGTTTATAAAAATCTAGCTGATGGGATTGAAAAAAGAACTGGTGGAAAAATTAAGGTTGATATGAGATTTGCTGGTGAGGGTGTAGGTCAAGCAGGTTTATTAGCGGCAACAAAATCTGGACTTATTACTATGGCAGCTCCATTTCAATCAATGCATGCTGGTGAGTTACCTGCAGGTGTAGTTGAAATTGGTTTACCAGGTGGTACTTCAGATACAGACGAACTATATAAACTTTTCCATGAAGATGGTTGGGATAAGATTCTTAAAAAAGCATACGGAGCACAAGGTTTAGTTTGGTTAGAACCTTATATTCAAACTCCTGTATATATTATCACAAAAAAACCTATCAACTCAGTTGAAGATTTCAAAGGTTTAAAAATTAGAGCTCCAGGTGCATATGGTAAATTCTTAAGAAACTTAGGTGCTACTCCTGTTTCATTATCTTGGGGTGAAATCTATACAAGTTTAGCAACTGGTGTTATTGATGGTTCAATTGGTAGTAACCTAATTGACCATAGAGATGGAAACCACGTAGAAGTTGCAAAATATATGTATAAATTACCATTAGCAGGAGCTCAGGTTTTACCAATTGTTGTTAATAAAAGTGCTTGGAATAAACTAACTCCCAAACTACAAGAAGCTGTTCATGCTGCAACAGTTGACCATGCAAAAGAGCAATTAGAAAAATCTAAAAAATGGGAAGCAGAAGCAGTTGCTCAAATGGAAGCAAAAGGTTTAAAATGGTCTCCAGAACCATCTGCTGCTGATAAAAAAGCTTGGAAAGCTGCAGGGGCTAGTCTTTGGGATGAATACTCTTCTAAAGATAAATATTGTAAAGAATTAATTGATGTGTTAAGAGCACAAGCTAGCAAATAAATTTAAGAGGGGAAATTCCTCTCTTAAAACCTTTTTTAAAAACTCCATAAACAGCTATTTAAGCACATTTACATCAACATTTTGGTATAAGCTTTTATTAACAATAAATACAAACTATAATAGGAACAATTCATTATGAATTTACATGAATACCAAGCAAAAAATCTTTATAGAAAATATGATATCCCTACAACAAAAGGAAAACTTCTTACACATCCATCTCAATTAGATGATATATTAAGAACCTTAGGTGGAGATAAATGGGTTATCAAAGCACAAGTTCACGCAGGTGGACGGGGAAAAGTTGGTGGAGTAAAATTAGTTGAATCAAAAATTGAAGCCAATGAAGAGGTTAGACATCTTCTAGGAAGTAGATTAGTTACTCACCAAACTGATGAGAAAGGACAACCTGTTAACTCAATTTATATAGAACAACCTTGTGATATTGTTGATGAGATATATTTAGCATTTACAGTTGATAGAACATCTCAAAGGATTATGATAATCACATCAGGTGAAGGTGGAATGGAGATTGAAGAAGTTGCAGAAAAATTTCCAGAAAAAATTTTAAGAAACCCAATTAACCCTGTTGTTGGTATTATGCCAGCACAATGTAGACAAATTTGTGATGACTTAGGATTAGACAAAACTTTAAGTGCACAAATGATTGATATTATGCAAAAAATCTATAAAATGTTTATAAAAAATGATTTATCACTTGTTGAAATTAATCCATTAGTTGTAACAAAACAAGGTCACATCTTATGCCTTGATGGGAAAGTACAAATTGATAATTCAGCACTTTATAGACAGCCAAAGATGAATGAAATTAGAGATGAATCTCAAGAAAATGAACTAGAATTAAAAGCTGAAAAACTTGATTTAAATTATGTATCTTTAGATGGAAATATTGCTTGTATGGTAAATGGAGCAGGTCTAGCTATGGCAACTATGGATTTAATTAAAACCCATGGTGGAAATCCAGCAAACTTTTTAGATGTTGGGGGAAGCGTAAATGAAAAAAGGGTTATTGAAGCCTTTGAAATTATTCTTTCTGAAAAAAATGTAAATGGTATTTTAGTAAATATTTTTGGTGGTATTGTAAGATGTGATATCATCGCTTCAGGTATTATTAGTGCTGCACAAAAAATGCAATTGGATATCCCAATTGTAGTAAGACTTGAAGGTACTAATGCAAGTGAAGGTTTAGAATTAATTAGAAACTCAGATGTAAAAGTTTTCGAAGAAGCAAATCTTGATAAAGCAGCACAAAAAATTATTGAACTATGTGGAGGGTCAAAATAATGGCTATTTTAATTGATAAAAACACAAAGGTATTAGTTCAAGGTTTAACTGGTGCACAAGCAAGTTTTCACACACAAAGAGCATTAGCATATGGAACAAGTGTTGTAAGTGGTGTAGTTCCTGGTAAGAGAGGTCAAAGACATTTAGACCTTCCAATATATAATACAGTTGAATGCGCAAAAAGATTAACAGGAGCAAATGCATCAATTATCTATGTTCCAGCTCCATTTTGTAAAGATGCAATTATTGAAGCAAGTGAAAATGGTATTGAAACAATTGTGTGTATTACAGAAGGTATTCCAACAATTGATATGCTTGATGTAAAAGCAGCTATTGATTTAAATGGTTCAACACTTATTGGTCCAAATTGCCCAGGGATTATCACTCCAGGTCAATGTAAAATGGGAATTATGCCAGAATCTATTCATATGCCAGGAAGTGTTGGTATTATCTCAAGGTCAGGTACTTTAACATATGAAGCAGTTAACCAATCGACACAAGCAGGATTTGGTCAAAGTACTTGTGTAGGAATTGGTGGAGATCCAGTTCCAGGAAGTGACTTCATTGATATTTTAAGAAGATTTCAAGATGATGATGAAACTAAAGCAATTGTAATGATTGGAGAGATTGGTGGAGCTAAAGAGGAAGCTGCTGCTGAATTTATAAAAGAATATGTAACAAAACCTGTTGTTTCTTATATCGCTGGAGTTACTGCCCCTAAGGGGAAAAGAATGGGACATGCAGGAGCTATTATTGATGGAGGAAAAGGAACTGCAGAAGAAAAATACCAAGCTTTAGATAGAGCTGGTGTTTGTACTGTTAAAACTATTACTCAAATTGGTGATGCATTAAAAGAGGTTCACCCAAAATAAACCTAATTAAAGTAAGAGGATTACTCCTCTTAATTTATTAATAACTTAATGTTGCAAAATCATCATTTAAAAGTTGTGCTGCTACTTTTGGTGGTTTAGCTACAGTAATTCCTTCAAGTAATACTGAGTTATCTAAACCGGCATTAGGTAAAAATAGTGGACATACTTGAACATTAGCACCTTTTTTTATTAAACCTTGAAGTAACATTTTTGGACTTACATCTTTTGGTTTTAATTTAGGACTAGGAGCACCTTTAACAGCTAAATTACCAGCTTCTGAACATAATGTAACGTTAACCATTTTCTTTTGTTTTAATGTCATAGTTGACAAAACCATTGCCATTAATTGAGTTTGAGCGTCAGCAGCAGTAAGAACTACATTTAGTCCTTTTTTTTCACTAGCCATTGCACCAGTTGTTAATAAAGCTGAAATAGCAGCGATAGAAAGTAATTTTTTCATATTTTCTCCAAAATATTAGTTTGGATTAATTTTCATGCTAGCTGATTATAATAGATTGTACTTAAATAAATTATAAATTACTTTTTTAATTAAACTATGTGATATTAAAACTAAAGTAAAATTACCAAATTTAAACCCGTAGGAAAATATGCAACTAACTCAAAAACAATTAAATGATTTTCAGAAAAATGGCTTTTTAGTCCTTAAAAATTTTGCATCCCATGAATTATGTGATGAAATTACAAAAAAAGCAAAAGAACACCTAGAAAAAAAAATTGCCCCAATAGAATCAGAACAAGAGTACTTAAATTTTAACGATAATAAAATTACAATTAGAAGATTAAGACAAGTTTATGATAGAGAAGATATTTTTAAAGAATGGATGACCTACAAAAAAATAAGACCTATTTTAAAACAGCTTTTAAATGATGATGTAGTTTTAACTTTGGCTCACCATAACTCAATTATGACAAAACTTCCCAAAGAGAGTACTAGAACTTATTGGCATCAAGATAGAAGATACTGGAGTTTTGAAAATGATAACTTAGTATCAGTTTGGCTATCCCTTGGTGATGAATTTTTGGATAATGGATTATTAGAGTTTATTCCAGGAAGTCATAAAATGAATTTTGACTCAAATAGATTTGATGAAAATTCAAACTTTTTAGATGAAAACAATGAAAATATAAAACTAATAAAAAATAAAGTTTCAACACCCCTAAAAAAAGGTGATGTGGTTTTATTTCATTGTAAAACTTTACACCACGCAAATAAAAACAATACAGAAAATGCAAAAATCTCTTTCGTATACACAGTAAGAGGAAAAAAAAATAAACCACTTTTAAACACAAGAAGTGATTTCAAGGAAATAGAACTTGACTAAAAATTTAATTTCACTATTAGAAGAGAAAACTGCTCTGTCTACAAAAGTTATAAATAATATAATTAAACTACTTGATGAGGGTTGTACGATACCTTTTATAGCAAGATATAGAAAAGAATATACAAATGGTGCAACAGATGTTGAGCTTAGAATTTTTGAAGAAACATACAACTATTTTCAAAAATTTTTATCAAGAAAAGAAGAGATTGAAAACCTACTAAAAGAAAAAAATTTCTTAAATGAAAAGGTTTTAAAAAACCTAAATGAAGCTAAAACACTACAAGCTTTAGAAGATATTTATACTCCTTTTAAAGATAAAAAATCTTCAAGAACATCTGATGCTATAGAAAAAGGCTTAGAACCTCTTGCAAATATTATCCAATGTATGAAATACTCAATTGATGATGTGGAATATAAAGCCAAATCTTTTTTAAATAAAGAAGTAAAAAGTATAAATGAAGCAATAGATGGTGCCAAGGATATTATTGCTCAAAGATATGCTGATGATTTTAAATCAAAAGAGATTATTAGAACCCTAATTGCTAATTGGGGAAGTATTGAAATAAAAGAGGGAAAGCAGTTTGACAAAAATGGACTTTACACCGCTTTTGCAAATACTACAGAAAAATTAAAATATATAAAATCACATAGAGCCTTAGCAATTTTAAGAGCTGTAAATGAAAAACAATTATCAATCAAAATAGAGATTGATGAAAAACATATTTTAGAAAATATCAAAAAATACAAAATCCCCTCACAGGCTAACACTTCAAAGAGTATAGTATTTGAAGCATATAAAGATGGATTAAAAAGACTTTTACTTCCAAGTTTAAAAAGAGAAGCCCTAGCAAATCTAAAAGAAAAAGCAAGCAATGAAGCAATAGAACTTTTTGGTAAAAACTTAAAAGAGTTACTCCTAACTGCACCATTAGTTAATCATGTAATCTTAGGTATGGACCCAGGATATAAAACTGGTTGTAAATTAGCAGTTATAGATAAAAATGGAAATTTCTTAGATAGTGCAGTTATTTATCCTACAAAACCCAAAGAGGATATAATAAATTCATCTAAAACCATTCTAAACCTGATAAAAAAATATAAAATCACTTCAATTGCCATTGGAAATGGAACAGCATCAAGGGAAACTGCAACATTTATAGATGAGCTAATCAAAAAAGAAAATCTTGATATAAACTATGCAATTGTTAGTGAAATAGGTGCAAGTGTTTATTCTGCTTCAAAAATTGCACAAGAAGAATACCCAAATCTTGATGTTACTATTAGAGGGGCTATATCTATTGCAGGACGTCTTAGAGACCCAATGGCAACACTTGTAAAAATAGACCCTAAATCGCTTGGGATTGGACAATACCAACATGATGTAAACCAAAAAGAATTAGCACAAAAACTTGAAAATATCACAATTGACCTTGTAAATAAAGTAGGTGTTGATTTAAATTCTGCCTCATATAAACTTCTTTCATTTGTTTCAGGTATTAGTGAAAAACTGGCAAAAAATATTGTTGAACATAGAACTAAAATCAATAAATTTGTTTCTAAAGAGCAACTACTTGAAGTAAAAGGAATTGGAGCAAAAGCATATGAACAAGCTGTTGGCTTTTTAAGAATAAAAGAAGGGAAATCAATACTTGACAATACAGGAATCCACCCTGAAGATTTCTCCTTAACATCAAACCTGCAAAAAAACTACAAGATAGAAGAGATAAAAGATTTTGAAAAAGTATCAATAGAATTGAATACAACACCTCTAAAACTAAAAGATATCATAGCTGAACTATTAAAGCCTGGATATGATGTAAGGGTTGAGTTTAATCAAGTGAAATTTTCAAAGGATATTTTAAATATTGAAGATTTAAAAGAGGGTTTTACTTTAAGTGGTATTGTAAGAAACATAACTGACTTTGGAGCTTTTGTGGATGTGGGATTAAAAAATGACGCCCTACTTCATATTTCACAAATATCAAATAAAAGAATTTCACACCCAAGTGAGGTTTTAAGTATCAATCAAAATTTAGAAAATATTAAAGTACTAAGTGTTGATTTAGAGAAACAAAGAGTTGGGTTAACATTAAAATAACTAAGAATGTTAACCTTCTTTTTACTTACTTTCAAAAATTGATGGGCTAAATTTAAGTAAGATTACCCTAAAAAATATTAGAATAGCTATAACTGCTAATATAATAAAAATCTTTTTTGAATCAAACGTATCGTTTACAATTAGCATTATATCTCTAATAAAAAATATGATTGTTGAATCAATCATCAATCTCATTCTAATTCTATTTTCATCACTAAACATAAATTCAATTAGCATCCTAACTAATTCTAAAATAATTATAAATTCTAGTAAAGCAACTGCAAGTTCTGAGAACTTGTCAATTTCATCCAGGTTTTTAACATTTAAAAATAAAACTAATGTAATTAAAAACTTTACAGTAGGTACAAGATTTTTCATTCTGAAAATTTCATTCAAAAATTATCCTTAATTTTTTTGCGAATTATAATTCATTAAATAAAGTTTTACTCTTAAAAAATACTTAAATCTTAGAAGTTTTGATTTTTAAAATTTTGTAATGTAAATATACTAGAATAATTGATAGAAAAAATGTTAGTTGAATAAAAACTAGAAGAGTCCTTCTAGTTTTTAAATGCAATTGCATCAACTTCAACTAAAACATTTTTAGGTAAAGTTTTAACTGCTACAGTTGCTCTTGCTGGTGCTGTTTCACCATCAAAATATTGAGCATATACTTCATTGAAAGCTGCAAAGTTATCCATATCAGATAAATAACAAGTTGTTTTTAAAACATTCTCAAAAGAGCTTCCACCCTCTTCTAAAACAGCTTTTAAATTTTCCATAACCTGTTTTGTTTGAACTTTAATATCACCCTCAACTAATTCCATTGTTTCAGCAATTAACGGAATCTGACCAGATAAAAATAATAAGTCTCCAAAAGAAGTTCCTTGATTATATGGACCAATTGCAGATGGTGCTTTTGATGTTGATATAATTTTTTTCATTTGTTTCCTTTAAAATTAAATTACATAATCAATATTAAGTGGTAATTCTATAAAAAACTTAGCTCCATGCTCAGTATTTTCCACAAAAAGTTTTCCACCTAATTTGTTAACTACAATATCATAACTAGAATATAATCCTATACCTGTACTATATTCATAATCTTTTGTTGTAAAATATGAATCAAAGATTTTATCTATGATTTTTTCATCTACCCCTCCAGCATTATCTTCTATTGTAATTTGCAGAGAATACTCTTTTTTTATTAACTCATACTTAATCCACTTATCTTTGATTTTATTTTCCAATAAGGCATCTTTTGCATTTGTTAAAATTGAGATAAGAACTTGTAGTAATTCCCCTAAAATCAATCTAAAAGGAATTTTTTCTTTTTCAACAAAACCTTCAATAATTTTAATATTATGTAAAGAGAAAGATGATTCAATTAAGCTAATTGCCATTTTTAATCTATCTTGAATAATAATCTCTTTTTTCTTATTTGTAAACTCTATATAATCTCTAAATTCGTCTATAGTTTTTGAAAGGTATACTGAATTTTCAAGAATTGATTCTGAATAATTTAAAAAATCTTTATCATTTAAAACACCCATCTCTTTTTTTAATTTCATACCACTTGCAGCAGTAGAAATCACACATAAAGGTTTTCTCCATTGGTGGGCAATATTACCAATCAATTCTCCCATTTGAGACATTTTAATTTGCTCAAAAATCTTTTTTTCTTTTTGAGAATTTTGTTGTTTTATTTGATTTATTTCAGCTTTAAGATCTTTTATTATTAATTCTAATTTCTTATTTTCTGTTTCTAACTCGTATAATTTATCGTTTAAGATATTAAGCTCCCTCGTTTTGTCGCGTTAGAATATTATTATATATATTAATTTTTAAGTCCTTATTAAAATTAATTTATTTATTAAAGGGATTTATTAAAATTACTTATTATAAATATAATTCAATATTCTTTTTAAAATTTTTTAGGAACTCAGGTTCATTTAGATTTAAGCCATTATTTTTTATTGCAGCTCTTACAATATTCTTTGAAAATTCTGGCATTGAGTTATCATTTAAGTACAAAGATACATCAATCCATTTTGCTTCTTCAATCTCATTAATATCTTGTATATTAATATCAAAACTTAATGGTTTTGCTAAACAAGCAATATATAAATTTGATTTATGAAATTGATGGGGATATAAATGACTTATTGAGATTACAGATTTAAACTCTATTTTTATACCAGTTTCTTCAAAAACTTCTCTAATACAAGCTTGGGAAATCATCTCTTTATTATCTATATGCCCACCTGGGAGTTTAAATACCTTTGAATAGAGCTTTTCTTTTATCACTAAAAGTTCATTTTTTTCATTTATTACAACTGCCCCAACACCTAAGGTATGGTTTGCTGCCGTTGGAATAATTGAGTTTTCTTTTAATCTTTTTACAACTAATACATAGTTTTCATCACAAGAGTGGAAGAAAAAACCATTTTTAGTTGCAATTGGTATAAAATCTGATTTTGAAATATCGATATATATCCAAATCAAATTTCTTCTTTTTATAGTTTGTTTTATTAACAAATTTAAATTTTTTTCAAACTCTTCTTTTGAGTTTGGTAATGATTCTATCTCTATTGTTATTCCATTATATGGGTCTAAAATAGTTTTAAAACACCCAATAATCTCAACTGATTCCAAAATTTATCCTATTTAATTAAATCAATTAAAGAAAATGCTATAAATAGCATAAATATTCCAATTGTAATATCAAGTATTTTCCATGTTATAGGCTTTTTAAATAAGGGAATTAAAACCCTAGCTCCAAAACCTAAAGTTGAAAACCAAATTGCTGAAGCACTTACAGCACCTAAAAGAAAATACAATTTCATACTTGATTCAATATTAGCACCAATTCCACCAATTAAAAGTACTGTATCTAAATATGTATGTGGATTTAAATAAGTAAATACAAAAAGCATTGTAAGTACTTCTCTAATAGGATTCGTTTTAACATTATCATCTATTTGTAATGATTCATTTTTAAAAGCACTTTTAAAAGATTTAAAAGCGTAAAAGCATAAGAAAACAATCCCAAAAATAGCAATACTATTTATAAAAATTTGTTTTCCTTGGATAAAAAACCCTAGTCCTAAAACACCTGCACTTATAAGTATAAAATCTGAAAAAGTACAAAATAAAACTGCTTTTAAAACATGTTGTCTTAAAAGTCCTAGTTTTAGTACATAAGCATTTTGAGCACCTATTGCAACTATTAAAGAAAAGGTTACAATAAAACCTTTTATCAGGATATCAATCTCACTCATAGATAGCTTTTCCCTAAGTGAACAACCCCTGAGATTATAAATTGAACTGCAATAGCCCCTACAATAAGTCCCATAAGTTTTGTAATAATATTTTGACCTGTTAATCCTAAATATTTTTTAATATAAATTGAATTTTTCAAGATTACATAAAACAATAAAGCATTTACACAAAAAGCAGAAATGATTGATAAAACATCTAAAAAAGTTTCTGCTTGGTGTTTAAAAATTACAATAGTTGTAAAAAGTCCTGTCCCAAAAGCAATTGGAATACCAATGGGTATTACAGCTAACTCTTCATCATTTTTTGTTTCATCATCTTTTTTAGTTTCGCCACTTCCACTAACCATTGATATTGCCATTAAAAGTAAGATTATTCCACCCATAACTTTTAATGAATCTTCACCTATACCAAATAGTTTTAAAACTAAATCACCGGTTATTAAAACAACAGTAAATGCAATTAAAATAGTAAATGTAGATTTCTTTGCAATTGTAGAAATTTGACTTTTTGTGATGTTTGTACTTAAAAGAGATAGTGCTATTGCACTAACTCCTATTGGGTCCATAATAGCAAAGAAAGTAATACTTTGTTGAAGAAAATTTTGAATAAGTTCCAATTAACTCATTCCACCTTTTGCTTGCATATTTTTTTCTATTCTATGACCAATGAAACTTAAAACAGATGTAATACATAAATATAAAAGAGCAACTACAATCCATGTTTCAAAGGGAGAAAAGGTATTTGCAACAATCTCTTTACCAACTTTTGTTAAGTCTGTAATTGATATAACAGAAACTAAAGATGAATCTTTTACAAGTGCAATCATCTCACCTACAAGTGTTGGTAAAGCCCTTTTAAAAGCTTGTGGTAAGATAATATAACGCATAGCTTGAAAATTTGAAATACCAAGTGATCTTGCAGCTTCAAGTTGCCCTTTATCAATAGATTGAATAGCACCCCTTAAAATCTCTGCCATATAAGCACCAAAGAAAATACCAAGAGAAAGTACCCCTGCTACAAATCTTTCTAATTCAAATATATTTGCAACTATAAAATAAAATAGAAATATTTGAACAAGTAATGGTGTACCCCTAACAACTGTAATATAAACAGTTGCAATACTTCGTAAAAAGCTTAAAGAAGATAATTTCATAAAAGCAACAATAATACCTATAAAAAAAGTTAGAATAGCTGAAAAAAATGAAATTTTTAAAGTAACCCAAAGACCATTTAATATAGGACCTGCTTTAGTTTCCTTTTTTGAAGCAATATAATCATATTGATAGATATTGTCTCCAACTTTATATTCAAATGAAAAACTACTATCCAATTTAGGTAAAGCTACTTTCTCGTCACCATCTAAAAAATATTTACCATCTTCTAATACTAGTTTTCCATCTATTGGTGCTTCTACATTAGTAATCTCTTCATATGCAAAATATTTAGGAACAGAATTCCATTTCCAAACATAATTCATATTTGAAGCTGCTACATAAAAGAAATATCCTACTGCGATATAAAACACTAGGGCAATTAAATGCCCTGTGTTTTTATTTTGTGTCCATGATTGTTTTTTAGCCATGAATTATTGAACTCTTTTTAACCAATCAGTATCTCTTAGCCATTTTTGATTTAAGTTATCGTAGAAACCAACAACTTTATCTTCTTTTACTTGTCTTAAGAAATTATTTAACCAGTTAAGAAAATCTGGGTCACCTTTTCTAATAGCCCATCCTAATGGTTCATATGTTAATGGTGCATCTAAGTGAACTAATTTACCCTTACCTTTATCACTCATAAATAAAATGTTATAAGGTTGGTCATAAACAAAAGCGTCAGCTTTACCATTTAATACTTCTGCAGCAGCATCAGCTTCAGTTTCAAAAGTTACAATTTTTGCATTTTTAAAGAATTTTTTTGTAGCAATTTCACCAGTTACACCAAGTTTTGTAACAATTGTATATTCTGGTTTATCTAAATCTTTAGCAGTTTTAGCTGGAAGACCTTTTTTCATTAAAATAGTTTGTCCTACAACAACATATGGATCAGCAAAGTTAATTTTTAAATTTCTTTGTTGAGTAATTGTCATACCAGACATGATAATATCACATTTACCAGTAACTAATGCAGCAATAATACCATCCCAAGCAGTTGGAAGAAGATTTAATTTAACTCCCATATCTTTAGCCATTCTTTTAGCCATATCTACATCATAACCAATGATTCTACCTTTTTTGTCTTTCATTTCAAAAGGCATATAACCTGGTTCTAAACATACTTGTAATTCACCTCTTTGAAGAATCTGGTTTAATGTAGACTTCTTCCATAAATTTATGTCATCAGCAAATAAATTTGCCGTAACAAACACCATAAGTGCTAAGATTAATTTTTTCACATTTACTCCTTAATATTAGTGTGTTAAAATTTCTTTTAAAAAGTTTTTTGCCCTATCAGATTTTGGGTTCTCAAAAAATGCTTTTGGTGTATTCTCTTCAACAATTACACCATGATCCATAAATACAATTCTATCCCCTACTTCTTTAGCAAATCCCATTTCATGCGTTACACATACAATAGTAAATTTTTCTTTTGCTAAATCTTTCATAACTGATAATACATCTCCAATTGTTTCAGGGTCTAAAGCTGATGTTGGTTCATCAAATAAAATCACTTTAGGTTTCATAGCAAGACTTCTTGCAATTGCAACTCTTTGTTTTTGCCCACCAGATAAATCTGCTGGATATGAATTAGCTTTATCAGATAACTTAACTTTTTTTAAAAGTGACATTGCAATTTTTTCAGCTTCATCTTTTTTTACATTTTTTACTAACCCAGGGGCTAAAGTAATATTTTCTAATATAGTAAGATGGGGAAAAAGATTAAAATGTTGAAATACCATACCAACTTCACTTCTTATTGATTGCATATTTTTCTTGCTTGCATGAATATCAATATCATCAACAATAATAGTTCCATCATCAATATCTTCAAGACCATTAATACATCTAATTAATGTAGATTTACCTGATCCAGATGGTCCACATACAACCACAATTTCACCTTGTTTTACGTAGAAGTTGATATTTTTAAGAACATGAAAATCATCATAAAACTTATTGATTTTTTCCATATTTATAATATTGTTATTACTCATAGTCTCTCTTTTTTAAGTCTCAAAGTTATTATATTATAACAATTACAATTAATCTAAAATATAAATGTGTAACAATTATACAATTTTTGTGAAATTTTTATCTTCTTTTAAATATAATCCTTTCTTTTAAAATAGGAGATATTATTGACAAAAAGTAAATTACTTGAATTTCGTGCAGATTTTCTTTTATTAACTGTCGCAATTGCTTGGGGTGTAACTTTTTTAATGGTTCAAGATGCTATTAAAACTGTTCCAGTTTATGCTTTTTTGTTTTACAGATTTTCACTTGCTACAATATTAATGGGAATAATCGCCTTTAAATTTTTTAAAACAATAAATAAAGAAACTATTCTTTTTGGAATAATTTTAGGATTTTTTTTATTTGGAGGTTTTGCTACACAAACCTTTGGTTTAGCATATACTAAAAGTTCTATTATTGCTTTTTTAACCGGACTTAATGTAATTATTGTACCGTTTATTGCCTATGTAATATTTAAACAACATGTTAGACCTATGGTTTTTATAGGCTCTTTATTAGCAGTAGCAGGTTTATATTTATTAACTATGAGTGGTGAGTTAAGTCTTGCATTTGGTGAAGCTTTAGGTTTGATATGTGCAGTATTTTTTGCCTTACAAATTGCCTATACAGATATTTTTTCAAAAAAAGTAAATGTCTTTTTATTAGTTTTTTTCCAATTTTTAACGGTATCAATTCTATCTTTAGTTTTTTCACTATTTGTTGATGATGTTACTTTTAATGTAGGATTAGATTATACATTTTTAAAAGCATTAATAATCACTGCAATATTTGCAACTGTTTATGCTTTTTTAATCCAAACATATATGCAACAATTTACAACTCCAACTAAAACAGCAATAATATTTACAATGGAACCTGTAAGTGCAGGATTTTTTGGTTATTTTGTTGGTAATGAGTTATTAACAATGACACAAATCTTTGGCGCAACATTAATCATATTTGCTGTTTTATTAGCAGAGATAAAATTTAAAAGAAGTAAATAAACTAAAATAGATTTCTCTATTTTAGTTTAAAGTTTAAAAATCAACCTCTTTTTTATAATAAGTACATATAAAAAGTTTTTTCATCTTTTCATCATCAATCTCTCTAGGATTTGCCCCTGTACAAGCATCTAATACGGCATTATGAGATATAAACTCTAAATGTTCATTAAATTCACTCTCTTCTATTCCATACTCTTGCATAGAATGCGGAATATCTAATTTATTATTTAAGTCATCTATTAAAGCAATAAAAGAATCAACTAACTCTTCTTTAGTTTTTCCTTCTAATTCTAAATATCTTGCAATATCTGCATATCTATCTTCACATGCTTTTCTATTATATGAAATAACATAAGGTAAAAATATTGCATTTGCACATCCATGGGGAATTCCAAATACTGCTCCAACTTTATGAGCCATTGAATGGGTTATACCAAGTAAAGCATTTGAAAAAGCCATTCCTGCTAGACATTGTGCTTCATGCATAATCTCTTTTGCTTCTTCATTATCATTATATGAATCAACTAAACTTTTCTTTATCATAGCCAAAGCTTTTAAAGCTAATGGATCGGAAAAATTACTATGTAATGCTGCAACATATGCTTCTGTTGCATGGGTCAAAGCATCCATACCTGTATGAGCTATAAGTTTTTTTGGCATAGTTTTTGCAATATTAGGGTCAATTATTGCAATATCAGGAGTAATATTAAAATCTGCCAAAGGATATTTTATCTTCTCTTTATAATCAGTAATTACTGAAAAAGCTGTTACTTCTGTTGCAGTACCACTTGTTGAAGGGATAGCAACAAAGATTGCTTTTTGTCTTAATGTTGGTAAATTAAAAGGAATAACTGCTTCTTTAAAAGTAAAGTCAGGATATTCATAAAATATCCACATAGCTTTTGCTGCATCAATAGCTGAACCACCACCAATTGATACAATAATATCAGGTTCAAAATTAAGCATTTTTTTTGCTCCATCCATTACTGTATCAACTCCAGGATCAGGTTCAACCCCTTCTATTGTTTCAACTTCTAAACCTGCTTGTTTTAAGTAATCTATAGTTTTATCAAGAAAACCAAACTTCTTCATAGAACTTCCACCCGTAACAACTATTGCTTTTTTACCTTTTAAATTTTTTAATTCTTCTAAAGAGCCTGCACCATGGTATATATCTCTTGGTAAAGTAAAACGTAACATTTATTTATCCTCCTTATAATTAATATAAGAGTATTATATCTTAATTTTAATTTAATTTAAATATTTAATACCATTATTTTATAAATAAAAATGCTTTGTTATTGCGACTATTTGGTAATATAATTTCTAAAATACTTTTAGGAGTTATGCATGGAAAAAATTTTATATATTACAGACCAAGATGAATATACAGATCACAGTTTTATAGGCCCACTTTTTGAAAAATATTTAAAAGAGTTTTATGAAGTTAATATTGTATATTTTAGTGAATTTAAAGCGGAGTTTGAAAAAAAAGATGAACATAGATTTATTTTACCCATTGCAAGAAAAGATAAATCTATACAGGAATTAAATAATAGAGGTATTGATATCTCTTCTTATTCATATGTATTTGTTAGAAACTCAGCACAAATACTTAAAAATGTACTTTCTTTAAGTGGTCAATACAATTATAAAGTTGGATATAGACTATCTTTCCCTAAAAGAATAGCAAAAATACAAGTAGATGAAGCAAACAATAAATCAAGCTTTCTAGGATATATAAATAATAAACTTTCAACATTTTCTGAAACAAGAATGATAAACCAATGTGATATCTTTTTGCCAACTTCAAAAGGGATGCAAGAGGAATATTTTAGTGGCGTAAATATAAAAACTTTTATTTGTCCACCAGCAATAGACCCAGAAGTTTTACATAAAAATATCCAACATGAAGGGGAAGAAAAAAGATTTTTTTATGCTGGAACATTAGATAAATTAAGAGAATTTGAAACAGTTTTAGAAGCCTTCAATGAATTAGAAACAACAAACTGGAAACTAACAATATCAACTAAAGATCCAGAATATGCAGTTGATGTAGTTCATAATTATTCAAATATTGCAGCAAATGTAGAGATTAACAATGCGAAAACAAAAAAAGAATTATTAGAGTTTATTGCTAAAGCAGATATTGGGATATCAGTTTTACCAGAAATTGCTCTGTTTAATACCTCAACACCAGTTAAAATAATGGATTATTATTCATCTGCTGTTCCATGTATCATGACAAATAATGCAAACAATAATACAATCTTTACAGATGAACATGATGCTTGGTTTTGTAAATTTGACAAAGATTCTATAAAAAAGAAACTTGAATATATTATAGGACTTTCAAAAGAAGATGTAGCAAAAGTTGGTGAAAGAGGTCAAGAAAGACTTCTTGATATTAGAAACTACAAAAGAATTGCTGCTGATTTAGCACACCAATTAAATGTGCTTTAGTCTATTTAAAAAGGGATATATCCCTTTTTAAAAAAATTAATCTTTTTTAATCCAAACTTTAAATTTCCAAGCTGGAGTTTTAACACTACCATCTTCATTTAAAATTGCATCATAATCTTTTTGTTCAGTTAAGTCCCAAGTAGAAAAGTCAATCTCTTTCAAATAAGCATCAGCTTCACCGTCATAATCAACTTCAGATAAATACATTTTATCAACATATGGGAAAAGTGTTTCATAAATATTTGCTCCACCTATGATAAATAATTCCTCTTCTGCATTAGCACGTGCAAAATTAAATGCTTCTTGAACATCAGAAAAGGTATAAACGTCATCATGTTTAAATTCACCTCTAGTTAGAACTAATGAAGTTCTATTTGGAAGTGGTTTTCCAACTCCAGAACTACTGTGTTTTGCAGAAATACTAAGAATAGATTCAAAAGTTTTTCTTCCCATTAATATATGATGACCTGAGGTAATAGCTTTAAAGTTCTTAAAATCTTCTGGAATATGCCAAGGCATCTGATTGTTAATACCAATCTTCCAGTTTTTTCCATATGCAACTATCATTGAGATTTTCATTCTTTTTCCTTACACAGCCATTACAGCTTTAATTGGTTCATCACACTCATAACCAACAAGTTCAAAATCACTCATTTTAAAATTGTTTATATCTTTGATATCTGGATTTATCTTCATAGTTGGTAGTTTATGTGGTGTTCTACTTAATTGTAAATTTACTTGCTCCATATGATTTGAATAAATATGTGCATCCCCAAAAGTATGTACAAAATCTCCAACTTCTAAATCACAAACTTGAGCAATCATCATTGTTAAAAGTGCATAAGAAGCAATATTAAAAGGTACCCCTAAAAATACATCCGCACTTCTTTGATAAAGTTGACAAGATAATTTTCCATCAGCAACATAAAACTGGAAAAAAGTATGGCATGGTGGTAAAGCCATGTTTTCAATCTCAGCTACATTCCATGCATTTAATATAATTCTTCTTGAATCTGGATTTGTTTTTATTTGATTTATAACATCAGCAAGTTGATCATAAGATTTTCCATTTGCACCTTTCCAACTTCTCCACTGAGCTCCATAAACAGGACCTAATTCTTTTATTGTGTCAGTATTTGTATAACCTAAAGCTTTACCTTGAGCATCTGCATTTGCTGTCCAAACTGTATTTTTACCTATAATGTTTGATGCTTTGTCACCATAATGAATTTCAGCAAGTCTTCTTTCATCAGTACTACCTTCTATAAACCATAAAAGTTCACTTATGATACCTTTTAAAAAAGTCTTTTTTGTAGTAACTAATGGAAAACCTTGGCTTAAATCAAATCTCATTTGATATCCAAAAACTGAAGTTGTTCCTGTTCCTGTTCTATCCTCTTTTGTAGTTCCATTGTCCAAAATATATTGCAGTAAGTCTAAATATTGCTTCAAGTTTTTTCCTTGATTTTATTAATTTGAATTGTTTATTGTATTAAAATAATTTGTAAGAGCGGTTTAAGTAGGAGATAAAATTAAATATTGAAAATTCTAAATTTTACGAATAAAATTTAGAACCTTCTGATAACATCATTGCAACTAATGTAGCAAGTGTAAAACTATAAACTACAATTCCAATAAATTTTTTCATGGCATATCCTTTTAAAATTGTTTTCATAAAGCTCTTGACTAACCAGTCAATTTTTGAGACGAAAGAAGATCTTGACTGATTGGTCAAAGAAATTATAACAATTTTTGACTATTTAGTCAAGATATTTTAAAAATTTTATGATTTAATTTTTATTTTTTCAAAATAGTAGGCTAATTGCTCTATACAATTTGCAAAGATCTTTCCATCTTGACTCTTTTTTGAAGTTGATAAACACCCCTCAATAGATGCAACAACGAAGATAGCAAGTTCTTTTATATCTGGATGTTCTATCTCTTTATTTTGCTCAGCTTTTTTTAAAACTCTATAAATAATATCTTCAAAATTTAAATAAACTTTTTCTAAAGCTTTTTTAAAATCGTCATCATGGTGAGATAATTCTTGAACTAATGAGTTTAATCTACACCCCAAAGTATGATTAAATGAATCTGTGTTTCTTAAAACATTAAACATAGAATCAATATAGTTTTCTTCTACATCTAAGATTGCACTATATTTTTTATCAATATAACCATAAACATGTACATCAATAACCGCTAAAACCAACTCTTTTTTTGATTTAAAATAATGATACATACTACCTTTATTAAGTTCCGCTTTTTTTAATATTTTGTCAACTGAGACAGAATAATACCCATTTTTATATATCTCCTCAAAGGTTACAGCTAACAATTTTTCCTTTGTTGTCATTATCTCTCCCACCTAATTAATTTCTTTTTTGTCCTGGTTTTGGTTGACTTACTTGTTTTTGTAAGTCTAATGATAAGTTATTATAAAATAGTTCACCATAATCAGTTGTTCTATTAATAGTTTCATATGCTTGAATAATACTATTGTTATATCTTACTGCATCTTGTAATACCTTTAAAATCTTAACTGATTCTAAAAAGTTTACATGAGATGGTGCTTCAATTGGTGATGAATAATATTTATGCATCCTTTCAACTAAATTTTTATTTCTAATTTCAATAAAAACAGATTCAATAGGCGATTTGAAAAATAAAATCTTCTGTTTTACATTAATAGATATATATGTAGTGTCCATACCATATATTTTTCTTGAAAAGGAATCAAATAAAAACAATTTTTTATTATAGTTATTATTAAACAATTCATACATCAATTCTAAAATCTTGATTTTTTCCTCTTTTGTATAAAAGTTACCAAAGTTAGCAAAACAGAAAATTAGAACTGATTTAATTGAATACCACTCTGTAGTATCATAATCATATCTTAACATCTGTTCAATTCTTAACTGTTTTAATTCTTCTATTTCCGTTGATGTTCTTGTTCTATAAACTTTTTTTACAGCAGTATCTCTATACATTGGTCCAGGGAATTGCGCTTGAATTACAAATCTTCTATTTTTTTCAAGATCCATAATATATTTTAATCTTCCCTCATAGTCTTCGTCAATAATTCTTACCTCTTTTTGAGGAATCTGACTAATTGACTTTATAAACTCTTCCCCTGTACATCCTTCTTCCCAGATAAAATCTGGATATCTAAACACCTGACAAATTTTGTTTTTAACATCATCGTTTGGCTCAATATCAGAAACATGATCTATCCAAGACGTAACTGTACGTCTATCTTTTTGTATTAAAGAGGCAAATTTTGATATACTTAAATTTGATCTTTTAAAAATCTCTATAAATTTTTCTATTCCATTTTTATATGTCATTTTAACGCCCTAATAATTTTCTTGAAATTTATTGTACCATTAGTATACATAAGAACAAATATTGTACAAATTTTCTATTTATTAAAAAAAATTGTAATTTCTAAATCAAAAACTATACAATCCCACCTTTACAAAGAGTAGTATAATTATTATCACTTAATTTATATAAGGATTCATATGAGCGCAGGAAAAAAATTTAGAGAGGCATTAAAAGAAGAATCTCCACTACAAATCGTAGGGACTATCAATGCTTACCAAGCATTACAAGCTACTAAAGTTGGATACAAAGCTATCTATTTATCAGGTGGTGGTATTGCTAACGCTTCATACGGTTTACCAGATTTAGGTATGACTATGATTGAAGATGTATGTATTGATATTAGAAGAGTTACTTCTATTTGTGATACTCCACTAATTGTTGATGCAGATACAGGTTGGGGACATGCATTCAACGTAGCTAGAACTGTAAAAGAATTTATCAGATCTGGTGCTGCTGGATTACATATCGAAGATCAAGTTGCTGCAAAAAGATGTGGTCACAGACCTAATAAAGAATTAGTTTCTACTGAAGAGATGTGTGACAGAATTAGAGCTGCAGTTGATGCTAAAATGCAATTAGACCCAGATTTCTACATTATTGCTAGAACTGATGCACACGCATCTGAAGGTCAAGAAGCTGCAATCGCTAGAGCTAAAGCATATGTTGAAGCTGGTGCAGATGCAATTTTCGCTGAAGCAGTTCACACTTTAAAAGAGTATAAAGAATTTACTGATCAAATGGATGTTCCAGTATTAGCAAACATTACTGAGTTTGGGGCAACTCCAATGTTTACTACTGAAGAATTAGGTTCAGTTGGGATTGAAATGGTTCTTTATCCATTATCAGCATTTAGAGCGATGAATAAAGCTGCATTAAATGTATATAAAGAACTAAGAGAAAAAGGTACACAAGAGAGTGTTCTTGATACTATGCAAACAAGAATGGAACTATACGATATGTTAGGATACCATGACTATGAGCAAAAAATGGACGAGTTATTTTCTAAGGGAAAAGCTAAGTAATTAGGCTTAAAAAAGTAAAAATAAAAAAACTAGGGAAAAGTTTACAAAAGGAGAAATTTATGAGTACTACTACGGGATTTAAACCAAAAAAATCTGTTGCTTTATCAGGGCACGCTGCAGGTAACACTGCTATTTGTACAGTTGGAAAAAGTGGAAATGACTTACACTATAGAGGATATGACATTTTAGAATTTGCTAAAACAGCAGAATTTGAAGAAATTGCATACTTAATTGTACATGAAAAATTACCTAATAAAGCAGAATTAGCTGCTTATAAAGAAAAACTACAAGGGATGAGAGATATTCCAGATGGTGTAAAAGTTGCATTAGAGCAATTACCAAAAACTGCACACCCAATGGATGTTATGAGAACTGGTTGTTCAGTTCTTGGAGCGATTATGTCTGAAGATGAATCTCACCCAAAAGATGAAGCTCAAAATATAGTTGACAAATTAATGGCTTGTTTTGGTTCTATGTTATGTTACTGGTACCACTATGCATATAATGGAAAAAGAATTGATGTAGTAACTGATGATGATTCAGTTGGTGGACACTTCTTACACCTATTACATGGTGAAAAACCAAGAGAATCTTGGGTTAGAGCTATGCATACATCATTAATTTTATATGCTGAGCACGAATTTAATGCATCAACATTTACTTCAAGAGTTATCTCTGGTACTAACTCAGATATGTTCTCATGTATCACTGGTGCAATTGGAGCATTAAGAGGTCCAAAACATGGTGGAGCAAATGAAGTTGCATTCTACATCCAAGAAAGATATTCTTCAGCTGATGAAGCAGAAAAAGATATTAGAGAAAGAATGGCTAGAAAAGAGATTATTATCGGTTTCGGTCACCCAGTTTATTCAATCTGTGACCCAAGAAACGTTGTAATTAAAGAAGTAGCTAAAACATTATCAGAAGAAAACAATAATACATTAATGTATGATGTTGCTGAAAGAATTGAATCTGTAATGTGGGAAGAGAAGAAAATGTTCCCTAACTTAGACTGGTTCTCAGCAGTTTCTTATAACCAAATGGGAATCCCAACAGATATGTTTACTCCAATCTTCATTATCTCAAGGGTAACTGGATGGGGAGCACATGCAATTGAGCAAAGAGAAGATGGAAAAATCATTAGACCATCTGCAAACTATACTGGTCCAGAAGGTTTAACTTACGTTCCTTTAGAAGAAAGAGAATAATCAAAAGATTATTGAAGACTTAAAAGCCATCAATTCTTTTGATGGCTTTTTTTTATAGATTACAAAATATATTAGATAGGTATAAATATGACAAACGAAAAATATCTTAAAGACCTTCCAGGTGTTGATGGTGTTAAATTCTACGATGTTAAATCTGCTGTAGAAGACATTACTCCTGGTTCATTTGAAAAATTAAACTACACTTCAAGAGTTTTAGCAGAAAACTTAATTAGAAAGTGTCCAAGTGAAGATTTAGAAGATTCATTAGTACAATTAATTGAAAAAAGAACAGACAAAGATTTCCCTTGGTTTCCATCAAGAGTTATTTGTCACGATATCTTAGGATTAACTGCATTTGTTGACTTAGCAGGTCTTAGAGAAGCAGTAGCTTCAAAAGGTGGTAATCCAGATAAAGTTAATCCAGTTGTTCCAACTCAATTAATCGTTGACCACTCATTAGCAGTAGAGTGTGGTGGATTTGATCCAGATGCATTTCAAAAAAATAGAGATATCGAAGATAGAAGAAATGCAGATAGATTCCACTTTATTAACTGGACTAAAGAAGCATTTGACAATGTTGATGTTATTCCTCCAGGTAATGGTATTATGCACCAAATCAACTTAGAGAAAATGTCACCAGTTGTACATTTAAATGATGGAGTAGCATCTCCTGATACATTAGTTGGAACTGATTCACATACTCCTCATGTTGATGCACTTGGTGTTATCGCTGTTGGTGTTGGTGGATTAGAAGCTGAAAACGTAATGCTTGGAAACCCATCTTATATGAGAGTTCCAGAAATTATTGGTGTTGAAATTGTAGGGGACAGAGCTCCTGGAATTACTGCAACTGATATTGCATTATCTATGACTTCATTCTTAAGAGAAAACAATGTTATCTCTGCATATTTAGAATTCTTTGGACCTGGTATTAAATACCTTAACTTAGGGGATAGAGCAACTATTGCAAATATGACTCCTGAATATGGAGCATCTGCTGGTATGTTCGCTATTGATGAACAAACTATTTCTTACTTAAAAGTAACAGGTAGAGAGCAAAAACAATGTGAGTTAGTTGAAGCTTATGCAAAAGCTAATGGTTTATGGGCAGATCAATTTGAAAATGCTACATATGCTAGAACAATCCAATTTGACTTATCTAAAGTAACTAGATCTTTAGCAGGTCCTTCTAAACCACATAAATTAGTTCCAACTTCTACTTTAAAAGAAGAAGGTATTGTAAAAGAGTGGACTCAAGAGGGTGATTTAATTCCTGATGGTGGTATTTTAATTGCTGCTATTACTTCATGTACAAATACTTCAAACCCAAGAAACGTTATTGCTGCAGGGCTTTTAGCTAAAAAAGCAAATGAGCTTGGATTAACTAGAAAACCATGGGTTAAGTCTTCATTGGCACCAGGTTCAAAAGTAATTGAAGTTTATTTAAAAGAAGCTGGTTTATTACCTGAATTAGAAAAATTAGGATTTGGTGTAGTTGGTTTTGCATGTACTACTTGTAATGGTATGTCAGGTGCTTTAGATCCAAAAATCCAACAAGAAGTTATTGATAGAGATATCTATTCAACTGCAGTTCTTTCTGGAAACAGAAACTTTGATGGTAGAATCCATCCATATGTAAAAGAAGCATTCTTAGCATCACCTGCATTAGTTGTTGCATATGCATTAGCTGGTACTGTTAGATTTGATATTGAAAATGATTCTTTAGGTAAAGATGCAAATGGAAATGAGATTAAATTAGCTGATTTATGGCCATCAGATGCCCAAATTGATGCAATTGAAAAAGAGTATGTTAGACCTGAAATGTATAATGCTATTTATGAGCCAATGTTTGCTAGAAATCCATTAGGTGATATTAAAGTAGATCCATTCTATAAATGGAATACAAATTCAACATATATTAACAAACCTCCTTATTGGGAAGATGAATATATGCAAATGCCAGCACTTAAAGGTATGAGACCATTAGGTGTATTCCCTGATAACATTACAACAGACCACTTATCTCCATCAAATGCGATTTTACCAACATCTGCATCTGGTGAGTATTGTTTATCAAAAGGTCTTCCAGTTGAAGACTTAAACTCATATGCAACACATAGAGGGGATCACAATACAGCAAGTAGAGCTACTTTAGCAAATCCAAAATTATTTAACGAAATGGTTAAAAATGAAGATGGAACTGTTAAACAAGGTTCATTAACTAAGATTATGCCAGAAGGTAAAGAATCTAGAATGTGGGAAGCTATTGAAGAGTATACAAATAGAAAACAACCACTTATTATTATTGCTGGAACTAACTATGGTCAAGGTTCATCAAGAGACTGGGCAGCTAAAGGTGTAAGATTAGCTGGTGTTGAAGTTTTAATTGCTGAATCAATTGAAAGAATCCATAGAACTAACCTAGTTGGAATGGGTGTATTACCATTACAATTCAAAGAGGGTGATACTAGATTTACTTATGAAATTGATGGAAGTGAAACTTTTGATATCGAAGGTGAAATCACTCCAAGATGTGACTTAACAGTTGTTATGACTAGAGCAAACGGTGAAGTTGTTAAATTCGATGTTTTATGTAGATTAGATACTTCAGCTGAAGTTGAAGTTTACAAAAATGGTGGTATTTTACAAAAATTCGCTAAAGATGTTGTTGCTGAAGGGTAATAAAAACTCACGCAATATCTACACTTATTCCCAAGTTACAGCTTGGGAATGAGATTAAAAATATAAAGTTTTTTCTAGAGAATCAAAAGTATGATTTTTTAGTAAGAATTTACAATAAGGGAAAAGATTATGGCTTACAAACCACAATTTAAAGTTAAAGCTACATATATGAGAGGTGGTACATCAAAGGGTACATTTTTCAATATTGCAGATTTACCAGAAGAAGCAAAAAATGATCCAAGAAAAAGAGATAAATTATTGCAAAGAATAGTTGGTTCTCCAGATTTATATAAAAAACAAATTGATGGTATGGGTGGAGCAACTTCATCTACTTCAAAAGCTATTTTAGTTGGGAAATCTGATGTTCCAAATCATGATGTTGATTACTATTTCTGTCAAGTAGCTATTGATAAAGACTTTGTTGATATGAGTGGGAACTGTGGAAACTTATCTTCTGCAGTTGGTCCTTTCGCTATACATGAAGGATTAGTAGATAATGTGCCTGAAAATGGTGTATGTTGTGTAAGAATTTGGCAAGCAAATATCAAAAAAACTATTCTATGTTATGTAACTATGGAAAATGGAATGGTTAAAGAGATGGGTGATTATGAAATTGATGGTGTTGCATTCCCTGCTGAAGAAATCGTATTAGAGTTTGTTGAACCAGTAGATCCAAGTGAAGAGTTATTTCCAACTGGAAACCTAGTAGATGATTTAGAAGTAGAAGGTATTGGAACTTTTAAAGCTACTATGATAACTGCTGGTATTCCAACTGTATTTTTAAATGCAAATGAGATTGGATATAAAGGAACTGAACTTCAAGGTGATATTAACTCTGATGAAGAAGCACTTGAGAGATTTGAGAAAATCAGAATTGCAGGTGCTCTTAAAATGGGTGTGATGAAATCACCAGAAGATGCAGTAACTCAACAACATACGCCTAAAATTGCATTTGTATCTCCAGCACAAGATTTTACCACATCTTCAGGAAAAGAAGTAAAAGCAGAAGAGATGGATTTACATGTAAGAGCATTATCTATGCAACAATTACACCATGCAATGATGGGAACAGCTTCAGTTGCTATTGGAGTTGCTGCTTGTATTCCAGGAACATTAGTTAATATTGCTGCAGGTGGTGGTGAAAAAAGTGCTGTTACTTTTGGTCATCCAAGTGGTGCAATTAAAGTTGGTGCAACTTTATCTAAAGATGGTGATAAATACATTGTTGAAAAAGCTAGTATGAGTAGAAGTGCTAGAATTATAATGGATGGAAATGTTCATGTTCCAGCTGGTACTATGGACTAAATCTCTTTTCTCTACTAAGGACGTTTAATTAAAAGGGGTAAGAGTACATTCTCTTACCCCTTTTTTTATATATAAAAAAAGGATAGTTTTAAAAACTATCCTCATCATTTAAAACCTTAAGAATATTCTCTTTTTTTTGATACCCTTGAAACTCATATAAAATGATTAACTCACCATCACTTTTTTCAATAACATAAGAAGTGGGAAAATATTTTATAGAAAAAGAATATTTTTTTAAAAGTTTTTTAAAAATATCACTTGAATCATTAACATAAAACATATATAAATCATCTCTAATTATGTCAATCTCTTCAAGTACTCTTTTTTGTTTTGCGCACCAAGGGCAATAATCTGTACTAAACATAAGAAAGTTTTTTTTATCTTCTTTAATATCATCAAAAGTTTTTAACTCTTTAATTTCTGAAGAGATTAAAAAACTTGATAACATAAAAATTAAAAAAACAATCTTTCCCATAATCAAGCCCTTTTATTTTACCAGTTTTGAAATCTCTTTAAATACTGGATTTTTCGCATTTACAGTTAACTCAAATAATAATGATTCATAAGTTGTTGGAATCACTCCTGCTTGAATCATTCTTTGTATTGCCATCTCTTTATCTTTTTCTTTTCTAGAGTTAACACAATCAGTTACTAAAACTACTTGTAAGCCCTCTTCTAATAAATCAAGTGCTGTTTGTAAAACACATACATGAGTCTCAATACCAGCTAAAATAACAATCTTTTTACCTGTGTCTTTTATTGCACAAAGTCCATCTTCATTTCCACAACATGAAAAAGTTGTCTTTTCAAAATGGGGATAGATATCAGTTAACTCTTTTAAACTAACTATTGTTTCACCAATACCTTTTTTATATTGTTCATTTACAATCATAGGAATTTCATGTAATTGTAAACCTTTTACTAATGTTACTAAGTTTTTTTCTAACTCTTCATTGTTTTGAATATGAGGGAATAATCTTTCTTGTACATCAACTTGAACAAATACACAATCTTCTGCTTTAATTCTCATTAACTACTCCTAAAAATAGCCCCTATTTTTTAGGGACTTAAAATTTATTTTATATTACCAAAACTTCGTAACATTAAACTAGCATCTAATCTTCAAATGCTACTTTTTCAGCACGAGCTAATAACTCTTTTGCACCTTGGTCAATAAATATTTGAGCTAAATTTTTACCTACATTTTCGAAATCTTCAATGTTTGCAACGATATCTTCTTGAATATATTCACTTCCATCAGGCATACCAACTATTGCTTTTACATCAATAGAGTTTTCATCTAAAATAGTTGCTTTTACACCAATTGGAACTTGACAACCACCCTCTAAGGTTCTTACAAAATCTCTTTCAATAGTTGATTCAATATGTGCATTTTTATCATGTAAAACAGAAACTAAATCGATAATCTCTTTGTTATCTAAAGTTTCAATACCTAGTGTAGCTTGTCCCATAGATGGAATCATATCATCAGTTGAAATAGGTTTGAAATATTTCACTTCATCTTCTATTTGAAGTTTTTGTAATCCAGTTGCGGCAAGAATAATTGCATCATACTCACCATCTTTTAACTTAGCAATTCTAGTATTAATATTTCCCCTTAAATCTTTTAAAACAATATCAGGTCTTAATAACTTTAATTCTAATCTTCTTCTTAAACTTGTTGTACCAATTACTGCACCCTTCGGTAAATCATGAATACCTTCATATTTTTCACTTAAAAAAGCATCCCTTGGGTCAAATCTTTTTGTAACTGCTGCTAGTGCAAAACCCTCTTCAAAATTAACAGGAACATCTTTTAAACTATGTACTGCAATATGAGCTTCTTTTGAAGCAAGTGCAATCTCAAGCTCTTTAGTAAATAATCCCTTACCACCTATTTTAGCTAAAGGAACATCTAAAATCTTATCAGCCCTTGTAGAAAATGTTTTTAACTCAACTTCCATATCTGGGTAATGTTTATTTAATTCAGCTTTTATATACTCACTTTGCCATAGGGCTAATTTACTTTTTCTTGTTGCAATTATTAATTTTTCCATTTTAATTTCCTAACATTTCATATTTTAATTTTGATTTATCTTGCTCACCATTTACAAAAATAGTTGGTGTTCCTTGAACCATCACATTATCCCCTTTAGAGATATCAGCTGATAATTCATCTCCAATTTTTTCATTTTTTATATCATTTATTGTGTAAGCTGTATTAAACTCTTTATTAAATCCATCAATAACTTTTTGAGCATCTGTTTCATTTGATTTAAAATATTTATCCCAATCTGCTTTATATACTTTTAATTCAATATCTGCCATCCCATCTTTTTTAGCTACTATCATAAGAGCAGATAAAGGAGCAGACGCTGGATGAATTCTTAATAATGGAAAATGATAATAATATAAAGCTATACTATCGTTGTTTTCTTTCACATAATTTATTACATCAGGTAAATAGTCCATACAAAAAGGGCATAAAGGGTCTGAAAATACAACTAATTTATCCTTTGCATTAGGATTTCCTGCAATTAATTTTTTTTCATCATAATAATCTTTAGTTAATGTTGGATTCATCAAATCTTTTAATGCCATACCAGTTTTTATATCAAAAAGTTCTGGGGCGATCAATTCACCATTTGAAAAAATCACATCCTTAGCTTTTATCTCTTTTCCTGCCATTTTTGCATCTAAATCTATAATATATCCATACCAACCTTTTTGTGGCATCTCTTTTTTTGTATTTATTTTTACACTATTAATTTCTACTCTTTTATTTTTTGAAAATCTTTCTTTTTCAAATTTAAGTACTCTATCATCAACAGTATCACTAGCTAGTATAGTTCCAAACATTAGTGCAGTTGCACCAATAATTGATATTAATTTCATTTATATCCTTTCATAGTCTTTTCATATCTTAAGCCAAGAATTATATTCTTAACAAACTTAAGAGTTAAGTTTTGGTCTTAACTGTAATTTTTTTAATATGAAACAATTCTTTTGTTGTATTTAATTGACTAGAATTTAGTATATCATTTAACTGTAATTCTTTTTGAGAAGCAGTTGGATTAGCTGTTTTTTGCATATCTGCAACACAACCTGAACCAATCTCTATATCTTCAATCATTGAGCCTGAATCATTATTTGTTTCTTCCAAAGTATCAGGCTTTTCATTACTTTGGAAGTTATCCTTTTTTGCAACAGTTTCCGGTTTTGATTCTTCTTTTATAAATTCGATTTCAATATTTTCACCAAAAATATCATATATAAAAAGTTTTAATATCCCATAATGTTTTAATAAAAACTTTCTTTCATCACCTTGCGCATAAGAACTGATTTCAAGTTTATTATCTGAAAAGTTTTTATAAACAAAGTTCTTTTCAAATGCTTCACCTAACTCATCGTCCCTTTCATAAACCTTAGCAATTAGTTGTTTATATGCCTTTGTATTTTCATCAATTATTTCAGGAACACTTTGTGGTATTGGTTCATAAACTGGTTCTTCTACAATTGGCTCTTGGACAATCTCTTGAACTGTTTCATTAGGTATTTCATCTATTGTTTCAGAACTTATTTCTACTTGTTCTTCTTGTTTTTCCTCTACTGCAGAAGCCATATTTGAAACAGGCTCTTCAATCATCTGATTATGTTCTTTTTCTAAAGGTGCATTAAACTCTTCATCAAAAGGGTTTGGAAAAGGGTTGGTGTTTTGTTCAACAACTTCAATAGGTTCAACGGTAGGTATTGCATTTATACTATCTGTTGAAATAGTTGTCTCAGTTTCAATCTCTATTAGTTCTTCAATTTCATCAATTTCATCAACTACTTCAATTTCATTTTTTTCAATTTCTATTGGTTTGCTTTCATTTAAGGCCTTTTTATTTTCCATAAAAGTTTCATCAACCTTCACCACTACATCATCATAGGCATGGTTAATATCATTATGTGCATGTTCTACAACTTTTTGTGTTGAAATAACTTCTTTCATAATTGGCTTAACTTCAATCTCTTGAACTTGATTTATAATCTCATCAATAGTTTTTAAATTTGTTGCTTCAACCATTTTTGATAAGGTTAAAATTAATACAAATCCTCCATCAGAATTTATTGCCAACAAATGTTTTGCATCACTTAATATTCTAAAAAATCTATCAAATAAAAGAATATTAAATTTTGCATCTTTTTCAAGCATTTTTTGTTTTAAATAAATTGTCATTTCATCACAAACTTGTGATATCTCATAGTTTTCTAATTCTTGTACTAATTTTGTAAAATCTTGTTTTTTTAATATAGTATCAAAAAGTTCATCCATTAATTTTGGTTCAATAAGTCCCAACATATCAACAACTGCTGTTGTAGTAATTTTTCCCTTTGAAAAGATAATTGCTTGGTCTAACAAAGTTAAAGTATCCCTTAAACTTCCTTGTCCAGTTCTTGTTAATATCTCTAAAGCATCAGTTTCAAAATCAATATTTTCTTCATTTAAAATATGTGATAAATGATGCATCACATCAGAATTTGCAATTTTATTAAATCTAAAATGTTGAGTTCTACTTAAAATAGTTGCTGGTAGTTTAAGTGGATCTGTTGTTGCAAGTATAAACTTTACAAAACCTGGAGGTTCTTCTAGTGTTTTAAGTAAGGCATTAAATGCTTGAGTTGTAAGCATATGAACCTCATCGATTATAAACACTTTAAATCGGGCACTACTTGGTTTATATTTTGTGTGTTCAATTAAATCTTTAATATCATCAATACCTCTATTTGAAGCGGCATCCATCTCTATAATATCAAGATGTTTATTTGTGTTTGCACTTTGACAATTTTCACACACTTCACAAGGTCTTGAGGTAGGTCCATTTGAACATAAAAGTGCCTTTGCCATAATTCTAGCAGTTGAAGTTTTACCACTTCCCCTTAATCCACTAAAAAGATATGCATGGGATAATCTACTTGAATCTAAAGCTAAAGATAAAGTTTGAGAAATTGTTGTTTGTCCAACTAAATCCTCAAATCTTTTTGGTCTATATTTTAATGCTAACACCCTATTCTCTACAATTTTTTCATCCATTAATATCCCTTACTTTTATCTTTCCACCAATTGTATATTTATCTAAAATTAAATTAACCATATTTAAATTTATATCTTTTGTATAATAAAGTTTGATATCTAATTCTCCCTCATTTATATGCCCTTTTTTAGAGCTTAAATCTTCAAGTCTTTTTGCTATTGCAAAACCAGTTTCAATTAAATTTATATCTTTGCCCATATAATCTTTTATAATATCTGAAACTAATGGGTAGTGAGTACAACCTAAAACAATTGTATCTACCCCACTTTTTTTCATAGGCTCTAACCAGCTTTTTAACATTTCGTGGGTTTTATTATCTTCAATCATTCCATTTTCAATCTTCTCAACTAAACCTGGACATGCTTGTTCAAATAATCTTATCTCTTTTAAAATAGCTAAATCATTAAGTAACGTTTGGTATTTTTGCCCCTTTAAAGTAGCACTTGTTGCTAGAACTCCTACATTATTACTTTTTGTCATTGTTATAGCAGGTTTAATACCAGGTTCTGTGCCAATAACAATTAAATCTTTGAACTCCATTCTAAGTTCTTTTACTGCAGCTGATGTAGCTGTATTACAAGCAATAATTAAAGCTTCTATATTATGATTTTTTATCAAATATTTAGTAATAGATAAAGAGTGTTCTAAAATCTCATCTTTACTTTTTTCTCCATATGGAGCATATTCAGTATCAGCTATATAAAAAATTTCTCCACCTTTAAAAAGCTTTGAAATCTCTTTTACAACTGTTAAACCACCAAGACCTGAATCAAAAATCCCAACTTTCAATAAATACCTTTATTTAAATTAGCAAAGATTATATCAAAAAAGTTATAACTAATTTGTTAAAATAAAATATATAGATGTACTAAAGGAGTTTTATGTTTTTTCATTTTCATCCATATAAACCTTTTTTGAATAAAGATACTAAAACTATAATAATGGGAACTCTACCACCACCTAGATTTTGTAAAGGGGAATACAAAAAAGAAGATGTGCTTTTTTGTTATGGTTCAAAAGACAATCTTCTTTGGAAAGTCCTTAATGAAATTTACAATTTAAATCTACTTTTCGATAATTCAAATGAAGCAGTAGAACAAAGAAAATCATTTTTGCTAAAAAACAATATTGGTGTCTGTGATATAGTAGAGTCATGCCAAAGAAAAAAGATTGATGCTAGTGATATAGGTATGGAAAATATTGAGCTAAGAGATATTTTATATTATCTTCAAAAGTTTGATAAAATCACAAGCATTATTTTTACAGGAGGCTTTTGTAAAAACTCTCCAGAATATTTTTTAAGAAAAATTTTTAAAGAAAACAATATTGATTTTAAAAAAATAAAAGAAGATATCCCAAAAATTCATAGCTTTGAATTTGAGAAAAGAATAATAAAAACTATTAGCTTAACATCACCATCTAATGCAGCCAATAGAAGTATTGGGGCAAATAATAAATTTAAAGAAAAAAAGAGAGTTAATGAGAATTATTCAACCTTTGATTTTAGAGTTGAACAATATAAAGAGGTTTTTAAATTAGTTAAATAATTTAAATTTTATTTAAGTATAAGTTTAATTTTTTTTTATTATAATTATGAATGATTATTCATTAACATTTAGGAGAGAGAAATGTTTATACAAGAAACACTGTTATTCGTGGTATTTGGACTAGCCGTTTTTACTGCAGCTTCGTGGTTAATTACTTTTTTTGTGAAAGAAAATTAATTTTTAAGAGCCATTTGAAAAGCTTCCAAATGGCTCTTTACTTTAAAATGCTTCTACAATAGCCCCATTATATTTTTCAAGGATGAATTTTTTAATATCTTCTGAGTTTAATACTTCATCTAAAACTTTTATATATTCTTTATTTTCATTACCAGCTTTTACTGCAACAATATTTGCATATGGAGAATCTTTTGATTCAATAACTAATGCATCTTTTAATGGATTTAAATTTGCAGCTAATGCATAGTTTGTATTAATAATTGCAGCATCAACTTCATCAATAACTCTTGGTAATTGAGGTGCATCTAATTCTTTAATTTGTAAATTCTTTGGATTTTCTATAATATCAAGTGCAGTTTTAAACTCTACATCTTTAAATTTTAATAAACCTTGTTTAACTAAAATATCCAATGCTCTACTTCCATTTGTTGGGTCATTTGGAACAGCAATAGTTGCGCCATCAGCTAATTCAGAAATATCTTTGATTTTTTTTGAATATAATCCCATTGGTTCTAAGTGAACGTTTACTGTTTTTACAATATTAGTATTTTTGTTTTTATTAAACTCTTCTAAATATGGCAAGTGTTGGAAAAAGTTAGCATCTAACTCACCCTCATCAACAGCTATATTTGGAGTAACATAATCAGTAAATTCAACAATCTCTAAATCATAACCTTTTTTCTTTAATAAAGGTTTCGCAGCTTCTAAAATCTCTGCATGAGGTACTGGTGTAGCACCAACTTTGATTACAGTTTTTTTCTCTTCAACTTTTGCAACTTCTTTTTTTTCTTCACCACCTGTACAAGCAGTTAAACCTAAAGCAACTGCACCAGCAATTGCAAATTTTAAAATATTTTTTATCATTTATATCCTTTATTTTTTAGTTTTTTTATAAATATAATCACCAGCACTTTGACATACTTGCACTAAGGCAATTAGTATTAGTACTGTATAAATCATAGTTTCAGTTTGGAATCTATAATAACCATATTTAATGGCAACATCTCCTAAACCTCCACCACCAACAGCTCCAGCCATAGCAGAAAATCCAATTACCGTAATCAGAGTTAATGTAATTGCAGAAATAATACTAGGCAATGCTTCAACAAGCATTACTTTAAAGATTATTTGAAAATCACTTGCTCCAAATGATTTTGCAGCTTCTATTACCCCTTGGTCTACTTCTTTAAAAGCACTTTCAATAAGTCTTGCTATAAAAGGAGCAGCTCCAATTGTAAGAGGTATAATTGCTGCTGTTGTACCAATACTTTTTCCTATTAAAAATTTTGTTAAAGGAAATAACACAATCATCAAAATAATAAAAGGAAATGACCTTAAAGTATTAATTACCACATCAAGAACTGAATAGATTTTTAGATTCTCTTTTAAACCACCTTTTGAAGTAAGAATTAATATGATACTTAATAAGAATCCAATCAATACCGCAAAAAATGTAGATACAAAAGACATATAAATTGTTTCACCTAAAGCAGGTAATAAAATATCAACCATTATAATACCTCCCAGATAATGTCATGATTTTTAATATAATCAGTAACTATTTTTTTATCTTCTTCATTTATATTTATAACCATATTTCCAACAATATGAGTATTTATCTCTTCAAGTTTTCCCCAAACAATATTAAAATCCATATTTAATTCTCTAGCCATTTTTGTAATAAATGATTGATACGCATTATCCTTTGGAAAGTAAAGTTTTATATTTACTCCATTATTTGGTATCACTTCATTTTCCCCAAGAAAATGTTTCATTTTCTTATCAGGTTTCAAAAACAACTCTTCTGTATCATCAAATCCGATAATATTTCCATGCTCAAGTAATAATGCTTTTTGGGCAATTTGTTTAACAACATCCATCTCATGAGTAACTAAAACTATTGTAATGTTTAGTTTTTCATTTATCTGTTTTAATAGATTTAAAATAGATGTAGTAGTGTTTGGATCAAGTGCAGAAGTTGCCTCATCTGAAAGTAAAATATCTGGCTCTAGTGTTAATGCTCTTGCTATAGCAACACGTTGTTTTTGTCCGCCACTTAACTCTTTTGGATAAGAATTAAATTTTTGTTCAAGTCCAACCAATGTTAATAACTCTTTTACTTTTTTATCAATACTACTTTTATCGTATCCCCAAAGTTGCATTGGTAAAGTAACATTTTCATAAACAGTTTTTCTTTGAATTAAAGAAAAATGTTGAAAAATCATCCCAATATTTTTTCTAAACTCTTTTAGTTCTTTTTTATTTAAAGACTTAATCTCTCTATTATTAACCTTTAATGAACCATCACTATATTCTTCAAGACCATTAATACATCTAAGAAGTGTAGATTTTCCAGCACCACTATGTCCAACAATAGCAAATATTTCACCTTTTTTTATATCAATTGAAATATCATCTAAAACTTTTGTTTTTCCATAATACTTATTTAAATTTTTAATATTAATCATAATAGATCCTTATAAGCTCGGAATACTATTAAAAAAAGAATAAGTTTTAAATTAAATGAGCAATTTATATGCAACTTTTTAAAAAATTTACAAAATTAGAAAGATTGGAGAAAATAGCAGTTTTCTTTTTAAAGAAAACTGCTATTAAAAAAAGGTATTTAAACTATTCGTTCATAGAAGCAAAAAAATCTTCATTGTTTTTCGTTTTTTGCATTTTTGAATATAAGAATTTTAATGCTTCAACTTCATCCATTTGTGAAATTGCATTTCTCAATATCCAAGTTTTTTGTAAAATATCAGGAGACAATAATAACTCTTCTTTTCTAGTACCAGATTTAATAATATCAAGAGCTGGGTAAACTCTTCTATTAGCTGCATTTCTACTTAATACAACCTCTGAGTTACCAGTACCTTTAAACTCTTCAAAAATAACTTCATCCATTTTTGAACCAGTTTCAATAAGTGCTGTTGAGATAATAGTTAAAGAACCACCCTCTTCAATATTTCTAGCAGCACCAAAAAATCTTTTTGGTTTATGTAGTGCATTTGCATCAACTCCCCCTGAAAGAACTTTTCCAGAACTTGGAGTAACTGTGTTGTACGCTCTTGCTAATCTTGTGATTGAGTCAAGTAAGATTACTACATCTTTTTTCATCTCAACAAGTCTTTTCGCTTTTTCAATAACAATTTCAGCAACTCTTACATGGTTTTGTGCAGGAAGGTCAAATGTAGAAGAATAAACTTCCCCTTTTACACTTCTTTGCATATCAGTTACCTCTTCAGGTCTCTCATCAATTAATAAAACCATTAAATGTGTATCAGGATGATTTCTACTTATACCATGAGCTAACTCTTTTAAAAGTTCTGTTTTACCAGTTTTAGGAGGGGCAACAATAAGTCCCCTTTGACCTTTACCCATTGGAGCAAAAAGGTCAAGCATTCTTCCTGTCATTCTATTTTGATCATACTCAAATGTAAATCTTTCAGTAGAATATAGTGGAGTTAAGTTATCAAATAGTGGTCTGTTTTTTGATTCATTTATAGGTAAGTAATTAATCGCTTCGATTTTTAATAAAGCATTATACTTTTCACTATCTTTATTTGGAGGTCGAACTTGTCCTGTAACAATATCCCCTGTTCTTAATGCAAACTTTCTAATTTGTGTTGCAGATACATAAGAATCATTTGAAGTATCAGAGAAGTTTCCATCAATTGCTCTTAAAAATCCAAATCCACCCTCTTTGATTTCAAGGATTCCAGTAAATAGAATAAATCCACCAGCATCGATTTGATGTTGTAGGATGCTAAACATTAAATCTTGTCTTTTTAATTCTTGAGGATTTTCTACATCTAATTCTTTTGCAATTTTAAGAAGATCATTTAAAGGTAGTTCTCTTAGTTGTTCGATTTTGTAACCTTCAACAGGAACATGAGTTCTTGCTTTTCTAGAGTTCCCGTTTGAGTGCGAGCCTCTTGCTTTAGTTTTAGTTTGAGTTTTTGACTCTTCCATGAGTTTATTTTGCCTTTTTTTGATTTACATATTAAGTTATGTGTTTTGTAGTTTCGTCTAGTATATTTTTTTAAGTCTTGTAATTTTAGTGTTTATTTAAAAAAAAGTCAATTAATTAACTTGAGTTGAGGGTAAAAAGCGCCATATGGCGCTTTTTAAGGAAAAGATATTATAAGTTACCTTCGTTTTTACCTAAGTATTCAGCTACACCTTCAGTAGATGGCTTCATACCTTCGTCACCTTTAGTCCATCCAGCAGGACAAACTTCACCATGCTCATTAGTAAAAATCATTGTATCTACCATTCTAATCATTTCATCAATGTTTCTACCTAATGGTAAATCGTTAATTACAGCGTGTCTTACAGTTCCATCTTTGTCAATTAAGAATGAACCTCTTAATGCAACAGAATCACCAAATAATACATCATAGTCTCTTGAGATTTGTTTTGAAAGGTCAGCAACTAGAGGGAATTTAACTCTACCAATACCACCATTTTCAATTGGAGTTTCTCTCCATGCAAAGTGAGAGAATTGTGAATCTACAGAACAACCAATTACATTGATTCCTCTTGAAGTGAACTCTTCAATTCTTTTTGAGAATGCAATAATTTCTGATGGACAAACGAAAGTAAAATCTAGTGGGTAGAAAAATAATACCGCACCTTTTTCACCAATATTGTCATATAAATTAAAATCTTCAACGATTTGACCATCTGCAAGTACAGCTGTTGCTGTGAAATCTGGAGCTTTTTTTGTAACTAACATGTAATTTCCTTTATTATAAATTGTTTTGTGAGTGAAAGTATAGTATAATTTTTTTAAACAATATTATGTATAAAATATAAATTTTTAAATTTAAGATAGATTTTATTTTTGGAAAAATTTTATCCCTTAATAGATAATAGTTCAATTTTATTCTTGATAACTGTAATTACTTTCATTATCTAGAAATACCTATTTTTGGGAATTATAAAGCCAGCTTATAACAATCCTCATTTAAAGTTAAATTTATTTTTTGTGTGATAAAGTTGAATAAATTTTTCAAGGAGTTAGAATGGCAGTAAAAATTACTGATATTTGTATTAACTGTGATGCTTGTTTAGATGAGTGTCCAACAGAATCAATTGTTGATAACGATGAGAATCCTACAGGTGAAGATATTTATTATGTAAACCCAGAAACTTGTACTGAGTGTATCGGTGATCATGACGAGCCAGCATGTGCTGAAGCATGCCCTACTGAAGGATGTATTGTTTGGGACGCTAGAGAAGGTGATAATATTAGAGAAGGAATGACTGCTGGTGAACCAGTTGTAGAAGACTAATCTTTATATCATTTTAATTAATTTTAACAAAAAGGTAAGTAATTATTCAAATTGCTTGCCTTTTTTTATTTTTTTAGGTATAATCCGCGGCTTAAAAAATAAAAGAGGAATGAATACCTATGGAACAAACACTTTCAATCATTAAACCTGATGCAGTGGCAAAGAACGTTGTTGGTAAAATCTTAGATAGATTTGAATCTGCTGGATTAAGAATTGCAGCTACAAAAAAAGTTCAATTAAGTAAAGCTGATGCTGAAGCATTTTATGCAGTACATGCAGAAAGACCTTTTTTTGGTGAATTAGTAGACTTCATGATTTCTGGACCAGTTGTAGTTTCAGTACTTGAAGGTGAAAATGCAATGACTAAAAATAGAGAATTAATGGGTGCAACTAATCCAAAAGAAGCAGCAGCTGGAACAATTAGAGCAGATTTCGCTGACTCTATTGATGCAAATGCAGTACACGGTTCTGATTCATTAGAAAACGCAGCAATTGAAATTAAATTTTTCTTCTCAGACAGAGAGATTTGCTAGTATTTTCACATGAAAATAGAATTTAGAAAAGTACCTTTTACTCCAAAAGAGTTTAAAACTGAATCTAATTCAGTTAAAATTGAAGGTACTTTTTGTAAAATATCGCCATCTTTAGTCAAAATTGACAGTAAACTTACAGGGAACACCACTGTAAATTGCATTAGATGCGGTGAAGAAGATACAATTACATTAAATGAAAATATGAATTTTTTACTTAGTGATGGTATCTATAAGTCTGATTCACATAACGATGAAGAATTAGACATCATAGAAATAGATGATAATATTATTGATTTTGATGAAATTATTGAAAGCGAAATATCATCTATTTATACAGATTATCACATTTGTTCAAATTGTGCAGATAGTGATTTTATCGAAAAAGAATATTAAATAAGGAGAAAACATGGCAGTACCTAAGAGAAGAGTATCACATACTAGAGCAGCTAAGAGAAGAACTCACTATAAAATTACTTTAAAAAGACCAGTAAAAGATAGTGATGGAACTTGGAAAATGCCTCACATGGTTAACCCAAATACTGGTGAATATAAAGCATAATGCTAAGAATAGCAATTGATGCAATGGGAGGGGATTTCGGTCCTCAACCTATAATGGAGGGACTTATTTCAGCCCTTCGACATAATACTACGTTTACTGCAATAGCAGTAGGTGATGAAAAAGAACTTAAACCTCTTATCCCTCCATACTTAATTGATAGAATTGAAATATTACATACAACTGATGTAATTAGTATGACTGATTCAGCTACAGATGCACTTAAAAGAAAAGAATCTACAATATTTAAAGCAATAGAATTGGTAAAAGAAGGAAAAGCAGATGCTGTTGTTTCTGCTGGACACTCTGGAGCTTCTATGTCTTTAGCAACACTTAGAATTGGTAGAATCAAAGGTGTAAGTAGACCTGCAATTGCAACATTAATGCCTACAAGCGAAAATCAAAATACTTTGGTTTTAGATGTTGGAGCAAATGTTGATTGTGATGCTAAAAACCTATTTGAATTTGCAATTATGGGACAAGTTTATGCACAAGATGTATTACAACTTGATGAACCTTTAGTTGGACTACTAAGTAATGGTGAAGAGGAAAGTAAAGGTAATGAGATTACAAAAGAAGCATTTACTATGCTTTCAAAGATTCCTAATTTTGCTGGGAATGTTGAAGGTAGCGATGTATTTAAAGGTACAGTAGATGTTGTTGTTTGTGATGGATTTATTGGTAATATTTTACTAAAAACTGCTGAAGGTGTTGCAGATACAATTGGTAAAATTATAAAAAAAGATTTAAAAAGATCTCTTATCTCTATTGCTGGTGCAGTATTGATGAGAAAAGTATTCAAAAATCTAAAAGTAAGAGTTGATTATGCAGAATATGGTGGAGCTCCATTATTAGGAGTTAAAGCCCCAGTTATTATTGCCCATGGTAAATCAAATAATAAAGCAATTCAAAATGCAATTTACCAAGCAATTAATGCAGCTAGCTCAAACTTAGACTCTGATATTGAAGAAAGATTAAAACTATACGCAATTGAAAAATAGCGTATTAGTTTTTTAAGGAAATTTTATAATGGCATATGCAGCATTTAGATCAATAGGGGCTTATGTTCCTTCTAAAGTTATGACCAACGTTGACTTTGAAAAAATCATTGATACTAATGATGAATGGATCACAAAAAGAACTGGTATAAAAGAAAGAAGATACGCAGAAGAGAATGAAAACCCTTCTGATATGGGTGCAAAAGCGGCTTCTCAAGCAATTGAGAGAGCAGGTATTGCTAAAGAAGATATTGATTTAGTAATCTGTGCTACAGTAACTCCTGACTATTTATGTATGCCTTCAACGGCATGTCTTATTGCTTCAAAACTAGGACTTCCTCCTGCACAAGCTTTTGATATAAGCGCTGCTTGTACAGGTTTTGTTTATGCAACCTCAATTGCAAAAGCATTTATTGAAGCAGGTATGAAAAAAAATGTACTTATTGTTGGTGCTGAGAAATATACTTCTATTTTAGATTTTACAGACCGAACAACTTGTTTTATCTTTGGAGATGGAGCAGGTGCAGCAATTATCTCTGCAACTGACAAAAAAGAAGAAGCAATTATAGATGTAAATTGTTCAAGTGATGGAAACTATGATGATTTAATAAAAACTCCAGGTGGAGGAAGTAAACATCCTTGTTCTCAAGAAGTACTTGATGCAAAAATGGCTTGTATTCAAATGAAAGGGAATGAAACTTTCAAACTAGCTGTTAAAACTTTAACATCTGATGTTGAAGATATGTTAGAAAAACACAATATTCAAAGTGAAGATATAAATCACTTTATTCCTCATCAAGCTAACTATAGAATTATTTCTGCAGTTGGAAAAGCATTAGGCTTTAATGAAGATCAAACTGTTGTAACTGTAGATAAATATGGTAATACATCAGCTGCTTCTATTCCTATGGCTATGAATTATGCTTATGAACAAGGTAAAATAAAAGCTGGAGATAAAATTTTATTTGATGCCTTTGGTGGTGGACTTACTTGGGGTTCTGCACTTTTCCCTTTTTCTCCAAAAAAGTAATTAGTTAAAGAGGTTTAAACCTCTTTGCACTTTTATAAATACTGAACTAATCCCATATAAAATATTGTTCCAAAAAATATTGAAATCAAGTAGTTTTTAACACTTAAATGTAAAACCAAAGTGAAAAATATCCCACAAATCTCTTTTAAACCATATGGATATAAAGCAAAATCAACATCCTTTAAAGTATAAAAAATCAAAATTGTCATAATTGTAGGTGGAAAGAATTTTTCAATAAAAACCAATGGTTTTGGTAATTCATTTTTCCTAAAAAACAAAAAAGGGAAAACTCTAGTAAATAGGTTAACTAATGACATAACTAAAATAGCTAAAAATAATTCTAAATTACCCATTGTCTTCCAACTTTCTTCTAAAAGTAAACAATAAAACCAATGATAAAAAGATAGAAACCACTAACATCTTATCTGAAGGTATAAAAATCAAAGAGATAATAGAAACAAAAGCACCAATAAAAAAAGGTATTGGATTTTTTAAACTTTTATATTGTTCTACACATAAAACTACAAATAATGCAGTTAAAGAGAACTCTAAGCCAGCTGTATTAAATTTTATATTAGAGCCAACAATTGCACCTAAGGTAGAACCTAAGAACCAATAACTTTGATTAAAAGCTGCAAGGAAAAAGTAGTACCAATGTTTTTTTAAATTTTCATCATCTTTTAAAGTTGTTAATAAAGCATAGGTTTCATCTGTAAGTGCAAAAATTAAATAGGGTTTTAATTTACCACTTTTTTTAAATCTTTTTAATAAAGATAGTCCATAAAAAGATTGTCTAAGATTTACAAACCATGAAGCAATTGCTATATCAACTAAACCAGCTTTTACATTAAAAAAGTTTATGGCAACAAATTGTAAAGCTCCAGCATAAATAAAAAGACTCATAATAGGAGCTAAGTACCAACTATAATTAAAGGAAACTAATAATAATCCAAAGGCAAACCCTAAAACTCCATAACCCATCATAACAGGAATAGAGACTTTAAAAGCAGCCCTAATTTCTCTTTCGTATCTCAATTAAAAACTTTTATTTAATTAATTTTTTATTATTTGGATTGTTTTTAAAAATATTGTATGATTTTTCTTTTGTATTTTTATTAAACTTATCCACCGTAGCAACAGAGTTAACAAAAAGTATTGACTCTTCAACAACTATTTGAAATACTGCATGATATGGTATTTTTACAGTTGAACCAAAGTTTTCACTTCCAAAACCTGCTTCAAAGGTTAAATATCCATCCTCTAAGCTAATTGTTGAGTAAGTATAGTTAGATAGGATAAATAAAGAAAACTTTGATAACTGTTGAAAAGTTGCACTTGGCAATTCAGGGTTGAATCTTACCGCATCCAAATTTGCAGTTATAGCAAACTCTTGATTTTGATTTAATAAAAATTTCATAGTCTCTTTTACTTGTGAACTTACTAAATCTTTATATTCACTATTTTCAATAATATTATTTATCATTTTTAATCCTAAGTTCATTTTCGCTTAGTTATTATAACGTATGAAACAAATGCTTTTACTTATTTTTCTATCATCAATATGCTTACATTCAAAAAGTATTACTTTAAATGAAAATGATTTAAAAACAATTGATAATTCTAAGGATTCAAAAGCTATTAAAATAAGACTAGTTAAATATGTAAACCTAAAACAGAAAGTAAGACCTTTTACAAACACATTAAAAAAGCTATCCCATGTAAATTCATTTTATAACAAAATACTTCCTGTTAATGACTCAACAAAATATAATGTTGATGACCACTGGGCAACCCCAAAGGAGTTTTTAATAAATGGTAAAGGGGATTGTGAAGATTATGCAATTGCTAAATATTTCACTTTATTGGAAGTAGGTATTCCAAAAGAAAAACTTTATTTTGGTATTGTAAAAGTAAAAGGTGAAACAAACTACCATATGGTTTTATTATATTTTGAAAATAAAAAATCTATACCATTAGTTTTAGATAATCTAAGTTTTAAAGTTGTTCCTTTTGATATTAGGAAAAGACTTGAACCCAAGGTTGTCTTTAATGAATTTGCAAGTTATACATTAAAAAATAAAAAAATTTATAAAAAAGTAAGAATCAATTGGGGTAAAAATAAAGATGATAATAAATGGGAAAAACTATTAAATAGAGTTTATTCAAAAAATGAATAATCCTCTAAAATATCAAAATCTATCATAGCATTCATCAAGGCTATTTTTTTTGCATTTTTTAACATATTTAAATCAATATTTGACTCGATAATATCTTTATTCTCAAGTAATCTATTTCTTGTAGTACCTTCAAGTAAAGGCTTTTTAGGTGTTAACCAATTATCACCATCAAATATAGCTATATTAGCAATAGAGGTATCAGTTAAAAAACCATTTTTAAAAATCATTATCTCATCAGCAGATTCTTTTTCTAAAAATAATTTATCAATACAGCTTCTATCTAAAAACTTTTTTGAGTAATCAATCCCATCATCAAATAGAAGTTTAAAACTTTTAATTTCCCTTTTTTTATACTCAAAAAACTCTACATTAATAACTTCATTTTCATCATAAATGAGTTTACATCTTAAAAGTTTGTTTGATGGTGGATAGATATAATCTTGTAGATTTAAATTTAAGCCCACTGTTTTAGCAACACGATTTTCATGGAAATGAAGATTGAAAATTTCATAATCTTCACATTTAATAGTTTCAAAATATTTCATAAAAGTATAATATCAAATTTTTTATTTTAATAATATCTTGTGAGGAGATTCCTCACAAAATATTAAGAAGGTATTGGTTTTTTAAGAATCATTAACATAATAGCAGTAACTAATGCACCTGCTGCAATTGATAATCCATACATTGCTAAATTTGTAACTGCATTTGGAATTGCAAGTACAAAAATACCTCCATGTGGAGCTGCTAATTTACAACCAAATGCCATACTCATAGCACCAGCAACTGCAGAACCAGCCATTAGAGATGGGATAACTCTTAATGGGTCTTTTACGGCAAAAGGAATAGCACCTTCAGTAATAAAACAAATACCTAAAACACCTGCTGCTTTTCCAGCTTGTAGTTCAGATTTTTCAAATCTATTTTTTGCAATCATTGTTGCTATAAAAATACCAAGGGGCGGAGTCATACCAGCTGCCATTGCTGCAGCAATTGGTCCGGTAACACCACTTGCAAGTAATCCAACTGATACAGTATATGCTGCTTTATTAACAGGTCCTCCCATATCAAAAGCCATCATCAGACCAATAATAAGTCCAACTAAAACAGCATTTGAACCACTCATACTCTCTAGGAAATTTTTTAATGAATCATTGATATATCCAACTGGTCCACCAACAATATAAATCATCACTAAACCAACAACTAAAGTTGCTAGCAATGGTACAACTAATACAGGCATTAATCCTTCAAAGTTTTCAGGTAGTTTGATATTTTCAACAATCCATTTTGTTACATAACCTGCTAAAAAACCAGCAACAATACCACCTAAGAAACCAGCAGCTATATTAGAAGCTAACATACCACCAATAAGTCCAGGGGCAAGTCCAGGTCTATCAGCAATAGAAAAGGCAATATATCCAGAAAGAACTGCTACCATAATATGGAAAGCTGCACCACCTCCAATATCCATTAAAGCTGCTGCTAATGTACCTTTTTCTTTAAAAGCTTCAATACCAAAAATAAATGATAATGCAATTAAAAGTCCACCAGCAACAACAACTGGAAGCATATATGATACGCCAGTTAAAAGATGTTTATATGCACCCGTAGTTTGTGCTTTTCTTTCACTTTTAATCTCTGCTACTTGCTCTTTTAATACAGATGAATCTTTACCACTATTTGAGTGAACTGTTGTTGAGGCAAGTGCACTACTAATTACCTCATTAGTATTTTTTATTGCTTCACCTGTTGAAGTTTCATAATATTTTTTACCTTCAAATCTTGTCATTTCAACATGAGTATCTGCTGCAATTAATACAACATCTGCATTTGAAATTTCCTCTTCAGTTAGTGTATTTTTTGCTCCAACTGAACCTTGTGTTTCTACTTTTATTTCATGTCCATTGTCAGCTGCAATCTTCTCTAATGCGGAAGCTGCCATAAATGTATGTGCTATACCTGTAGGACAAGCTGTAATTGCCACAATTTTTGCCATAATTTTCCCCTTTTGTAAAATTTTTAATCCAAACTTATTGGCATAATGTCAAGATCATTACTTAGTTTTTTCAACTCCTCCTTGGATGATAGGTAGGCACCTATAGTTTTTAATGCATTTAATGAATAAGTTGATGCAAGTTTAATACTCTCTTCTAAAGACAATTTATTTATTTTTGAATATACAAGTCCTGAAAGTAAAGCATCCCCTGCACCAACTGTTGTATTAACCTCAGCTTTTAATGCTACAGCATGGAAAGCTTCTTTTTTATTTACAATTAAAGAACCCTTTTCACCCATAGAAACACATACAGTTTCAATTCCATCATTAATTAAATCTCTTGCTATAGGTAAAATCTCTTTTATATCACATGAAATATTTTTTGATAAAAGTTGTGAAAGTTCATGATTATTTGGTTTTATTAATTCAGGTTTTGCTTTTATACCATATATCAAAGCCTCACCACTTGCATCAAAGGCAACTTTTACACCTAAATCGTGGGCTTTTTTTATCCATTTTTCATATATATTATTATCTATTCCCTTTGGTAAACTTCCTGAAAAAACATACCATGAGGCTTCTTTTTTTGAAAAAAGTTTTTTCTCTAATTTATTTAAATTCTCTTCGTCTATTTCAAAACCCATTTGATTTACATCAGTAACTGTTTTGTTTTTTGAATCAACAATTTTAACATTCACTCTAGTTTGAGTATCTAAATATATAAACCTATTTTCTATATTTTGTTTTTTAAAAAACTCTTCAAAAATCTCGCAGTTCTTTGAACCTAAAAAACCCGTTGCTCCAACTTTTAAATCTGAACTTGCTAAATATGAAGCTACATTTACACCTTTTCCAGCCGCACTATTTTGGAGTTTTTCAACCCTATTTACATTATCAATTTTAAAATCATTAATATTTACTGTTTGATCAATTGCTGGGTTTAATGTTACTGTTAATACATCTAACATAACAATTACTCTTCTAAAGATCTTACTTCATCAGAAGTTTGAAGACTTAATGCTTTTAAAGCAAGCTCTTCACACTCTTTAAGTGAAGTTTTTCGAATCTCTGATTTTATATTTGCTATAGAAGAAGCAGTTACAGACAACTCTTTTACGCCAAGTCCTGTTAAAATTTTAGCAGCAAGTGGATTTGCGGCTAAATTTCCACATACACCAACCCATTTATTCTCTTTTTTTGCAGCATCGCAAGTCATTTTAATCATCTTTAAAACAGCAGGATGTAAAGCATCTGCTTTTTTTGCTAAACCTTGATGACCTCTATCCATTGATAACACATATTGAGTTAAATCATTTGTTCCAATTGAAAAAAAGTCAGCTTCTTTTATAAAATGTTCAGCCATTAAAACTGCACTTGGAACTTCAATCATCATACCAATATCAATTTTTGAAGCACCAACTTCAACTCTAACCTCTTCAGCTATTTTTGAAGCTTCTCTAAACTCTTCTAATAATCCTACCATCGGGAACATAATTTTTATTGGACCATATTTACTAGCTTGATATATAGCTCTTAATTGCTCTTTAAATAAGTCTTTATACTCAAGACATAATCTAATTCCTCTAATACCTAAAAATGGATTGTCTTCCTTAGGCATATTTAAATAAGAAACCTCTTTATCTCCACCAATATCTAAAGTTCTTATAATTAAAGGTAGTCCATTTAAATGTTGAACCATTTTTTTATAAGCTTGAAATTGTTCTGTTTCATTTGGAGCACTATCTCTTTCTAAAAATAAAAACTCTGTTCTTAAAAGTCCAACACCCTCAGCTCCATTATTAACTGCTTCTAAAGCGCCATCTGCATTGGCAATGTTTGCAACCACTTCCATTCTATGTTTATCAGTTGTAACTGCTGGTGCAAACCTTTTAGAAAACTCTTTTTCTTTTTTAATATCTTCTTGTTCTCTTATTTTTTTAGCTAAGTCTAAATCATTTTTTGTAGGATTTATAACTAAAATTCCTGAATCACCATCAGCGATTGCATTTTTTGAATTGATATTTAAAACACCCTCACCTGCACCAGCAATTGATGGTATCCCCATAGATCTTGCTAAAATTGCTGTGTGGGAAGTACTTCCACCCTTTGCAGTTACTATTGCTAAAACCTTTTGTTTATCAAGTTTTGAAGTTTCAGATGGTGTCATATCTAAAGATATTAAAATTGAAGGTTCTTTTATATCAACTTTTGTAGATTTAATTGCATTTTCATCTAAATATCTTAAAACTCTTTTACCAATATCTTTAATATCATTTGCCCTTTGGGATAACCTTAAATCATTTAATGAACTTAATGCTTTCATTTCATCTTTTATAATTTCCCACCATGTATACTCAGCACTTACTCCATCAACAATAGAGTTTAAAGCTTTGTTTTGAAGTTCTGGGTCTTTTATTAAAGCCAAATGGGCAATAAAAATATCCATTCTATTTTTATCAACTGTTTCATGTTTTTTATGTAACCATTGATTTAAATCATGGGCAGCTTTATCTAGTGCATTTCTTAGTTTTTTTCTTTCTTCGTGAGAAGTTTTTCCCTCTTTTTTAATCTCAATTGTATCTTCATTTAAAACAACAACGGGACCTATTGCCATACCAGGAGCTGCTGGGATTCCTTCTATTTTTTCACCTTGGTATTCTCTTTTTGAGATTTCCATTTTAACTTCTTCAGAAGTTTCTTCACCCATTCCACTATTTACTAAATTAACTAAAGCTTTTAATGCTTTATCTTCATCATTTCCTTTTGTTGCTATTGCAAAGGTACTTTTCCCTGTAATTCCCAATTTTAAAATAGAAGCTACAGATTTTCCATTTGCAACTTTTTTATTAAACTCTATTTGAACTTCACAATTGTATTTATTAGCTTCTTCAACAAATAAAGATGCAGGTCTTGCGTGAAAACCAACAGTGCCAGGGAATATAACTTCTTTTTTTGTTTCAAAATATTCTACTACTTCATTATCTTCTTTTTTTTCATTTGAATTTAAAGTATTTAGTATAAGGTTGATATCTTTTGTAGTAGCTAATTTTTTTGCTTCTTCTTCATCCATTAAAAGATTTGTAAGTTGCGATAAAATCTCAATATGTTCATCACTTTTTGCTGCAATTCCTACTATTATATGTGCTTTTTCATCATCTTTCCATATTACACCATTGGGAATTTGTAAAACAGCAATTCCAGTTTTTAATATAAGGTTTCTATTTTCTTGAAGCCCATGGGGGATACAAATACCATTTCCTAAATATGTATTAGAAATCTCTTCCCTACCGAAAATTGAATCAATATAAGCAGTTTTTATATAACCACCATCAACAAGAAGTTTCCCAACCTCTTCTATTGCTTTCTTTTTTGAATCAATATTTGATCCTAATTTGACCATATTTTTTTCTAGTTTAAGCATCTCTTTTCCCTCAATTTACTAAAAACTTATAAAACATAACTTTAATTATAACGTCTTATATTCAAATTATGACAACAATGAATTTAATAGAAACTTAAACAAACGTTTGAATTAAACAATTGTTTATATAAACTTTTATTTGATATAATCGTAAATAATAAACAAAAAAGAGAAAAAAATTGTTTGAAATTAAAGATAATCATTTAAAACTGTTCGAAGAATTTAATCTTGAAAATACAAGAGATAGACTTATTAAAACTGCTATGGAGATGTTTGCTGAACAAGGTTTTGATAAAACCTCTGTTAGAGAACTTGCAAAAAAAGCAAATGCAAATATTGCAGCAATAAACTATCACTTTGGTGGGAAAGAGGGACTTTATCAAGCTGTACTTGAATATATAATAGATTATATGGATTCTTGGGCAATGCCACTTGTGGATGCCTATGATACTTTTTTAAAAGAGCAAAATGGAACTTTTGAGATGAATAAAACAATCAATTGGATTGAAGAGTTTATTGATACTTTTATAACAAGAGCTTTTGAGTCATACGAATCAAATATCTTACTTCATAAAATCATTGTTAGAGAACAATTAAAACCAAGTTTAGGCTTTAACAAAATTTATAGTATGGCTTCTTTGAAATTAGCTGAACATATTATTAGTGACTTATTAAATAAAATTTCAGATACAACAGATACAGATAAAATTATCATCTATACAAATTCTATAATAGGTCTAATGCATAGATTTGTTTCTGCAAATAGTTCTGTTAGAGCAGAATTAAATGTTAAAGATTTTACTGAATCTCAAAAAAAAGATATTAAAGAACTTATTATCTATCAAGTAAAAAATACCCTTTTACAATTTTTAAAAGGGTAAATATATTTTATCAATAAGTTCTTCAAACTCACTTGTAGCATCGGAATCACAAGTTATTCCTCCCCCACTTTTATAAAAAAACTCCCCATCTTTATTTTTTTCAATAAAACGAATCATAACTGCACTATTTAAAGTTTTATTTTCATAAACACCAAAAACTCCAGTATAAAAATCTCTTTCATAGTTTTCACAATTTTTTAAAATCTCAACTGTTTTTTTCTTTGGGCATCCAGTAATAGAGCCAGCAGGTAAAATAGAAGTTAAAATATCCCCTATTTTTTCATTCCAATTCTCCTCAAGATGTCCTGAAATTTTTGAACTTACTTGTAGAAGTTTTTTCTCCCCTGCATTGATTTTTTCGATATATCTAAACTTATCAACTCTTATTTTTTTTGCAACAATTCCTAAGTCATTTCTTAGTAAATCTACAACCATAGTATGTTCAGCCATCTCTTTTTTATCACCTAAGATCATAGCTTCTGCATTTGGGATTTTTGAATCAATTGTCCCTTTCATTGGGTGAGTATATATTTTATTTTTTTTAATTTCGATGAATTTTTCAGGAGAAAAGCATACAAAATCATCAAAAAATTTTAATTTAAACTTCGCTCTTGATTTTTCATAAATCTCATCAAGGGATAGTTTTGGATCAATTTTAGTTTGAGAGGTTAAGTTTAAAAGATATGAATTTCCAGCTTTAATATGCTCTTGTATAAAATCAAATCTTTTTTTATACTCTTCATAAGATATTGGTTCTTTTATAATCCTATGTTTTTTTGCAATTTTAGAAGAAACTTTTTCATTAATACTATATTTTATATCAGGAGGAAGTTCTTTTAAAGGTTTTACAAAAAATTTTGATAAGTCATATGAGATACAAAAAAAGAATGGCTCATTTAAAGAGCCATTCTTATTTAATATATTTTTTAGTTCTTCGTTCAAATCTTATTTTTTTTGGTCTACAACAAGCTTTTTTAAAACTGCCATTCTAACTGCAACACCATTTCTAACTTGCTCTAATATTTTATTTCTTGGGTCTACTAACATCTCATCCGAGATATCAACATTTCTATTTACAGGACCTGGGTGAAGAAGTAAAATATCTCTATCTCCAAAAGTATCTTTTGTAATACAGTAATCTTTTGCATAATCATGTAAAGACTGGAAATATATCTCATTATGTCTTTCTAATTGTGTTCTTAAACTCATAACAACATCAATCTCATCTATAATCTCAGAGATATTATCAACTTGTCTATATTCTGTATCTTCAGATTTAAAACAATCAGGAGCAACAAAAACAACTTCCATACCAAATCTTGGTAATAATTTTTTATTTGACCCAGCAACTCTAGATGATTTTATATCTCCAACAATTGCAACTTTTTTACCTTCTGTTTGACCATCAAAGTGTTCTGTAATTGTAAAAAGGTCTAATAAAGCTTGAGTAGGATGAGCATTTTTACCTGCACCGGCATTAATAATTGGACAATCAACATAATCTACAAGTGTTCGATGAAAGTTACAATCAGAGTGTCTAATAATAATAGCATCAGGCCTCATCGCATTGATATTCATAACTGTATCAAAGATAGTCTCACCCTTTGCTGTTGAAGAAGTTCCTACATCCAAAGAGATTACACTTGCACCTAATCTTTTAGCGGCCATTTCAAAAGCGCCTCTTGTTCTTGTAGAATTTTCAAAGAATAAATTAACTATTACTTTACCCTTTAAAACTTCACTTCCTTCCATATCTAGGAAGATTCTAGCGTCATCAAATAGCTTTAAGATTTCATCTTTTGTAAAATCTCCTGTAGAAATTAAATGCTGCATTTTTCACCTTTAATTTTGATTTTGATTTTATCAAAATGCAGTTTAATAACAATTTACATAAATGGTATTTTAATAAATAAATTTAATTATTAATGTACCAATAAATTCATTATTTTCTAAAATTGATAAAATAATTCTAAATAATAGATTTAAAAGGAAACTTTATTTTGCCATTTTAAATATTTAAATGTTTTTTATAGTTATAACTACATAAATTAAATTCATTATATTGTTCATCAATTGATTAACATTTTGTTTAAATAAATTAGATATAATTTCACTTAATTAAATAAGGACAATTTATGTTAGAACAATTAGATAAACAGTATGTATTAAATACCTATCCTAGAAATTACGTAAATTTTAAAAAAGGTATAAATGCAACACTTTATGATGAAAACAATAAAGATTATATAGATTTTACTTCAGGTATTGGAGTTGTATCTGTAGGTCATGGAAATAAAGAAGTAGCTGATGCAATTTATGAACAAGTAAAAAATATCACACATATTTCAAATCTATATGCAATAGAACCACAAGCTAAATTAGGTGAAAAAATAGCCAAATTATCAAATATGGATGTAGCAACATTTTTTGCAAATTCAGGAGCTGAAGCAAATGAAGGTGCTATTAAATTAGCAAGAAAATATGGTGAAACTAAATTTGAGAATAAAAGATATAAAGTTATCACTTTAGAACATTCATTTCATGGAAGAACAATTACAACTGTAAAAGCAACTGGTCAAAGCTCTTTTCATAGTCCAAGTTTTGCACCATACCCAGATGGATTTTCATTTAATCCTGCAATTGAAGATATTTATAACTCAATTGATGATGAAACTGTTGCAGTTATGATTGAACTTGTTCAAGGAGAAGGTGGAGTTCAACCATTTGATAAAAAAGAGATTCAAGAATTAGCAAAATTTTTAAAAGAACAAAACATACTTTTAATTATAGATGAAGTACAAACAGGTATATATAGAACTGGTGAATTTTTAGCAACTAACCTTTATGAGATTGAACCAGATATTATAACTTTAGCAAAAGGTTTAGGTGGTGGTGTTCCAATTGGAGCAGTTGTAACTAAACACAAAGATATATTTACTCCTGGTGACCATGGTTCAACATTTGGAGGAAATTACCTTTCAACTGCAAGTGCAAATAAAGTTTTAGATATTTTAGAAGATTATAAAAATACTGGTGCTTTAGATGAAGCTATAATCTATTTTGGGAACAAATTATCAGAAATATACAAAAAATATCCAAATATATTTACTGCCCAAGTTGGTTTAGGATTAATGAGAGGATTAAGAGCAAAAGATGGTGAAACTCTTCAAGAAGTTATTAAAAAATGTTTTGAAGAGGGTGTTCTTGTTCTAAAAGCAGGGAAAAATACTATGAGACTTTTACCTCCATTAACAATTACAAAAGATGAGATTAATATAGGATTTGAAAGGCTAGATAATGCACTCTCAAAAATTAAATAGTCTATTTTTAGTATCTTTTTTAACATTTTCTTTAGGCTTAAACGCCCAAGATAAATTAGATGAAAATATACTTTCAGAAGATAGGCTTAATCTTTTTGAATATAATAGTAAAAAAAACGAAGAGAACAGTTCAAAATTAAAAAAAGATTGGGTTAATCCTATAACCCTATCTTATGCGAAAAGTTACACCGATACAAACAACACTACAACTAGTTCTATAAGTATAAATCAACCTATATTTAAAAGTGGAGGAATCTATTCAGCTATTAAATATGCAAATGCAAATTATGAGTATAATAACTTTGATATAGAACTTCAAAAAAAAGAGTTAATTAAAACAGCAACTACTTTACTTTTTAATTTAAATATTATTGATTTAAATATTCAAAAAAATGAGCTTTTATTAAAAAATGCAAATATAGATGTCCAAAGGAAAAAAGAGCAAGTTTTAACGGGCTTTTTAGATACGTCTACTTTAGATAATGCTATTATTGATGCTAACTCAATAAAAAACAATCTTGCAGACTTGTATTACCAAAAACAGGAATTAAACTATAACTTTACAAATATTGCAAGCGGTGATTATAGAAGTTTTGAACTTCCAGTTTTATCTTTAAATGATGAAAATACATATTTACAAAACAATTTAGAATTAGCAAAAGCAAAGGCAGATATTAAACAAAATGATAATTTTGTAGATATGACTATCTCAAAATATTTACCTCAAGTAAATGCAAACTTTAACCATAAACAAAACCATGAAAAAGATAATGGACTGCCAATAAATGAAAATGTTAATAGCTATGGTTTTTCAGTTTCAATCCCTTTAGATATTAGAACTTTTAATGATATTGAAACACAAAGAATAAATTATCTAAGTTCGAAATTAAACCTAAAGAATCAAGAGTTAGAAGAAAAAAACTTTTATAGAACTAAACTTTCTAAAATAAAAATGTATGATAATAAAAAAGAGATTGCAAAAAGTGATTATGAACTTTACAGTTCTTTATTAGAAGTTATTATTGAAGAAAAAAATGCAGAATTAAAAACACAAAGTGATGTTAATATTTTGAAAAACTCTCAAGAGATTAGATCAATAGAGTTAAAAATTTTAGAACTTCAAAAACAAATAGAATTGCTTGAATTATACGCTAAAATGAGCTAAAGATAAGAAGTTGTTACTTCTTATCTTTTGGTAATTCTAAATAATATTTCAACTCTGATGGAGTTAAAATTTTAATAGTATTTGTACTTCCTGGAACACCAACTGGGTATCCAAATGTAGCAATATATGTTGCTGATTTATCTAAGTAACCTTTTTCATCTAAAAGTTTTAACATTTTTTGTATCATTTTTGAAGCACCAGCTTCTTTAATTTTTGCAATTGGTTCAACACCCCATAATCCACACATTGGATTTAATACTCTTCTTTGATGTGTAAACATATAAATATTTGTTTTAGGTCTATATCTTGAGATTTTTCTACCAGATAAACCTGAACTTGTTAATGCAATAATACCTTTAGCACCAATATCATCAGCTAGTTTTGTTGCTGTTCCTTGAATAACATCAAAACTATCATGATAAGATAATTTATTGTGTTTATCATAAGGATAAATCTCTTCAGTTTTTGCAATAATATTTGCCATTGTTCTAACTGTATTAATTGGATCTATACCAACTGCACTCTCTTCTGAAAGCATAACAGCATCAGTCCCATCAAGTACGGCATTTGCAACATCTGAAATTTCTGCTCTTGTAGCTCTTTCATTGTGAGTCATTGATAAAAGCATTTGTGTTGCAGTAATTACAGGAATGCAAGCTTCATTTGCTTTTTTAATAAGTGTTTTTTGGATTGTTGGAACCTCATAATAAGGAACTTCAATTCCTAAGTCACCCCTTGCAACCATTAGTCCATCAGAAACTTCAATAATCTCATCAATATTTTCAACGGCATCAAACTTTTCAATTTTTGCAATAAGTTTACCTTGATAATCTCCAAGAAGTTTTCTTGCACTTAACATATCGTTTTTATTTTGTACAAAAGAAATTGCAAAGTAATCAACTTTGTTTTTAACACCCCATGCAATATCCTCTTCATCTTTTCTTGTAATTACATTAATATCAATTACAGTATTTGGGAAGTTAATACCTTTTTTTGATGTTAAAGTACCATGATTTTCAACAACTGCAACTACTTTTTCACCTGTTTTAATAACTTTAGCTCTAATTGTTCCATCGTATAAATAGATATATTCGTCAACTTTTACTTTGTCTAATAGTTCTGGATAGTTTGTAGAAACAATATATTTTTTATCTGATTCTTTATATCCTACAATCTCTTCTTTTAAAAATGTTATTTCATCACCTTGAAAAAGTTCAAACTTCTCTTTTAATTCACCAATTCTTACTTTTGGTCCTGAAATATCTTGTAAAACTCCAATTGTTACATCAAGTTTATTCATTACAGTTCTAATATTTTTTAAAGTTTCTTCATGATATTCATGTGAACCGTGAGAAAAATTCAATCTAAACATATTTGCACCAGCTTTAACTAGTCCTTCAATTACCTCTACACTATTACTTGCAGGTCCAAGTGTAGCCAATATCTTAGTTTTTTTATAGCCTGTTTTATACACTTTTGGCTCCTTTTAAATTTTCTAAACCATATTGTACCATAATTAAACTAGTATATTAGTTATATATATTAGTTTAATAACTAAGTTTAATTACATACCAATTACATCTAATTAATTTTTTTCACTTTTATTTCACAATATGATTGTTATAATAATCTTATACAAAAAAAAGGATACATACCATGAAAAAGTTATCACTTTTTAAACAAATCAGTTCAATCTCAGTTGTAGTAGCAATTTTATCAGGATGTGCTGCAACACAAGGTACAAACACATCATCAAATAGTACGTCAATGAATAAGACCCAATCAGGAGCACTAATTGGTGGTATTTTAGGAGCTGTTATTGGTGCTTCTACATCTGGAGGTGGTACAAAAAGAGCTGTAATAGGTGGTGCAATTGGTGCTGCTGTGGGTGGTGGTATTGGTTACTCTATGGACCAACAAGCAAAAGAAGTTGCACAGGAATTAAATACTAATGTAAATAATAATCCAAATGCCGCATTAGACCCAAATTCAGATTTAATTGTTTCAAATACCGATAAATATGTAAAAATTATGCTAAGAGATAGTATGGTGTTTGAAACAAACTCTGCTATACCAACGGCAACAGCAGCGAGAAAAATCTCTAAAATTTCTGATGTATTAAGAAAATACCCAAATACAATTGTTCAAGTTGTAGGTTTTACAGATAATAGAGGTTCATATGAATATAATCAGAAACTGTCAAATCAAAGAGCAGCAAATGTTGGAAATACAATCTATAATAGTGGTATACAAAATCAAATATTTTCAAAAGGTTGTTCTTACAATAAACCAATTGCTCCAAATAATACAGCTCAAAATATGGGTCTAAATAGAAGAGTAGAGATTTACCTCTATGCAAACCAACAATCTATTATTGATGCTTGTGTGGAATAATCGTAAATAAAAAGTAAAAGGGATTTTTTCCCTTTTACAATACTTTCAAAGAATCTTTCTTCACAAAGGAAAAAAATTATCCTTTACTAAAATTTATTAAGAATAGTTTAAATTTATATGTGTACAATTACACATCTTAAAAGAAAAAAATTATTAAAGGAAATAAAATGTTAGTAACAAAGAAAGCTCCAGATTTTACAGCAACAGCTGTAATGGCAGATGGTCAAATCAAAGAGGATTTTAATTTATATAATAATATTGGTGAGAAAGGTGCAGTTTTATTTTTCTGGCCTTTAGATTTTACTTTTGTTTGTCCATCAGAAATTATTGCATTCTCAAAAAGAGTAACTGATTTTGAAGAAAGGGGAATTCAAGTTATTGGGTGTTCAATTGATTCGGAATTTTCTCACTTTGCATGGAGAGAAACAGCTATTGAAAATGGTGGTATTGGTAGAGTAAAATTCCCAATGGTAGCAGATATCACAAAACAAATTTCAAGAGATTATGATGTATTATTTGGGGAATCTGTTGCATTAAGAGGTTCATTCTTAATTGACAAAGATGGGACAGTAAGACACGCAGTTATAAATGATTTACCATTAGGTAGAAACATCGATGAAATGATTAGAATGGTTGATACTATGTTATTTACTAATGAACATGGTGAAGTTTGTCCTGCTGGATGGAGTAAAGGTGATGAAGGTATGAAAGCATCTACGGAAGGTGTTGCTGAGTATTTAGGTAAAAATGAAAATAAACTATAATATTTTTTAAACAAAAGTGCCTTTTGGGGCACTTTTTGCTAAACTAAATTTATGAAAAATCAAAAATTTAGTGAATACTTTAACTCTTGGCTATATGGCAAAGATGGTTATTACGCAAACTACAAACAAATAGGAAAACAAGGAGACTTCTACACCTCAGTATCAAGTTCTTCTTTTTTTGGTGGTAGTATTGCAAAAAGAATAGTTGACAAGATTAATTCTGATGAGCTTCCAAACAATACAACAATCTTAGAGATTGGTGCACATCATGGTTATTTATTGGCCGATATAATTCAATTTATTTATACTTTAAAACCTGAACTTTTAAGTACTCTAACCTTTGCTATAATTGAAAGATTCGATTCTTTAAAACAAAAACAAAAAGAATACTTACAACAATCCTTTGGTGAAGCTATAAAGTTAGTTCATTATGATGATATTAGTAAGGTTAAACTACCCCACGCTTTTTTAGTAGCAAATGAGATATTTGATGCCTTTCCTTGTGAACTTGTTTTCACAAAAAATGATCAACTTCAATTAGCATATGTGCAAGATCATAAAATAGATTTTAAAAAATGTGAAGATAAAAATATAATTGAACATTGCAAAAAATATAAAATTACAAAAGGTGAAATTGGGATTGGATACAAAGAGTTTGCTAATACAATATGTACTAATATAAAAAAATTTGAATTTGTAACTTTTGATTATGGAGATAATTATCCTAGAAATGATTTCTCAACTAGAATCTATGCAAAACATGAAGTATTTCCAATATTTGAAAAAAATCTAGAATTAAGTTCATTGTATGCAAATTCAGATATTACTTACGATGTAAACTTCAAATACTTAGAAGATATTTTTAAAGAATTGAATGTTGAACTAGTAGAATACAAAACCCAAATGACTGCACTTGTAGATTTTGGTATTATAGATTTATTAGAAATATTAAAAATAAACAGTGATGAAAATACTTACTTAAGAGAGTCTGCTAAAGTAAAAACTTTACTCGAACCAACTGGTATGGGTGACAGATTCAAAGCTTTAATAATAAGAAAATAGAAAGTTTTAACCTTCTATTTTCTTTAACTCTTCATACTCTTCATCAGTAAAAATTCTTGACCGTGTTAGAAACTGATACCCCTCATCAATCTCTAATGAAAAAGAGTTTCCAAAGGCACCTTTTTCCTCTTTCACATCAACAATTATTTGAGAATGTCTAAAATATTCAAACTGTTCATGGTCAATAAAAAACTCTACCCCACAAATTTCACCAAGTTTTACATTTCTACTTGGAACATAAAAGTCAGCTTTTTCATAACACATTGGAGCTGTTCCATCACAACAACCACCGCTTTGATTAAATACTAATTCCCCATTTTTTTCAATTAACATTTCGATAACTTTTTGTGCTTCAGGAGTTGCTATTACTCTTCTAATATCCATAACTAATCCTTTGTAATTTTTTAATTGCGGGAATTTGTAGAAAATCCCTTTAAATACAATTTTAGTTAATTTTATTTAAAGAGACTTGAGGTTATAAAATTAAGGCCAGGGAGGCTGAGGAAAGTAAAAATGGAGGGGCCTCCCTGGCCCGAAAATAAAGTTTAAAATCTATTAAAAGAATCCTAAAGCATTTTTGCTATAAGAAGTTAAAATATTTTTAGTATGTCTGTAAGAGTTTAACATCATCATGTGAGTTTCTCTACCAATACCAGATTTTTTATATCCACCGAATGATGCATGTGATGGATACATGTGGTAACAGTTAACCCAAACTCTACCAGCTTCGATTCCTCTTGAGAAATAATGTAACTCATGAGCATCTCTTGACCATACACCTGAACCTAATCCATAGATTGTGTCATTTGCAATTTCTAATGCTTCTTCTGCAGTTTTAAATGTAGTCACTGCTAATACAGGTCCAAAAATCTCTTCTTGGAAGATTCTCATTTTGTTGTGACCTTTGAATAATGTTGGTTGAATATAAAATCCATTTGGATATTTTTCAGACTCATAAGCATCACCACCGATTAAACACTCAGCTCCTTCTTCTTTACCAATTTTAATATATTCCATAATTTTTTCTTTTTGGTTAGAAGAACATTGAGCACCCATCATATTTGCAGGATCTAAAGGATCACCAAGTTTAATTGCTTTAACTCTTTCAAGTACTCTTGCAATAAATGGCTCATAGATATCTTCGTGGATTAATGCTCTTGAAGGACAAGTACAAACTTCACCAGAGTTAAATGCGAATAATACTAAACCTTCGATTGCTTTATCAAAGAACTCATCATCTGCATCCATAATTGATGGCATGAAGATATTTGGAGATTTACCACCAAGCTCTAATGTAGAAGGGATAATATTCTCAGTTGCATATTGCATAATTAATTGACCAGTAGTAGTTTCACCAGTAAATCCTACTTTTTTAACATCTGGGTGAGTTGATAAGAATTTACCAATTTTTCCACCAGAACCATTAATAATATTTACTGTACCAGCTGGTAATACTTCTTGAATTGCTTCCATCATTAATAAAATTGACATTGGAGTAGCTGATGCTGGTTTCATAACAACACAGTTACCTGCTGCTAATGCAGGAGCTAATTTCCAAGCTGCCATTAATAATGGGAAGTTCCATGGAATAATTTGAGCAACAACACCATATGGCTCATAAATTTCTTGAGAAATTGTATTTTCATCTAAATCTGAAACAGTACCAGACTCAGCTCTAATTACTGATGCAAAATATCTAAAGTGATCAACAACTAAAGGAACGTCAGCAGCTAAAGTTTCTCTAATAGTTTTACCATTATCTAGAGTTTCAGCAATAGCTAAAGTTTCTAATTTAGCTTCAATAGCATCAGCAACTTTAAATAACATTGTAGATCTTTCTACAACTGAAGTATGTTTGAATGATTCGAATGCAGTTTTTGCAGCTTGAATTGCTAATTCAACATCTTCTTCGTTTGATCTTGGAATTTTTGTAAGTACTTCACCATCAACTGGAGAAATATTATCAAAATACTCACCACTTTTTGGAGCAACCCACTCTCCACCGATAAAATTCTCATATTGAGCTTTATATTCTGGTTTACTATACATATCTTTTTTCCTTTTATTTATTATGTAAAAACAAATACTCAAGGCATCTATTTTTTGAATATTGAAATCTTACATGATAATTATAGCGTCAGTTTAGCAGTTGCGTAGCATTAACGTAGCAATTATAAATAAATGGTAACATTACCATAAAATAGGGGTTCCAGCAATTAATTTTTTGACAAAAAAATAAAAAATTATGCTACACTTTTTTTATGAAAACATATAACTACACATTTTTCAATAACAATCTAAGTGATTTAATTGATTATAATATATATAAAGATGAAAAAAATATTCTAATTCAGATATTTTGTGGACATGATTTAAGTGCATTAGAATTAATTACTAAAACATTAATGACAAATATTCCTCAAGCAGTTTGTTTAGGAACAACAACAGATGGAGAGATATGTGAATCAAAAATCTCTACACTTAAAACTATTATATCAATTTCAGTTTTTGATAATACCTTTTTAAAGGCACACTATTTAAAAGGTGATGATGCCTTTAATATAGGATATGAAATTGCAAAAAATATAGTAACTGACAATACAAAATTAATAATTACTTTTACTGATGGAACAGGAACAAATGCCGAAGAGTATTTAAAAGGTATAGAAAAATATGATAATTCTATAATGGTATGTGGGGGAATGGCAGGAGACAATGGAGTATTTAAACAAACATTTATCTCTTTAGGTGATCAAATATATCCAAAAGGTCATATAGCAGTTTCTCTTAACTCAGATGTATTAAAAGTTACAAACGCAAGAAAATTTGACTGGGTTCCTATTGGTTTAGAACATACAATAGATGAAGTTGAAGGAAATAGAATATATAAAATCTCAGGAATGAGTCCTTCAGAGTTTTACAAAAAATATTTAGGAGAGAGTGTTGCCCAAACAGAATTTCCTTTAATAGTTGAAAGAAATGGAATACCAACAGCAAGAGCAGTTTTAGAACAACACAAAGACGGAAGTTTAAGTTGTGGGGGAAATTTAAGAAAAGGGGATATAGTTAGACTTGGGTTTGGTGATGCTGAATCTATTATGAATAATCCACTAAGTGCTTTAGATACAAGTTTTGATCATCCAATAGAAACTTTTTTCTTATATTCTTGTATGGCAAGAAGAAGATATCTAAGGGAATTAATAAAACTTGAAACTCAACCCTTTGCAGTAATTGCTCCAACTTCTGGATTTTTTACTTATTCTGAATTTTTCCATAGAGATGGACATAATGAATTACTAAATCAAACATTAACAGTAGTAGCATTAAGTGAATATGATGAAAAGGTTAATGCATTAGAGATTTATCCAGAAAAACAAACAAGTTCAAAAAAAGATGCTGCCTTTGCTAGGACTTTAAAATCTTTAACTCACTTGGTACAAAAAAGTACCGATGATTATCAAGAGCAATCAAAAAGTTTAAAGGAATCAGAAGTATATGCACAAAATCTGCTAACTTCACAAAAACAATTTTTAAAACATGCAGTTCATGAAACAAATACTCCACTTTCTATAATAATGGCAAATATTGAATTATACGAAATGGAAAATGGCAAAAATAAATATTTGTCAAATATTGAAGTTGCCATGAAAAATCTTTTTTCTATATATGATGATTTAAGCTATTTAGTAAAAAAAGACCAAATAGATTATCCTGAACATAAAATCGATTTTAAAGATTTTGTTAGAAGTAGAGTTGAATTTTTTAATCAAGTTGCAACAAAGGTTAAATCAAAATTTGTTTTTAAAGCACCAAAAGAAAAAATGATACTTTTTTTCAATGAATCAAAACTACAAAGAATAATTGATAACAATCTTACAAATGCAATAAAATATACCTATGAAAACGAAGATATTTTTGTAACATTAAAGAAAGAAGAAGATTATTTAAAACTTATGGTTTCAAGCCATTCAAAAAAAATCCAAGATCCAGATAAAATATTTAAAGAATATTATCGGGAAGAAAAATCAAAAGATGGATTTGGATTAGGATTAAATTTAGTAAAAAGAATATGTGATGAAGAAGGTGTTGAAATATATTTAGAATCTAATGAATATTTCACATCATTTGTTTATCTATTTAAAGGGGAAAGATGAAAATTTTATTATTAGAAGATGATATTATGTTAAATGAGGCAATAACTCAATATTTAGGAACAATAGGTCATTCTGTTCAATCTGTAAAAGATGGAGATGAGTGTCTAAAAAAATTAGATGAAGAGAAATTTGACCTTCTAGTTTTTGATATTAATGTTCCAAGTATTGATGGTCTTACTATTTTAGAAGATTTACACAAAAAGAAAAGAATGGTACCAACTATTTTTATCTCTGCACTTATAGACATTGAAGATATCTCAAGAGCTTTTGATATTGGATGCCATGATTATTTAAAAAAACCTTTTCATTTAAAAGAGTTAAATCTTAGAATAGAAAAAATCCTAAAAACACGAACTGCACCAATGAGCCATAAAAGATTATCAAAATCGTATAGTTTTGATAGTGAAAGTATGACTTTATATTTTAACAATGAACCTCATATTTTACCAAAAAGACAACTTCAAATTATTGAACTACTTACAAATAATAGAAGTTTAGTTTGTAACTATGATATGTTTAGGGATTATGTTTGGAATGATGACTTTATTGATAATGCAACAATTAGAGCCGAAGTAAATAGAGTTAAAAAAGTTTTAAAAGAGGATTTTATTGTAAATGTTAGGGGTATTGGATATATGGTTGAAAGACCTAGTTCTTAAGTGAAATACTTAAGAACAACAGGTTTTATTTTCAATAAATTTTAAAGAGTTTTGTTTATTTCTATAAATTGGTAATTTATCACTTTTATTTGCATTTTCAACTATTTTTTTAACAACTCCATGATATGCTGACTTATCACAAACAGGATCAGCTTCATGCATATCTTTAGTTAAAGCATATGCTTGACATCTACATCCACCAAAATCTTTCTCTTTTTCAGGGCAAGATCTACATGTTGGATTCATCCACTCATCACCTCTAAAAAAATTAAAAGCTTTTGATTCATACCAAATCTCTTTTACAGAAGATTCCTTTACATTTGGAAATTCAATTGGTAAAGTGTTAGCAGTATTACATGGTAGGGCTAATCCATCTGGATTAATTGTTAAAAAAGTTGTTCCCCAACCATTCATACATGCCTTTGGTCTATTTTCATAATAATCTGGTACTACAAAAAATACCTTCATGTCTTTTCTTTTTTCCCTATAAAAGTTGGTTACTTCCATAGCCTTATCAAGCTGTTCTTTACTTGGTAAAAGGGCATCAACATTTTCTAATGCCCAACCATAATATTGAATATTTGCAATCTCTAAATAGTTTGCCCCAAGCTCATCACAAAACTCAATTATCTCACCAACTTGCTCAATATTTTGTCTTGTGATACAAGTATTCACAATAAGTTGCATACCAAGCTCTTTTACCTCTTTAGCAAAGGCAATTTTATCTTTCATAGCTGATTTATTATTAGTAATTAGAGTCATAGTATTTTCATCATGGGATTGAATACCTAATTGAACAGTTTTAAGTCCAGCTTCTTTTAACTTCTTTAAAACTCCCTTTTCGCCACCAACACCAGAAGTGATTAAGTTTGTATAAAATTTTAAATCATTTGCATATCTTACTATCTCAACAATATCTTTATTTAATAAAGGTTCACCACCTGAAATTCCTAATTGAACTGCACCTAAAGCTCTTGTTTCATCTAAAACTTTAAACCAATCTTCTTTACTCATACCATCTTTTGTATTTGCAAAATCAAGTTGGTTATAACAATAAGTACACTCTAAAGGGCATTTGTGAGTTAACTCTAAAAGTACCCACAAAGGTGGTTTAATTGCTGACTTTTCATTAGTTGACATAACTTACCCACTTTCTATCAAAGGCTTCATCAAAAAATGCCTCAATATCATTTGATAGATTTGGCATATTAAACTTCTCTTCTAATGTTGAAACTATTTCATTAAAATTTTTAGTTCCATCACATTGATTCATAATTTCACCAGCACTTTGGTTTAGTTGAACCATACCTTCAGGGTATAATAAAACAAAACAATCTTGTGCCTGCTCAAATTGTAACTGAAAATGTTCATTCACTACAATTAATTTTTCTTTGTTCATTTTCATAACCTTCAATATTGAAATATGGTGGTCTTTTTAATTCGTATGCCAAATATAAAGCATCACACATAGTCCAAAGTATATCAAGTTTAAACTGTAAAATTTCAAAAGCTTTATTTTGAAGTTCAACTGTATTAAACTCTTCTAAAGTGATTGAAAGTCCATGTTGAACATCTCTTCTTGCTTCACTTAATCTTTTTTGAAAATATCTTAAACCTTTTGCTTCAATCCATGGATAATTATCTGGCCATGTATTTAATCTTTGTTGATGAATTTGAGGTGCAAACATCTCAGTTAAAGATGACATTGCAGCTTCTTTCCAAGGTCTTTGTTTTGCAAAGTTAATATAAGCATCTACTGCAAATTTAACTGCAGGTAAAACATATTTATGTGAAATTAAATCCTCTTTATTTAATCCCACTGCTTCACCTAATTCAAGCCAAGCTTCAATTCCTCCACCAACACTATCATGGTCAGTAATTCTATCAATCCATTTTCTTCTATCTTCTAGTGGTGGATTATTTGACATAATCGCTGCATCTTTAATTGGTATTGCTGTTTGATAATAAAACCTATTTGCTACCCAACCTTGAATTTCCTCTTTTGTACACTCGCCTTTATACATTCTAATATGAAAAGGATGGTGAATATGATACATATCACCCATACCTCTTAGTTTTGCTTCAAACTCTTCTTTACTTAATAATTCACTCATTTTTTTTGTCATTCTTCTTCTCCTTTTTTATTAATCCCTTTTAAAATGCAAATTTTAAAAGATTAAGCTTTTGGGCTTTAAGAATAAAGCCTTTATATATCTATTCTCATTCCATCATAAGATACTTCAATCCCATGGGAAATAAGCTCTTTATATTCAGAACTTTCTTCATCTAATATTGGATTTGTATTATTAATATGAATTAATATTTTTCTAGGTTTCTCTAAGGTATCTAAAACTTTAATCAAACCCTCATCTCCACTTAAAGGGATGTGTCCCATATCAGTTCCTAATTTTGTAGAAAACTCACCTTTTATCATCTCATCATTTGTCCAAAGTGTACCTTCTATTAGAAGAACGTCTGCATTTCTCATTTCATCAAAAACATGATCTTCCATTACACCAAGACCTGGAAGGTAAAATAATCTTTTTCCAGTATTTTTATTTACAACTGTAATTCCAATATTATCACCACGTCTAGGCTTATCTCTATATAATGAGTATGGAGGTGCATTTGAAATAAGTGCATGGGCATAAAATTCATAAGAAGGCATTACAGGAATTTCAAATTTTGTAGTTGAATCTGGCAATATTTCATGCCAAACTGTTCCACCACCATCCCAATGTTTTAACATTTTCATAGTTGGAAATGATGAATTTAATTCTTCATTTACCTCTTTTGTGCAATAGATTTGGTGAGGACAACCTTCCCTTAACATAAGTAATCCAGTTGTATGATCAATTTGTGCATCATTAAAAATGATTGCTTTAATTTTTGTTTCTCTTTTTTTTGTTGGATGTAAAAAAGGTGAATTATGAATTTGCTCTAATATATCTGGGCTAGTATTAAGTAAAACCCAGTTTTCACCATCTTCACTAATAGTAATTGAACTTTGAGTTCTTCTTTTTATACTTTTTTTACCATCTCTGTAACCTCTACAATTGTCACAGTTACAATTAAATTGTGGTAAACCACCACCTGCTCCTGAACCTAGAACTTGAATCCTCACAACATATCCTTTCATTTTTCCTCAAAGAAAAAAATTCCCACATTTTTTTCTTTGAAAAAAAGACTAGAGCCTAAGCTCTAGTCTAGTTTAAAGAATTACTTTGTACAAATATACATAGTAACTTCAAAACCAAATCTGTTATCTACGAATGTAGGTGTTTCCCATTTCATTTTAGTTACCTCCTTTTTTGATTTTCAAATACTATTTTTTAAATAGTTTAAATACGTGAACAGTTCCACCTTGGTTGATGTTCTTAATAAGTTTTGCAACTTCACCACCCCATAAAGGAACAGCTCCACCCCAACCTGAAACGATTGCTATGTATTGCTCACCATTTTGCTCCCAAGTAATTGGAGAAGAAACAATTCCTGAACCAGCATTGTATTTAAATAAAATTTCACCAGTTTCATCATCAAATGCTAAGAATTTACCTTCAGGAGTTCCTGTAAATACAAGTCCACCAGCAGTAGTTAAAACTCCACCCCATAGTGGTGCAGGGTTTTTATATTCCCATTTGATTTTTCCAGTTAAAGGCTCAATTGCTTTAAGTGAACCAATGTGATCTTCGAAAATTGGTTTAATTGTAAATCCAGCACCTAAGTAAGCAGCACCTTTTTTATACGAAATTGGTTGATTCCAAATATCCATTCCCCACTCATTTGAAGGAACATAGAATAATTCAGTTTTCTTAGAATAAGCCATTGGCATCCAGTTTTTACCACCTAAGAATGAAGGAACAGAGAATACTGCCTTACCTTTTGAAGCATCACCAGGATTTCCAGGTCTTCCATCAGGAGTTAACATTGGTCTACCGTTTTTATCAATTCCAGTTGCCCAAGTAATATTTGAAACAAATGGATTTGCAGTAATAAACTTACCATTAGTTCTGTCTAATACATAGAAGAAACCATTTCTATCTGCAGTTGCAGCATATTTTTTACCATCTTTATTAAATGAAACTAACTCATTAACACCATCGAAATCCCATCCATCATGTGGAGTTGTTTGATAATGCCAAACAATTTTTCCTGTATCAGGATTAATTGCTAATCTTGAAGAAGAGTATAAGTTATCCCCTGGTCTATTGTGTGAATTCCATGGTGCAGGGTTTCCTGTTCCGAAGAATAATAAATCAGTCTCAGAATCATATGTTCCACCAAGCCAAGTTGCAGCTCCACCAGTTTCCCATAAATCTCCAGGCCATGTTTTACCAGCTTCACCACCAGTAATTCCATTTTCTTTTCCATTTAAGTAACCCATGTGACCTTCAACAGTTGGTCTAGTCCAAATAAGTTTACCAGTTTTAGCATCATACGCTTCAACTTTTCCAACAATACCAAATTCACCACCAGCTACACCAGTGATAATCATATCTTTAACAACTAATGGAGCAGCAGTAATTGAGTAACCATCTTTATATTCTGCTACTTTTTTCTTCCATACTGTTTTTCCAGTTTTTCTATTTAATGCAACTAATTTAGCATCTAATGTTCCAAAAATTACTAAATCACCATAAATTGCAGCACCTCTATTGATAACATCACAACAAGGTAAAATTCCACTTGGAAGTCTTGCATCATATTGCCATAACTCTTCACCTGTAGCTAAATCAATTGCATACATTCTAGAATAAGAAGCAGTTACATACATAACACCATCTTTTACTAGTGGTTGAGATTCTTGTCCTCTTTGTTTTTCTCCACCAAATGAGAAATTCCATACAGAAACTAAATTTTTAACAGTCTCTTTATTCACCTGAGTCAGAGGTGAAAATCTTTGACCATTTTGTCCATGTCCATATGTTAAAACATCCCCAGTTGTTTTATCATCATTTAAAATTTCATCATATGATACAGGTGCATATGATGGTTTTGTAACCATAGATTTGTCATTCATCGTAGTGTTACTAGTTGCACATCCACTAATTAATGCAGAAAGTGTAACAGCTACTGCACTAGTTAGTAAAAAACTCTTTTTCATGCTATCTCCTTTTATAATTGTCAGACTGAAAATTGTCTTAAGAGAAGTATATATGAGAAAAGTAGCAACAGTTTAGCTATTATTAACTTTTTTTGATTTGAACCCTAAAAATGCCATAATTAAAGTTATAACTAGAGATATTACTAGTACTAGAAGTGCCTGTACATCGACCTTTAAGTAAAGTGAGAACCTAATAGATTCTACTATATAAGTAAAAGGATTATATGAAGAAATTTCATATAAAAGTATAGAAGAATCTTTAATTTTCCAAAGTGGGTATAAAGCTGAACTTAAAAAGAACATTGGAAAGATAACAAAGTTCATCACCGTTGCAAAATTTTCCAATTGTTTTATAACTGAAGAGATAAAAAGTGCAAAAGCATTAAGAATTATAGATGAGATTATAATAATAGGAATGGTTACTACTATTGCTAAATATGAAATATCCACACCATAAAATTTTGCAATTAATAAAAAAGTGATTGCTTGTATTGTTGAAACAATTGAGGTTGCAAACATTTTACAAAAAAGTAAGAAATTTCTATTTATATAAGAAGATAAAAGTATTTTCATACTTCCCATTTCCCTATCAAATATCATAGTTAAACTACTTTGCATACCATTAAAAAGTAACACCATCCCAACAAGTCCAGGAACTATATATGTTTCATAGGTAATATAAGTTTCATATGGAGGTGTAATTGCAAGGCCTAAAGCTGTTTTAAACCCAACGGAAAAAATAAACAACCAAAGTAAAGGTCTAACAAGAGCTGAGAAGAATCTACTTTTTTGTTTAACAAATCTAATTAACTCTTTGTAGATAATACCTTTCATACAATTAAAATATATATTCATGGTTATTTTACAATTTGATTGAAAGTATCAACCAAATTCTCCTTTTGATATTTTTCCATAATAGAACTAACAATGCCATTTTCTACAATTTTACCATTTTTGATAAATGAAATTTCATCATCTTCATTTACCTCATCAAAAAGGTGGGTAATCCAAAGAACACTTAATTTTTCCCTTTTTACTAAATCTCTGACATACTCTAAAATATCAAATCTACTTTTTAAATCAAGTCCAACTGTAGGTTCATCAAGTAAAAGTAGTTTTGGCTTGTTTATTAAAGCTCTTAAGATTTCAACTCTTCTTCTATGTCCACCGTTTAGTTTTCTAGCTGTAGTATCTAAATGTGGTTTTAGTTCAAGTCTTTCAATCTCATTTTCAATAGATTTTATTGTTTGAACAAAACCTAATCCTTTTAAAGAACCATAATAATACAAATTTTGTCTAACAGTTAAATCTAAATCTAAAGTTGGTTCTTGAAAAACAATACCTATATTTTTTAAAGCTTCACTATAGTTTTTTATGGAGTGATTATTTATATTGATTTCACCAACTTCAAGTTTAAGTAGTCTAGTTATAAGTGAAAAGATAGTTGATTTTCCAGCTCCATTAAGTCCTAATAAAACCGAAAATTCACCTTTTTTTATATTAAAAGAAACCTTATTTAATACTTGTTTTTTTCCATAGGAAAACTCTACGTCTTTTAATTCTAAAATCTTTTCACTCATATTTATCCAAGTTTTTTTATTTTGAAGGAATTACTGCTAATCCCCAAGGATATCTTCCAACTTTTATTGTCTTTTCTACTTTTAAAGAATCAACATCTATAACAGATACATCACCACTTACACCATTTGTAGTATAAAGTTTTTTCTCATTTTGAGCAAAATCTAATTGCCAAACTCTTTTTCCAACTAATAAATATTTAATTACTTTATAAGTTTTTGCATCAATTACAGCGACATGATTAGCTGGTCCTAAAGCTACAAAGGCATATTTTCCATCACTTGTTAGTTTAATACCAACTGGCTGAATTAAATCTTTAAAAATTCCAGGTATTTTAAAACCTAATTTTGCAACACTCTCTTTTGTTTTTGTATTTACAACAACAATAGTTCCACCAATTTCAGATGAAGCCCATATCATATCACCATTTTTTGAAAATTCAATATGTCTTGGTCTTTGATCAACTAAAGTATTATGAATGATTTTTTTTGTTTTTGTATCAATCCAATGTAAAAAATTTGATGTTTCAGATGTATTAATAGCTACACTTCCATCTGGACTTACAGCCATTCCTTCAGGTTCTAAACCAACTTCAATTTGAGAAATAACAGCTTTTTCAACAGTATCTACAACTGTTACAATTCCATCATTTTCATTTGATATATAAAGCTCTTTCCCATCTGGATGAAGTGCAAATTGTTCTGGGTCTTCACCCGATGGTAAATTATATAAAATCTCACCTGTTTTAGTATCCATAGCTTGAACTGTGTCATCATCACTAGCACAAATATATAGTTTTGAGTAATCTTTTGTAAGTAAAATACCTCTAGGTCTTTGCCCTACTTCATATGTTTTTACAACTTTGTTTGTAACTGAATCAATTACACTAATAGTGTTATCTTTTTCATTTGATACAAATATTGTGTCTGCATTCAAAATAGACGCAGTTAAAATAGATGTTAAAATTAATTTCTTCATCACGAATTCCCTTTTAATAAAAATTTATTCAACAATAAATGTAGCTCTTTCTCTATCACTTTTAGCTGATGGTAAGCCTAATGTATAAGTTCCTGGTTTAATAGGGATAAAAGTCATTTCAATTTCACCTTCATCATCAAATTCAAATCCATCTAAACCTAATGGTCTTACTTCAATATCATTAATAGATACTTGATTTACCCAAATATTTCTAAAAAATTCTGCCCCTACAATTGGAATTTCCCTTGAACCATCACTTTTTAAAACAAGTTCATAATATTTACCAGCTTCTAACTTATATGGTTCACTTGCAAGTGGTTGACCTACACTAATAGTAATAGGAGTCAGTTTAGTTTTAGAATGTAACAAACCCTTTAAATTTTTTGCAAATGCAAACTCCCCTGATATAAGTAGCATAGCTACTAGTAATAGAATTTTCTTCATACATAATCCTTTTTTAATTTAATTTTTAAATTGTAATGAAGCTTTATAGCTAGAATATAGCATATTGATTTTTATTCTCATTTTGCTAGATTGAGGCTATACTTCTTATATATACTTCTAGAATATAATCAAAAAAGGAATATCAAATGAAACAACTATTTAGTTTATTTTTAATGTTAAGCTTCGTAAATGCCTTTACATTAGAAGTAAATATTTTATACCTAGAACAAAAGATAAAAAAACCTCCTGTGCTTTCAAATATAATTGAAGATCCTGAAGATTTAGGTCTAAAAGGGGCACAAAAAGCGATAATTGATTCAAATAAAAGTGCAAGATTCTTAAATCAAAAATATAATCTAATTGAAAAAATTTCATACGATAAAGAACAATTAAAAAAAGATTTTGAAGAGTTTATAAATGCAGGTAACTCTTATGTGGTATTAAATGTTGAAGATGATTTTTTAAAAGTGTTACTAAACAACCCACTTTCAAAAAAAGTTTTAATGGTAAATGCAAGTAGTCCAACTACATCTTTGCGGCAAAACTATTGTTTACCAAATTTACTTCATACAGCTCCTTCAAATGCTATGCTTTATGATGGCTTAGTACAATTTTTAGTAAAAAGAGATTTTAAAGATATCTTTTTAATTAGTGGAGAAAATGAAAAAGATAAAGAGATATTAAAAGATATAAAAAGAGCAGTTAAAAAGTTTAATGCAAAAATTGTAAAAGAAAAGATTTGGGATAATAATAGTGATATCAGAAGAAAAGCAAATGCAGAATTTCCAGTATTTACACAAGCAAATGATTATGATTTAATTGTTTTAGCTGACCATTATGGAGATTTTGGTGAGTTTATGTATTTTAATACCTGGCTTCCAAGACCAATTGCAGGAACACAAGGATTAACTCCAACTGCTTGGCATAAAGTTATTGAAGCATGGGGAGCAGCTCAAATGCAAAGTAGATTTGAAAAGTTTGCAAAAAGATGGATGCAATCAAAGGATTATACAAACTGGACAGCTGTTAGATCAATCATTGGTGCCATTACAAAAACAAATAGTGCTGATTTAAAAACAAATTTAGATTTTATTCACTCAGATAAGTTTGATTTAGCAGCTTATATGGGAAGAAAACTATCATTTAGAGAATATAATGGACAATTAAGAATGCCTATCTCATTAGTTCAGCCAAGAGCTTTAATCACAACTTCACCACAAATTGGGTTTTTACATCCTAAAACAGATTTAGATACTTTGGGTATTGCACCCTTTGAGATGAAGTGTAAATAATGATTAAATCTTTTTTTACACTTATCATTCTTACTTTAAGTATAAATGCTTATGAGATAATAGATAATGATAATAACTTTATAGTGAAAATACAAAATAAAAATTTTTATGAACTATATGTGAATCTAAAAGATGAAATAAATTTTAATTCATATGTAATAGTTCATGAATTAAATTTAGCAAAGTCTACTAAAGCTGTTGCTGATGCATTAGAAGAAAAAGCTGTTGTAAAAAATGGGATAAATCTTCTAATTTGCAAAACCTCATTTACCCTTAAAATGCATCAAGAAAATATTCATAATATGAGTTTTTGCCCGATGGTCATTTCTGTATATGAAGATAATAATTCAAATTATATATCTTTTAGGAAATATCACCCACTAAATGAAAATGACAAAATAGCACTTACTATAAATAAAAGATTAAAAACATTAATTTTAAACTCCCTTGATTAAAAAACTTTCACTTTAATTAGAAAATTACTTTAAATTACTATTTAAATATATAATAATATAATAGTTCCAGTCATAGGGAGAAAATTATGAAAAATAATTTAATAATACTATTAATAATTATTAGCTTCTCGATATTTTTATTTCTAACTTTAAATATAGAAAAAAATAATGTAACAAATATAGAAAAAAAAGTTACTAAACCCAAGATTGAATTAAAACTTGCCCATAATCTACCAGAGAATAGTGCCTTACATGAAGCTTCTGTTTTATATGCAAAAAAAATTGCTGAACTTACAAACAATAAAGTAAAAATCAATATCTTTCCTAAACAAGAATTAGGAAATGATTACCAAATGATAGAACTTGCAAGTCAAGGTAAAATAGATATTATAGTAACCCCAACTGCAAAAATGAGTGTATCAGTTCCCTCAATGCAATATGCAGACTTGCCATTTTTATTTCCAACAAGAGAGGATGCCTATGAACTTTTAGATGGGGAAGTGGGTAAAATGATTCTAAAAGATTTAGACAAAATTGACCTTTTAGGAGTTGCCTTTTGGGAAAATGGTTTTAAACATTTTACTGCAAACTCAAAATTAATTAGCCCAAAAGATTTTGAGGGTAAAAAAATTAGAGTTATGAAAAGTAGAATTATAATGGAACAATTTAAAGCTTTGGGGGCACAAGCAATTCCTATTGATTTTCATTCTACAAAAAAAGCCTTAGAAGATAAGGTTGTAGATGGTCAAGAGAACCCTTTAGTTGCAATTGTAAACATGCAATTTCATAAGGTTCAGTCACATTTAACAATTAGCGAACATGCTTATTTACCATACGTATTTACAATGAGTAAAAAAAGTTTGCGAAAAATGCCCATAGAGATTCAAAATATTTTAACTACTAGTTTAGATGAAATTACAAAATGGGAAAGAGAGGAAACCCAAAGAAGGGAAAAAGAGTTTCTTGAGACAATAAAAAATGAAGGTGTAAAAATACACTATTTAACAAAAGAAGAGAAAGAAGTTTTTAGAAAAAAAACTAAATATATTATAAAAATGTATGAAAGAGTAATTGGTTCACATATAATTTCAAAAACAGAAGAGATATTGAATAAAAAATATGGTGAAACAGAAGATATATATTTTGGTTTAGATGTAAATCTTTCAGTTGGAAATAAAGACTCAGGATTATCTTTAAAAAGAGGAGTAGAGTTAGCAATTGATGAGATTAATTCAAATGGTGGATTATTGGGTAAAAGGGTCAATCTTTTAGCTAAAGATAATGAAGCAATTACTACTAAGGCTTTGAAAAATTTTAAAGAGTTTTCAGAAAATGAAAATGTGAAAGTAGTAATAGGTGGCAAAAAAAGTTCAATAATTTCAAAAGAATTAGAAGATATTCAAAAAAGTAAAAAACCTTATTTTTCACCTTGGGCATCTGCTGATAAAATAGTTAATAATGGTTATGAAGAAAACTATATTTTTAGAGTTTCTACAAATAATAAATTTATTATAAATAAACTTTTAAATGAATCTTTAAAAGAGGATAAAAACCCAATAATAGTTGTTGAAAATTCTATTTGGGGAAGAGGTGCCTTGGAACTTATAAAACAAGACAAGAAAGAGTTTAACTTTCTTATTATAAACCAAGGTCAAACTAATTTTAGTAATTTGATATCTCAAATAAAACAAAATAATATAAAATCAATGTTAATGGTTTTAAATACTTTAGAAGCATCAAATATTTTAAAAACCCTAAATGAAAATAAAATAAAGATGTCAATATCTTCACATTGGGGTATTTTAGGTGGAGATTTTTATGAAAAAAATAAAGAGTATCTTACAAATATTGATTTGAAATTTATTCAATCTTTTAGTTTTTACAAAAATAAATCAAAAAAAGCAAAAGAGTTTGGATTTAGATATATAAAAAAATATGCAGAAAACTCAATTTTTGATATATTATCTCCATCCTCTGTTGCACAAGCATATGATTCTACTATGCTAATTGCACAAGCAATAAAAGATGCTAATTCCTTTGATGGAGAAAAAATAAAAGATGCCTTAGAAAATTTAAAAGAGTATAATGGCTTAATAAAAAAATATATAAAACCATTTAGTAAGACTGACCATGAAGCTTTAGAAAAAGATGACTTTTTCTTTGCAAAATATAATGAAGAAGGGAAAGTGATTCCAATAGGTAAATTAAAATGATTAAACTTAAACCGATAAAAAATAGTATAAAAAATAAAATCATAATTCAATTTACCCTTATAATATCTGTTTTTTTATTGCTAATCTCTTTTTCTATAGGATATTTATTTATCAAAAACACAGAATCCCATGCACAAGATTTATTAAAAAATAGAGCCTTATTAATTGAGGAAAAAATACAAGAAAGACTTTATTATCTTATAGAACAAACAAAACTTCTTGCAAAAAATTCACTGATGATTAATTCTTTAATCGATGATGATAATAAAGAAGAATACCTTTTACCATTAGCTTTAAATTTTATGGAAGATAAAAATGTAAAATATCTAAATATTATAGATTTTGATGGAGAGATAATATTTAAAACTACAGAAAATATTCCAAAATATAATAACTCAATATACATTAGAAATGCACTAGCCTTAGGACAAACAACATTTTATTTAGAAAAAAATAAAAATGAATTTATTGTAGTTTCACCTGTAAAATATTATGAAACAACGCAAGGAGCTTTAATAGCTACTTTTAATCTTGATAAAATTTTAAGTAAATATATAATTAACTCAAATGATGAATATATTGAGATACTAGATACGCAAAATGACAAACTTTTATATATAAATAATCATGATAAAAATCAAAAATATTACTCGTATAGTCTAAAAAATCAAAATTTATCACTTTTTGATGAATTAAATATTACTTTAAATATCGGGAAATTAGAATCAACATACTTATTTCCAATACAAGATGCTTTAAAAAAAGTGATTATTATGAGCTTTATCCTAATTTTAATAGGAACTTTACTCTCTTATTTATTAGCTGAATCAATCACTAAACCTATTATAGAACTATATAAAAAGATAGAAAATAATGAATTTAATGAAAAATATCAACCTTTAGGTACAAATGATGAGTTAGAGGTTTTATCTTTAGCTTTCCATGAAAAAGTAAAACAATTAAATCAATTTAAAAATGAAGAATTAGAGAACCAAAAACTTTTACTTGAACAGTCAAAAATGGCAGCATTGGGTGAAATGATTGGAAATATTGCCCATCAATGGAGGCAACCTTTATCTGTTATATCAACTGCTTCAAGTGGCTTGAAAATGAAACAAGAATATGGAATTTTAGAAGAAGATGAGATGTTTTCTGTTCTTGATTCTATTAACGAAAACACTCAATACCTATCAAAAACAATTGATGACTTTAGAAACTTTATTATTGGGAAAAGGGAAAAGAGACTATTTAATTTAAGTGAACAAATAGATAGTTTTTTATCTTTAATGATAGGCAGTATAAAAACACATGATATACATCTAATACGTAATGAACAAACAAATATTGAAATCAATGGATATCCAAATGAATTAACACAATGTTTAATGAATATAGTTAATAATTCAAAGGATGCTTTTGAAGAAAAAGGGATAAAGGAAAAGTATATTTTTATAAAAACATATACCAAAAACTCTTCAATATTCATAGAGATTAAAGACAATGCAGAAGGTATTAAGGAGGATATAATCCCAAAAATATTTGAGCCCTATTTTACAACAAAACATAAATCTAGGGGTACTGGATTAGGACTTAGTATGACATATAGATTAATTACAGAAGGGATGAAAGGGAATATAAAAGTAAAAAATACATCTTTTAAATATAAAGACAACAATTATAAAGGGGCAGAATTTACTATTACTCTACCCATAATAAGCTAGTATTTCCCATACTCTTTGTAACTTTTATCCTCAAAAAGGATATAAACAGTTTTAGGAGTTTTATCATTTTCATAAGCTGGAAGTGATAATCCAATGGCATTTTTAGGTTTTTCTTTTAAAAAATCTTTTATAGCTTGATAAGGAACATTCCCCTCAAAAACATAATCACCCATTATTGAAGTATTACAAGATTGAATATCATAGGGAATTCCTATTTGTCTTTTTAAATTTTTCACATTCATAACAGTAATAATATCAACCTCATTAGCAACTTTTTTCATATCTGTAAACCAAGATTTAGGGCAAGTACTTGTTGGCGGTTGAAAAACTTGGAGTTTTAAGTCACTTGCAAAAAGTGAAACTGTCAATAAGCAAAAAGCTAAAATTTTCATTATAATTCCCCTTTTAAGATATTAGGATATTTTTCCAATAGATTATTTTTTATTTGGTCAATATTTTTTATATCAAAACTTTGATTATTAGGATTATTAAACTCTAAAACTATTTTCGCTGGCTTATTAGAAAAAAACAAAATTCTATTAGAAAATAAAATTGCTTCACTAATATCATGTGTTACTAAGATAACAATTGGTTTAAACTTATTGCATAGTTTTAGAAACTCTTTTTTTAATTCTTGAGAAGTAGGAAAATCTAAAGAGATAAAAGGTTCATCTAGAAATATCACCTCAGGCTGATTTATAAATGCTCTAGCTAAGGCTACTCTTCTTTTCATACCACCAGATAAAGCATTGGGATACTTATCTAAAACATCTTCTAAAGCAACTAATTTTAAAATATCATTTATCTCATTTAAATCATTAGATTTTGAAACTAATAAAAGGTTATCTTTAATACTAAGCCATGGAAGTAATCTATCATCTTGAAACATAAAAGATATATTTTTATAAGGCATTGAAATATCACCTTTAAAATCAGTTTCTAGATTAGCTAATAAATTTAAAAAGGTACTTTTTCCACAACCACTAGGCCCTACAATTGATATAAATTCCTCTTTTTGAATTTTAAATTCTATATCTTCTAAAACTTTTAATTCATTAAAACTTTTATTTTGAATATTTATATTTATCATCTTATTTCCATTCTAACATCTTATTTTCTAAGGGTTTTAAAATAGCCATCTCTATAAACATAACAATAAAAATAAAAGCTAAAGAATAAGCTAATATAGAAGTTATATCAAAAAACTGGAAAAACATTGAGATTTTAAAACCTATCCCATCACTTCTTCCAAGCAATTCAACAACTAAAACTATTTTCCAAATTAATGATAAAGACAATCTAGCAGAAGCCATCATATATGGATAGATTTGAGGTAAGAATACTTTAAAAAACACTTGTTTTTTTGGAACTTTATAAACCTTTGCTAAATCCATATATTTAGTTTCTATTGCTCTAGTTCCCTCTCTTATATTAACAATTACAATTGGAACTTTATTTATAATCACAGCTAAAAGTGCTGCAAAATCAGTTAATCCAAACCAAATATAACAAATAACAATTACAACTAAAGCAGGAATATTTAAACCTAAAACTAATAAAAAATCAAAAACATCATCTATTTTTTTTGATATTCCCATTATAATTCCAATAAATACTCCAATTATCATAGTGATGAAAAATGTTATTACAACTCTAATTAGTGTAATTTTTAAATCATCTAAAAGTTCCCCTTCTACTAAATGTTCAAATAGTTTTATACCTATATCAACTGATGAAGGGAAAACTTGTGATGCAAGGACAATTGATAAAGCTTGCCAGATAATAATAAAAGCACAAATTGATAATAATCTAGTTTGTAACAATACTTTTCCTAATATTTTTATTTATTAATTTCCCAAAAAGTTTTAGGGTCTAACTCTTTGCTATTTTTAACTAATTTTTTTCCACCTTGTTCTTGTAATACCTTAAATATTTTTTTTGAATCTTCAATATTTTTTTCATCAAATTTAAGTATCACACCATTTTTATAACCCTCTTTTAATGAGTTAAAAGTTGCTTCGTCCTTTACCTTCATAAGTGGTTTTATTCTATCCCATTCTTTATCATCTTTTAACAAGATTTTTTTAGCACTTTTACTTGCATTTATAAATGAATCATATAGTCTTGGATCCATGAGAGCTAAATCTCTTCTAAATGTCCATCCAATTAAAGGTATATCTTCAACTATTCCAAAACTTTTAAAAACCTCTTCCATTTCAATAAGTGCTCTTGCTCCTTTTGCCTTTGCTTTTGCATTAAAATGCCAAAAGTTCAATGCCCCGTCTAATGAGCCATCAAGTACTTTTTTTAGAAGTATTGGAGGGGCAGCGAAGGTTGGATTAATAATATCTTTGAAATCTTTGCCATATTTTAATTTACTGTATGCCCTTAAAATAAGCCATGTTTTATCAACAGGACCTCCAGCAACTCCAATATTTTTTCCTTCTAAATCTAATAAGGTTTTTGCATTATTATTTTTACTAAGATATAAAGTCCCTGTTGCCTTTGAATAAGGGTAAAGTGTATAATCTCCCCCATTTGCTCGTTGAGTATTTACCCAAACCCAATCTGTAACTATAATATCAACACTTCCAGATTGAAGAGCTATTGATGTAGCATTTTTTGAAGCTAATTTAACAACTTCAAGTTCAAAACCATTTTTAATATCAAGTTTATTATGTTTTAAAACATCTAATTCCCAATTAACAGTTCCAAAGGCTAAAACACCCACTTTTAATTTTTCCAAAGCATGTAAATTTGTAAACAAAAAACAAATTGTTAAAAATATGATTTTAAACATCTATCTACCTTTTAATTATTTTTTATATTGTATATCAAGTAAATAGCATCAATTTAGCATAAAAAAAGTTTTTTCAATTGCTATAATCAAGCTATAGAAACACCTTATAATTCCATCATGCAAAAAATTTCGCAAAGGATATACATGAATAAAATCGAAAAATTAACACTTGCAGTTTTGTTTTCTGCAATAACTGCATTTGGGCATGGAAGTGTTACACCACAAAAAGTTGACACAACAGGTTTAAAACAATTAGGTGATACTTGGGTATCAGAGAACCCATATAGTACAGATAATCCAAAAGCTGTAGAGATTGGAAGATCTGGATATAGTGAAAACTGTGCAAGATGTCACGGACTTGACGTTATCTCTGGTGGTATTGCACCTGATTTAAGAGAATTAGATAAGTTTGAAGATGAGTACTTTTTAGGAAAAGTATTAAGTGGTGTTACAAGAAATGGTAATGTTTATATGCCTTCGTTTGCTGATGTTTTAAGTCAAGAAGCAATTTGGGCAATTAGAACATATATTATGGATAGAAGAGCAAAAGACGGCATAGAGTAATATCATGAAAATTCTTAGATTATCAGTTTTATTTGCACTTTTAATAGTTTTTGCAAATGCAAGAAGTATTGAAGAGATTCAAGAAAGTGGTTATATAACTATTGCCGTTTATAAAGATTTTCCACCTTACTCATTTACAGAAAACAATGAGATAAAAGGGATAGATGTAGAGTTAGGTAAACTACTTGCAAAATCTCTTAAGGTAGAAGCAAAATGGCAATTGACAGGTTCAGATGAATCCTTAGCTGATGATTTAAGAATTAATATTTGGAAGGGCAATCTAATTCATAAAAACTATGCAGACGTAATGTTTAGAGTTCCATACGATTATGATTATTTAAGATTAAGAGATAAACAAACAGGTGAACTTGAAACAGATATGGTTTCTATTAAAGGGCCTTATCATAGTGAAAAATGGGTAATAGCAACACACAAGGAAAAAATTCCAAAGATAACAACTTTAGGAATTTTTGCTTACCATACCATAGGAGTTGAATTAGATACCCTTGCAGATAACCATTTAACAGGATTTGCAAGAGGTTTAATTAATAAAAATGTTAAACACTATTTTCACTTTAAAGATGCAATAAAAGATTTCAAAGAGGGAAAACTTGATGCAATTGCTGGATTAAAATCTCAATTGGAGTATCTATTAGATTTTAACAACAATAAAGATAAGTTTTATATGACAACAAAAATTCCTCAAGCAAAATCACACTGGGATATTGCAACGGCAGTTCATACTAGTTATAGACCACTAAGTTATCATATTGATGGATTAATTTCTGAAAATTATGAGAATAGAAATATTAAAAAAATATTTGAAAAGTTTGGAGTTAATTATTTACCCCCAATAGCAAGAACACAACAATAAAAAAGGAGTTGTCATGAAAAGTATACTCATTTTCGCTACATTAATTCTAACAATGTTAAACCTAGAAGCAAAGAATCCTATAGTATCTCCCACTTTTGATGATATAATCAAAATTACTATTGGCGAGGATGAGTATACCTTTGATGACAAAAATATTCAAGTAAAGGTACCCTCTTTTGCTGATAATCCTGTCCAAGTTCCAATTTTTGTTGATGCATCAAAAATAAAAAATCCTAAAAAGATGATTCTTTTTGCTGATTTAAATCCTATACCTGTTATTTTAACAATGACACCAAATGATTTTCTACCAATTATCTCAACAAATATAAAAGTTGCACAAGAAACCCCTTTAAGAGCATTAGTTTTAGACGAGAACAATTTATGGCATGTAGGAAGTGCAAATATTCATAGTAATGGTGGAGGATGTGACGTAACAAGTTTAGCTGCTGCTAATGGAAATGTTTCAGAAAACATAGGAAAAAGTAAAGGGAAAATATTTGATAAAAAAGATCAAAAAAGAGTTAAATTCTCAATATTTCACCCTATGGAAACGGGATTAGTTTTTGGAGCTAGTTCATTTTTTATAAATAAGATTGAGATAAAAGATGAAAATGACAAACTTTTAACTACATTAGATACAAGTGCAGCAATCAGTGAAAATCCAAGAATAACATTAGAAACAAAAAAAGAATTTAAAGAATTAAATATTAATTTTTTAGATACTGATGCAAATCATTTTGAGTTAAATATAAAATGAAAATTTTATTTTTAATAATACTATTTTTAAATTCACTTTTTGCCTTTGAGTATAACTTAAAGCCAGAGAAATTAGCTGAAAACAGCTACTATTTTTATGGGAAAGAGGAGTATTTTTCAAAGCAAAATGGTGGAGACATTGCAAATTCTGCTTTTATAATTACCAAAAAATCTGTTATTGTAATAGATACTGGTACAACAGTTGATTATGCTAATAGTATGAAAAAAGAGATTTCAAAAATCACTAAAAATCCCATAAAGTTTGTAATAAACACCCACCATCACCCTGACCATTTTTTAGGAAATAAAGCCTTTAAAGATGCAAAAATTTATGCAACAGAACATACCATTGAAGATATAAAATTAAATGGGGAAAAATATGTTTCTAATATGGTAAATTTAATTGGAGAAGCTGTTTACTCAACAAGAGCCTTAGCTCCTAATAAACTACTTGAAACAAAAAAACTAGTTTTGGATAACTACGAATTAGATATATTATATTTAGATGGTCATACAAAAAGTGACATTGCTATACTAGATAATAAGACAAAAATACTTTATGCTTCTGATTTAATTTTTAATCAAAGGGCTCTTGCTACTCCCCATGCAAATTTAAAAAAATGGATATTAGCACTAGAAGAATTAAAAAAGCTTGATTTTAAAGTTTTAGTTCCAGGGCATGGAAAGGTTACTTATTCAAAAAATGTTATTGATGAAAATATAAGATATTTAAAATTTTTAGATAAAACATTAAAAGATGCTTTAGAAAATGGTCTTGATACCTTTGAAGTTTTAGAACAAGAGGTTCCTAAAGAATTTAAAAACTACTCAATGTTTAAAGAGGAATATGAAAGAAGTATTATAAATTTATATAAAAAATATGAACTTCAATTCTCTTATTAAAAGATAAATAGCCTTTTATGCTATTTATCCTATTTTTTTAATATATTCAACTAGTAATCTAACACTAGCACCAGTTCCACCAAAATTATTATACCCCCAAACCTTTTCTCTATAAGCAGCTCCTGCTATATCTAAATGAAGCCATTTATTTTTATTCTCTTTTTTTATAAATTTATCTAAAAATAAAGAAGCAGTTATGGAACTACCTGCCCTTGACCCTGGAGAGTTTACTACATCTGCAATAGAAGATTTTAACATTTCAGGTAAATATCTATTATAGGGTAAAAATCCAACTAACTCGCCACTTTTATTTGAAGCTTTTTGTATTTGTTTTTTCATCTTTTCACTATGTCCCATAACACCAGTTGTATATTCACCTAAAGCAACAATGCAAGCTCCTGTTAAAGTTGCAACATCAAAAATAGAATCAATATCTTCTATCTCATCTTGTGCATAACATAAACAATCTGCTAAAACCAATCTACCTTCAGCATCAGTATTTGTAACCTCAATAGTAACACCATTTTTTGCTTTTAATATATCATCAGGCTTATAAGCATCACCGCCAATCATATTTTCAACTGCACCAATAATTCCATGAACCTCAACATCAAGTTTTAGTTTAGACACAGCTTCTAAAATACCTAAAACTGCACTCCCCCCACTTTTATCACATTTCATTGAAACCATATCTTGTTTTAAACTTAGTCCCCCTGCATCATAAGTAAGACCCTTACCTACAATAACAACTTTAGCTTTTGCCTTTTTAGGCTTATAAGTTAAATGAACTAGCTGACTTTCATGTCTTGATGCACGTCCAACTGCAAGCATTGCATTCATGCCATTATCAAGTAAATATTCTTCACCATAAATCTTACATTCAAGATTATTCTTTAAAGCTATCTCTTTTGCTTTCTGTGAAAAACTTTTTGGATAAAAATCTTCAGGTGTAGTATTTACAATAGTTCTTACCATGTTTACACTATCGCATATTTTTTTAGTTTCTTCAAAATCTTTTTTTAACTCTTCTAAAGTTTTTTTAGAGCCTTTTACATCTATAAAAATATTTATTTTTGATTCTTTTTTTTCACTTTTATAATCTTGAAAAGAGTATGCTCCAAGAATTAGCCCTTCAGTTAAATCTTTAATATTTAACTCTTTTTCCCCTACTAAATTTATTAAAATATTTTTGAATTTTGTTTTTTGTATGCTTCTTATTGCATTAGCAAAAGCAATTTTTAAATCCTCTTTTTTTAAACTTGTTGCACCAATATAAAGTTTATTTTCAAAAAAACATTCTTGAGATTCTTTCCCTTCAAAACCAATTTTTTTCAATTTTTTTGATATTTTTTTATCAATATTCTTTAGATTTTGTAAAACTATAAGTTCTAAATCATCATTAATATTTTTATTATTTGAATTAAATAATTTTATTTCCATTTCCATCCCTTTACTTAAGAGAATAAGGATATCAAAATTGTTATTTTTTTTAGTTAAAGAATAAAACTAATTTTAAACTTTATTTTGTTGGAATTATTATAGTAAATAAAGCTCCCATAAACTCTTCGCCATCATGTTCATATTTAACATTTTTTGCCAAGATATTACCTTTTAATTGTTTTACAATAATTTGATGACTCATATATAAACCTATACCTGTTCCTTGAGATTGATGTTTAGTAGTAAAATAAGGATCAAATATTTTTTCAATATTAGAAGAAGATATCCCTCCACCATTATCTTTTATACTCAATGTTGTATTAAAATCATTCTTTTTTACAGATATAAAAAGTAATCTTTTACCCTCTATTTCTTTTAATACATCAAGGGCATTGTTATAAATATTTATCAAGGCTTGAATTAATAAATTTTTATTTGCTAAAATAAATACTTCTTTTTCAATATCATAATATACTTGAACAAAATTGATTTTAAAAGAATCTTTTGTTAAATCATTTACTTTGTTAATTGCTTCAGTTATTTCAAATTCAAATACCTCAGACATATCTTCACTAAAAAAACCTCTAAAATCTTCTATTGTTCTTGATAAAAATTGTGTTTGAGAATTTATTTTTTCAAGGGATTCAATAGTTTCCTCTTTTGAAATCTCCATATCCATTTCAAGTTGAACTTTTAATCCAGTTGAAGCAGTTGAAATTGCAGATAGTGGTTGTCTCCACTGATGGGCAATATTACCAATCATCTCACCAATTGCAGAAGTTCTTGCTTGTTGTAAAATCATTTTTTCTTGCTGCTTCAAAACTGAAACATCAGAAAAGATACCTATATAATTAATAACTGTACCATCATTATTTTTAATAGTATTAATATTTAAATACTCTTCATATAATTCACCATTTTTCTTTTTATTTGTTATTTCACCATGCCATGAACCATTATCTTTTAACTCTTGCCACATCTGTCTATAAAAATCAGACTCTTTTATATTTGATTTTAGGATAGAAGGATTTTTACCAATAACCTCTTCATAACTATAACCTGTAGTTTTACAAAAAGAATGATTTACATCTATAATCTCATTTTTTGAATTAGTAATCATAATACCTTCATTGGTATTTTCATAAACAATTAAAGCCTGTTGCATCTTAAATTCAGTCTCTTTTCTAAGAGTAATATCAGTATGAGTACCAATAAGTCTAGTAGGTCTGCCTTTTTCATTTCTTTGAACCACAATACCTCTATCATGAACCCATTTATAAGAACCATCTTTACACATCACGCGATGTTCATTGGAATAAACTTCTGTTTCACCATTCATGTGAGAATTTATATCTTCATAAACTTTTTCTAAATCATCAGGATGAACTCTTTTTTTCCACTCTTCAAGAGAACCTTGAATCTCATCTTCTTTAAATCCAAGCATCTCTTTCCAAGCTTTTGAGAAATAAACTTCATTTGTATCCACATTCCAATCCCAAAGTCCATCACCTCTTCCATCAACAGCAAATTTCCATCTAAATTCACTCTCTTCAAGTTGTTTTTTTTGTTTATTTAATTGGGCTGTTCTTTTTTTCAATTCACTTTCTAATTCTTCATTATAATGTTCTAGAATTGCATTATTTCTAATAACTAGTTTTTCATATCTAAAAGCTAGATATGCAAATAAAAATGAAGCTAAAGTAATAAGAAAATATGCCATATAAAAATCTTTTTATTTTTTTTCTAAGGTAAAAATCCATTTTCCATTAGGTACATTAACATCAAATTCTAAAGGATTTTTACCAGTAAAATAATCACTTTTACTAAATAAAGGTCTATTTTTAGCATCTGGGTTAAAACCTTCAAGTTGATACTCAAAGCCATTATCTTTAATCTTATCTTCTAAGGATTTCATAATACCATCAACATATATAATTACAGTAGAAAATCCCCAAAATTTTTCTTTACTATTAATCTCTTGAAAAACGGGTTTTCTAGCAATTAATGCATATTTTTCATTTTGTATTAATTTAATTGGGCCTACAAATGTTATATCTCTTTTTTCAATAGCTAAAAGTGCTCCATCATCTCTTCTTTTATCTTTTAAAAGATCATGTCCCATAGCTATTTTATGCTCTTCATAGGGGTAAATATTTGTTACAATACCATCCTTTGCTAACTGTAAACATGCAATTGAATCTTTCCCTTTCATTATTTCAAATGCCCATTTATCAAAATCTTTGGTATTATAATTATTTTGCTTAAGTAAAAGTACTTGTGAGTCTATTGCTGTTACACCTTGTGAGATTTTCGTTTGAATCTCATTTACAACATTTAACATCAAAAGATTTGCTTTATTAGATATCTCTTTATCCTCTTTTTCTTTATAAAACATATAAAAACTAAGTAGGGTAAAAAATACAATAAGAAAGGTAATAACAAAAGTTACTATTGGTTTATTAATTTTCATTTCTAAAACTCATTATTTGTTTGAATTAATGTTATCATAATATGATTTAATAATCATTTTAAATAAAATCTCTTGATTATTTCTGATTATATAAAATTAAATAATTTTTTTAACTCACTTTTATATGAAGATGAAATGTAATAATTAATTTGAAGTCCTTCTCTTTTTGAAATAAAAATACCAGCATCTTTTAATTTTCTAAGATGTTGAGAAACAGGGGACTGTTTCATTTTTATCATATCGCTTATATCGCATACACAAAGTTTTTCATGTTTTAATAGAAGATAAACAATTTTTAACCTAACCTCACTTCCTAAAAGAGAAAAAATCTTTGCTTCTTTTATGAATACATCATTTAATTTTGAAATCTCTTTTCTTTCATTTTCAATGAGTTCCTCATTTATTTCAGTTCTTAAACAGCTAGTATCGTTTTTCAAAATCTTCCTTATTTTTTACTAAAATCAATTTTTGTTGCTAAATTTGGTTTTGACATATTTGGGTTTAATGGACTAAATGAACTATTTTGAGTTGTTTTAAAACTTTCTTTAGGAGTATTAGTTTCACAACAAGATTTATTTTTACTAAACTTATCTTTTAATAGATGGTATAGAATTAAAGCAATCATAATAAATGATGCTATCCAATTTATAATAGATATATCTTCATGATTTGTTACAATAGTTAAAACACTTAATTCTTTGAAAAAAGTATCATAAATAAAACCAAAAGCTAAAGATAAAACTGCAATAACTGATAAATATACTATTAATGCCCCTCTTCCTAACATCTTATAAACTACACTCATAGTTACCATACTTGTTGCAGGACCTGCTGTTAAAAATATAAATACAGCTCCAGGTGACATACCTTGCATCATAAAAGCAGCTGCAAAAGGTAATGATGCAGTAGCACAAGTATATAAAGGTATTGAAAAAAGCATAATTACAATATATGTCAAAAATTGGTTTTCAAATAACATTTGTGTATACTCTTTTGGAACAACCGATATAAAAAGTGCCCCTAGTATAAGCCCTATAATAAGAGCCTTTGCCATATCATTAAACAAAGTTACATATCCATATTTTAAAGCCCCTTGAAAAGAAAACTTTTTTGAAGCTTTTTTTGAACTGCAACAACTAGATGAAGAGCAACAAGAACTACTTGATTCTTCTTCAACATTTTTTTCACTAAATTTATTTTCTTTCTTCTCTCTAAACACAAAATTTTGTACTAGACCAACACTTATAGCAATAATTATTGAAGAGACTACTCTAAATGCTGTAAAGACAAAGCCAAATAAAGAATAAGTTGCCAAAATAGAATCAACACCTGTAATAGGAGTAGAAATTAAAAAACTCTGAACAGCACCTTTAGAAGCCCCCTCTTTTTTAAGACCTTGTGCTATTGGAATAACAGAACAAGAACAAACAGGTAAAGGAAGGCCAAAAATAGTTGCTTTCACAACAGAACTTGTTGAATCATCACCTAAATGTTTTGCCACAAAATCATCGGGGATAAATTGTTTTAAAACTCCAGCTATAAATAAACCAGCAATAATATAAATTGACATTGCATTTAACAAAGATAAAAAGTTTTCAAAAAAATTTAATACAATTTCCATTGTAACTCCAGTAGTATATTAGAATATGCTAATATACTATAATTGCCTTAATTAAAAATAAGTTATCTCGTGTTTTAAAATAAATTTGACTTAATTTAGATAAAATCTAAAAAAACTAAAGGTAAGGAATGAAATTAATAATAAATGGTGAAGCAAAAGAGTTTGAAGAAAACTCTACACTACAAACCATAATTACAAATCTAAAAATTGAAGATAAAGTTATGGCAGCAGCTGTAAATATGGAAATAGTTAAAAAAGATGAGTGGAATACTTATGTAGTAAAAGAGGATGATAAACTAGAGTTATTGCAGTTTGTTGGTGGTGGTTGATTAGATTAATTTAAAGTAGGGAGAGGGAAATGATTGCTGATATAAATTCAGTTTGTACTTACTGTGGTGTAGGTTGTGACATTACAGGTCAAGTACAAGATAATAAAATTTTAAAAATTTATGCACAAAATGATGGATATGTTAGTCAAGGTAAACTATGTATCAAAGGTGCAAAGGGTTTTGATTTTGTTCATAGTGAACAAAGAATTAGAAATACAAGAGTTAAAAAATCTTTTATTGAAAAAAACTTTGATGAGATGCCAAGGGAACTAAAAGCAAGGGCTAAAACCTTAAAAGATTTTGATGAGGAGTATTTTGAAACTCCCTATGAGTTTACAACATCCCTTGCCGCATGGAAACTTAGTGAAATTAAAGAAAAATATGGAAGACATAGTTTTTGTGGTATGGGAGGAGCTAGAACTTCATGCGAAAGTTCTTATATGTTCCAAAAGTTTGTAAGAGAGGGGATGGATTCACCCCATGTTGATTGTTGCGCAAGGGTTTGCCATAGTCCAAGTTTAAAAGGGATGAAGCCACTTATTGGTGAAGGTGCTGCTACAAACCCATTTGATGATATTTATAAAACTGAAAACATTATTATCATGGGTTCAAATACAACAGAAGCTCATCCAATTGTTTCAAATAGAATTATTAAAGCGTCTAAAGCAAAAACGGCTGAAGTTACAGTTATAGATGTAAGAAATATTCAAATAGGAAAATATGGTAAAGAGTTAGTAATTCCATATGAAGCAAATCTACTTGTTTTAAATATGATGGCTTATGTAATTTTGTCTGAAAAACTATATGACAACAAATTTATTGATTCAAGATGTGAAGGTTTTGAAGAGTACAAAGAATCGATTTTAAATGACCCATATGCAAATCCGCAATTTTTGAGAAGTATAAAAGGTTATGAAGAATTAGCTGATCAAATCCCTGAAGTAGCACGACAATATGCAAATAAAAAATCAATGTTTTTCTGGGGATTAGGAATAACAGAGCACCTTGATGGAAGTTTTGCAGTTATGGCAATTGTTCATTTAGCACTTTTAACAGGTAATATTGGAAAAGAGGGAACTGGACTTATGCCTTTAAGGGGACAAAACAATGTCCAAGGAGCCTGTGATACAGGTTGTTTACCATATTTTGACCCTGATTATGCAACTCCAAAAGAGATAGGTCTTATGACACCAGAGCTTATTGATGAGATGTTAAAAGATAATATCAAAGCGATGTATGTAATGGGTGAAGATATTGCCCACATTCATCCAAATCAAAATAAAATTCACAAAGCATTAGAGCATTTAGAATTAATTATTTCAAATGAACTATTTATGAATGAAATCTCTAAAAAAGCAGATATTGTATTTGGTGTAAAATCAGCCTATGAAAAAACTGGTGTTTATGTAAATGCCATGAGAAGACTTCATCTATCTCAACCCCTTGTGGAGAGTGATTTACCTGATGATTGGGAAGTATTAAGGGATATTGAAAATAAAATAAATGGTGAGTTTATTTATGAAACAAGTGAAGATGTATGGAATGAAACTAAAGAAAAGGTTTATTCTAGATTTCATGGGGCAACATACCATAAACTATCAAAAAATAGAAACAGAGGTATGCAGTGGCCAATCACAAAAGAAGATACTCCAATTTTACACTTAGAAGAGTTTAGAACTGAAAGTGGAAAGGGATATTTTCAATACCACCAATATAAATTAAGAGAGCAAATTGAAAAACTAGTTAAAGATATACCATTTGAAAAAAATGAATTTTATCTAACAACAGGAAGAACAATAGTTCATTATAACAATTCAGCCCAAACAAGACATAGTGATGCTCTAAATTCAAGATATGACAAAGATGTAGTTTTAGCATCAAAAGAGGATTTTGAAAGAATAGGAAGTGATCAAATTATAATGAAAACCCAATATGGTGAAACAGCAATTTTACCAGTTAAATATACAAGTAAAATCAAACCTGGAACACTTTTTACGACTTTCCACCATCCAGAATCAAAGATTAATTATATCTTTGGTGATGAAGCTGATGAACTAATTCTAACTGCTAGATTTAAATCTTTACGAGTAGAAGTTGAGTCGGCATAAGGGTGATATTGCTGAAAAAAAAGCTTGCGATTATTTAAAATCGCAAGGCTTTATTATTATTGAACAAAATTTCTATGCTAAAAAGCTAGGAGAGATAGATATCATTTGCAAAAAAGAAAAGGTATATCACTTTATTGAGGTAAAATCAGCAGATGATTATGAAATTGCTATAAACAATGTTACACCTTCTAAACTTTCAAAGTTAAAAAGAAGTGTTGATTATTATTTACAAAAAAAATCTTTAGATACTGATTTTTGTATTGATGTTATAATTGTAGTAAAAGAGAAAATAGAACTTTTAGAGAATATTACCTTTTAATAAAGCACAATTATTAAAAATCATTCTAAAGAATTTAAAGTTTAGAGTCACTATCTCTTCTTCTTTTTTTCCTTATAGAAGACCTTTTTGATTTTATATATAAAATTCTAATTATTCTTTTTACATTTATAAAAAATCTAGTTGTATAAGAAGCTTCTGTATGTTCAATCTCTTCACCTAAATTTACATTTAAAGCATCACTTTTTTTAACAGATAAGATTTGTGAAGGGAAAACACTTCTATGACCTGTCATTAAAAAAGCAATAATAATTGATAAAGCTGCATAGTGAGCTACATTAATACCAAATAACTCAACAGCCATAATCATAGCAGCAATTGGTGCACTTGTTGTTCCTGCTAATACACTAACAAATCCTAAAGCAGCAAATAAAGGGATATAACTATCAACTAAACTTCCAAAGAAATTACCACTTGTAGCACCCATATAAAAAATTGGAGTAATAACCCCTCCACTTCCACCAAAACCTAATGTTAAAGCAGTAAATAAAGTTTTTAAAATAAAAGCATACCAAGGAACACTTTCATGGTCCATTGAGCTTGCGGAAATAGAATCTTTTATAGTTTCAAAACCTAAACCTAGATATTCATCTCCAAAAATTAAAGCAAGAATTACAATTAATACTCCACCTAAAAAAGCTTTTATAATATAATGTAGATTAATCGATTTTGCAAGATTATGAATATATCTTAAAGTTGTAATAATAAAATCAGAAACTAACCCAAAAAATACACCTGCTAAGATAACTTTTGCTATTAAAACATAATCAAAATCAAAGCTTACATAATAGGCAATATCAAAGTAAGTATAACTTATTCCAAACATTTTAGCCACAAAAAAAGCAGAAAATCCAGCAACTATTGAAGGTAACAAAATATCATACATTAAAGCACCAACAATAAGAATTTCAACCCCAAAAATAGCTCCAGCTAAAGGTGTTCCAAATACAGATGCAAAACCTGCACTAATACCACAAATAACCATTTTTTTTCTATCTCTTTTAGAGAATTTAAACATCGTTGCAATAAATGAAGCAGAAGCAGCACCAATTTGTGCTCCAGGTCCCTCTTTACCAACTGAACCACCAGAAAATATTGTAATAACTGTTGCCATTAGTTTAATAGGCACAACAGCAATATTCATTTTTCCTTGATTTTTATGAACTGCTTCAATAACTTTTTCAGTCCCATGTCCCTCAGCACTTGGCGCAAATTTTTTTACAATTACCACTGTTAAAACTAAAGCAAAAGGTAAAGTATAATAATACTCAAAAGGTAATTCACCCCTTTGATTTTCAAAGTATTCTAGAATTTTTAAAAACCCAGCAACAATCGCTCCAATGATGCCTCCAATAAGGGAAGATAGTAAAATCCATTTTGTGATTGATGCGAACATTACAGTTTGTTCTGTAATGTGAGTTGTTACTTTTTTATTATTATCCATACTGTGTGCTTTTTATAAGAATCTTTAAAAGGATTCTAACATAAAAGTTTTAATTTTCCGTTATAAAAGTGATGCAAAAATAGCTTTTTTCTAAATCTTTTGGACATATGTTCATTATTTACACTCTAAATGTTCCCCTAGTGTTTTATACTCTTCAATACACTTAGGTTCAACTTTTAAAATCTCAGGTAATGATTTTACTCCCATAGATAAAAGATATTGTAAATTTGAATCAAAAGTCGCCTCTTCTATAACCCAAATATTGTCCTTGTGTGTTTCAAACATATATCCACCATTTGGAATGGGAGTCATTGATAAAACAACTGTGTAGTGGTCTTTTACAATAGATTCTTTTGTAGAATACATAAGTCCAACATTGTATTCATTTTTTGAAAAACCACGAATTAAAACAACTAAAACCTTTTTCTCTCCAGATTTTGAAGTATTAAAAATATTTATAAGCTCTTTAATAGTCTCATACCCAGGGATTTTTGAATAAAGTTTTTGGATAAAATCCATCATACCAGTTTCTACAAAAACACCTAATACATATGCTAAAAAACCCAATGAAGCTAAACCTATAAATGTCCATAATATTGGATAATTATTTGGTTCAAAACCAACTAAATGAAAAAGCTGTCCAGTTAATTGATTTACATTTTCATAAAGCCATAAAACAATCATTGTAATTGCAGCAATAGGAGCAAGCCAAAATAAACCTTTTAAAATAACAGTTATTATATGATCTTTACCATGGGCAAAAAACTCTTTTATTTTTTCAAGCATTAAAAAACCTTTTTTTAAATTATATATTTGTATTATAACCTTTTGGTAACTGAATTTAATTAAAATCTATACAATATTAAAAAAGAGAGAAAATGAGAAATCAACCTAGGTATCATTTTATAAAAAATACTACTTATGCTTTAAAAGGTTTAAAAGATATTATAAAAACAGAAAATTCTTTTAAAATAGAATTAATATTTTTTATTATTGCTCTTGTTTTGTTATTTTACATAGATACTACACTTACAAATAAAATTATACTTTTTTCAACAATTTCACTTGTGCTTTTAACAGAAGCTATAAACTCTGCCATTGAAAGGGCGATAGATTTAGTAACCTTAGAACATGCAGTTTTAGCAGGCAAAGCTAAAGATGCAGGAAGTGCAGCAGTTTTTATTTCAATAATAATAGCCTTAGTCTCATGGAGTTTAATCTTATTAGATAGTTTCCATTTAATATAAAACTTATACAAAAAGCTAGATTATTTTTCTATTTTTTTGGATAAAATCTATCCATGGAAACAACACTATTAATAATATTTTTATCCCTTGCTTTAGCAACTGTATTAAATTTAATTTTAAAAAAATTATCAATTTCACATATTATTGGGTATATCTTAACTGGTGCCATAATGGCACCTATATTTGATATAGGGGCTCATAATGATGTACTTTTATTAATTGCAGAATTTGGTATTGTATTTTTAATGTTTACTATTGGATTAGAGATGCCAATTGATAAACTTAAAAAGATGAAAGAGCTTTTATTTCTTAATGGCTCACTTCAAGTTGGTATTAGTGCTATTATAATTTTTCTAATCTCAAAGTTTATATTTGCAATTGATACAAACTCCTCAATTATAATTGCCCTTGCTTTTTCACTTTCATCAACGGCAATTGTTTTAAGTTACTTAAAACAATCAAAGGATATCTATACTCCATATGGAGAAAGTTCAACTGCAATTTTAGTTTTCCAAGATTTGGCAGTAATTCCAATACTTCTTTTAATCTCATTTTTATCAAATGAGACATTAAGTATGAGTGAAATAGTTTTAAAAACAGTTTTATCTGCTGTAATAATTATAGTATTTATGTTTACAATTGGTAAAAAAGCCTCTACATGGTTATTACAATTTTCATCAAATAGTAGACTTGAAGAATTATTTCTTGGTTCGGTAATGTCAATTTTATTTGGAGCATCAATTTTAGCTCATTATTTAGGATTTACCTATTCTTTAGGGGCGTTTATAGCCGGAATGATTATTGCAGAAACAAAATATCACATAAAAGTAGAATCAGATATTGTTTCATATAAAGATTTACTATTGGGAACTTTTTTCTTTTCTGTTGGTACAAAAATTGATGCGAGTTTTTTAATTAGTAATATCCACTATGTATTTTTAATATTTATTGCTGTAATGCTCATAAAAGCCTTGGTAATTTATGCCATTATGAGAAGAAAACTAAATAAAAGTGATTCAATAAAATCTGCTTTAGCTTTGTGTCAAGTTGGTGAATTCTCTTTTGCAGTTTTTGCCTTAGCTAGTACCGATGGATTATTAGAAAATGATACTGCGAAATTTTTGATACTAGTTACAACTTTATCTATGATTTTAACCCCTTTTATTGTTAATAATATCTATAAATTAGCTTCATATTTTGTTGTTGAATTTTATGAATCAGATAAAATCACACCTATTAATAAAAAAGACCATATTGTTATTTGTGGATACTCAATGCTTGGAAGAATTATTGCTATGCAATTAAATGAAAAAGGTAAACCCTTTGTAATAATTTCAGATAATTTAAAGCATGTATTGTTAGCAAGAAAAAATGGTTATATGGCTTATTTTGGACATATTGAGAAATTACCAGTTTTAGAATCACTTAAAGTTGATGAAGCACAATCTATAATAGTAGCTTTATCAAATTTAAAAGAGAAAAGATTAATTTGTGAAGCGATTTTAAACTTTAAAGCAGATTCAAAATTAATTGTAAAAATTGATTCTTTAGATGAAAAAAAAGAATTAAGGGATTTAAACATCAATCAATTTGTTCATTCTCAACTTGAAACTGCAAAATTAATTGTTGATAAAGCTTTAGATATCCAAAATTAAAAGCAAAAAAAAAGAGCAAATCACTTTGCTCTTTTCTCTACTATGAAGGACGTTTAATTAGTAGGTGAAGAAATTATAATAAAGCATAATAGCAAAACAGTAGCATTTAAAATAAATTTAACAATTTTTAATAGCTTTTTCAATAAAATTACAAAATTTAACCAAAAAAAGAGATATCTGACTTGTATTCCAAAGAGCTAAATTCAATAAAAAAATCAAACCGCTATAGAAAAAGAGAAATCTATGATGAAAACTTAATTGACCTTGCATCAAATGATTACCTTGGACTATCCACAAATAAAGAGCTTTTTGAAAATGCTTATAAAAAAATTTTAAAAGAAAAATACTCCTCGCCAAAAGCATCCATGCTTGTAAATGGCTACTCGAAAATACATAAAGATTTTGAAGATGCTTTAAAAAAAGCAAATAATTTTGAAGATGCTTTAGTTGTAGGAAGTGGTTTTTTAGCTAATATCTCTATGATTGAAGCACTTGTAAGAAAAGGTGATGTTTTATTCCTTGATGAAGACTACCACGCAAGTGGGATGTTAGCAAGTAAATTACTAGATGAAAAACAAGTTGTTATTTTTAAACATAACGACCATAAAAATTTGGATGAAAAAATCAATTCAACTATAGTAAAGGGTAGAAAAATAATTGCCATTGAAGGTGTTTATTCAATGGGTGGAGATTTGGCTGCTAAAGAGATTTTTGATATTGCCCAAAAACAAAATGCACTTTTAATTGTAGATGAAGCACACTCCTCAGGAGTTTTAGGTGAAAATCTTCTTGGTATTTTTAGCCACTATAAAATTAAACCACAAAAAAATCATATTAAAATGGGTACTTTAGGTAAAGCCTATGGAAGTTATGGTGCATATATTCTAGCTTCAAATGAGATTATTGAATTTTTACTAAATCGTGCAAAGGCAGTGATTTATACAACTGCCCCATCACTATTTGATATTGCTTTAGGGCATGAAGCTTTAAATTTTATTTTAAAAAATACTGATTTTTTAAAAAATAGAATTAATTCCAATTTACAAGTAATAAATGATATTTTAGGTATAAATTCAGATAGTTTAATTATTCCAATTGAAATTGCGGATAATAAAAAAGTTATTGAGATTCAAACCCAATTGAAAGAAAAAGGTTATCTAGTTGGTGCAATCAGGCAACCAACAGTTAAAAGTGCAATTATTAGACTTATTGCAAAAATTGATATTAGTACAGATGAGCTTGCAAAAGTTTGTAGATTAATTAAGGAGTTAAAATGAAAATATTATTACTTATCAGTTCTTTAGTTTTATGCTCCCTAGCAAATGAAAATTTTACAAATATGAAAAAATGTGAAGTGATTAAATTATCAAAGTTTACAACTTTGGTATCTTGTCACAAAGTTGATTATTTGATTAAATATAAACATCAAGAAGATGAAGAAAAAGATAATATCAAAAAAATTACTGTTATAACAACAAAAGACCAAAAAATAATATTAGGTGAAGAGAGAGATTAAATGCCTTTAGAAAAATTAATTGAAGGAAATGCTTACTTTGTAGAAAAGAAATATCCCCATATGGAAGAAGAACTTTTAAACTTAGTAAAATATGGACAACATCCAGAAGTGATGTTTATTGGTTGTAGTGATAGTAGGGTAACTCCAGACCTAATGTTAAATACAAAACCTGGAGATATGTTTATTTTAAGAAATGTTGGAAATTTTGTTCCACCATTTAAACATGATGAAGATTTTCATGGAAGTGCAGCTGCAATTGAGTTTGCAATTGCAGTTTTAAAAGTAAAACATATTATAGTATGTGGTCATTCACACTGTGGAGCTTGCAAATCTTTATATCAAGAGATACCTGAGAACGGATCGTATGTTCACATAAAAACTTGGTTAAAACTTGGTCAAAAAGCAAAAGAAAGAACCCTAAAAAATAAACAATTCACAACTGAAGAAGAGATGTATAGAGTAACAGAGAGAAACTCTATTAGACATCAACTTGATAATCTAATGACTTATCCAGATGTAGTAAAATTAGTAAATACTGGGAAACTTCAAATCCATGGTTGGTATTATGATATAGCAACAGGTATTATTAATTTTTACGAAAAAGAAACAGATACATTCAAACCATTAAGTGAGTTTAACTATGAGCCAACAAAATAATATAGAAGTTAGAAAACTACCAAAGAAAACTGTAATTATTATAGTAATTATGAGTGTAATTTGTTTTTTAGGTTTTCTTTTTATAATGTTTACGAAAAATTTAAAGATGGAAGAGGTTTTACATGACCTTGGACATAAAAACATTACAAATGTAAAAGTAATTAATAAATTAAGTGTAGAAGATAAAGAAACAAAAGTTAAAAGTACAGTTTACAAAGTTATGTTTCTAGATAAAGATTTAAATAAAGAGTGCATAGGTTTCGTTCATAGAAGTAACCATGGAAAATATAATGAAGATTTTGACTGTAAATAAAAGAAGAGAAATTTATGAGTATTTTAGAAAAATTAAAAAATAAAGAAAGATTATCATACGAGGACGCAATAAAGCTTTATGATTTAGAGCTTTTTGAACTAGCAGAAATTGCAAATGAAATTAGATTAGAAAAACATGGTAAAAAAACATATTTTAATATCAATAGACATATAAATCCAACAAATATTTGCAAAGATGTATGTCAATTTTGTGCCTATAGTGCAAGTAGAAAAAACCCAAACCCTTATACAATGAGCCATGAACAAATTTTAGATATTGTTGAAAACTCAAAGAAAAATGATATTAAAGAGGTTCATATTGTTTCAGCACACAATCCTGATACTGGATTAGAGTGGTATCTAGATGTATTTAGAAAAATCAAAAATAAATTCCCTGATATTCATGTGAAGGCATTAACTGCTGCTGAGATTCATTTTTTAGCCCAAGAGTATAATTTAACATATGAACAAATTATTGAAAAAATGATTGAAAGCGGTGTTGATTCAATGCCAGGTGGTGGAGCAGAGATTTTTGATGAAAAGGTGAGAAAAAGAATTTGTGGAGGAAAAGTAACTTCACAGCAATGGCTTGATATTCATAAACTTTGGCATAAAAGTGGACATCAAAGTAATGCAACTATGCTTTTTGGACATGTTGAAAATAGAGAGCATAGAATTGACCACATGTTAAGATTAAGAGATTTACAAGATGAAACAGGAGGATTTAATGCTTTTATTCCACTTGTTTATCAAAAAGAAAATAACTTTTTAAAAGTAAAAGATTTTTTAACTGGTCAAGAGATTTTAAAAACTATGGCTATTTCTAGAATTTTACTTGATAATATTCCACATATTAAAGCTTATTGGGTAACCTCAACAATCAAGCTTGCCCTATTAGCTCAAGAATTTGGTGCAAATGATTTAGATGGTACTATTGAGAGAGAATCAATTCAAAGTGCAGCAGGTGCAGCAAGTAAACATGGTATGCCACTTAGTTCTTTTGTTGATTTAATCAAAAATACTGGATTTGATCCAGTTGAAAGAGATTCAGTTTATAATGAAGTAAAGGCTTGGTAATCCAAGTCTTTACTTAAAAATACCACCTTTTTTTACTCTTAATTCACCATTTTCTTTTTGTAAATTTGAAACTAAATCCTTAAGCTCGTTTATTCTTTTTTGATTTTCAATCTCTTTTTCTATTAGATTTGAAACCTCATTATTTTTTGAATCATACATTGCTTGCATAGTTTTTAAATCATTTTCTAACTTTAAGTTTTTAGTTTTTAAGGCATTTAAAGATTTATACATATCATCAAATTGTTTTGACTTATCTTGTTTTGCCATTATATCCATTTTATTGTGTTGTAAATTACTACTTTCATATGCTTCTAACTGCTTTAATAATGATTTTCTTTTATCTTCCGAAACTCTTGCTTTTTCTTCTAGTACACTAAAAGTTTTTTGAGTTTCAATTAATCTTTTATCTAGATTTTCTTTATCTGTTTTTAATTTTCCAATTGTTTTTTTATACTCAGTTAACTGCTCAATAAATCTTTTAAAGTTTTTTCTTTTCTCTTGTTCCTCTTCAGTTACTAAAAATCTAACAGCCATATATTCAATAATATTTTTTCTATTTATATCAAAAATCGGAAAAATTTTTGTATTTACAAAATATGTAGTTCCATCTTTTGTTAAGTTTTTATGGGTACCATTCCAAATTTTACCCTCTTTTATAGTAGTCCACATATCTTCAAAAAAAGATTTATTTACATCAGGGTGACGAACAATATTATGAGAAGCACCAATTAACTCCTCTCTTGTATATCCTGAAACCTCGCAGAAACCATCATTTACAAAGGTGATTTTCCCTTTCAAATCAGTTTTTGAAACTAATGCCTCTTGGTTTATAATATCTAAGTAGTTGTCTAATTCTGACTTTTGAGCTTTAAATTTTTTCTCTAAATTTAGATTATTGCAGATTTTGTCTAATTTTTTAGTAATCTCTTCTAGGTCAATAGGTTTTAAAATATATTCAGTAACTTGTAAAGAGATAGCTTTTATAAGGTTTTCACTCTCATTTCTTGCTGTAATAAAAGCGCAAGGGATTTCATTATCAAACTCTCTGATTTTTTCAAGCATCTCAAGGCCATCCATTTTTGGCATATTAATATCACTTAAAATTAAATCAAATTTTTTTCCACTAGTAAATGCTTCTTGAAATTTCAAAAAACCATCAAGTCCATTTTCACATAATTCAACTTCCTCAAATCTACGTCTAAGAAATTTCCCTAATTTTTGTCTAGCTAAATCTTCATCTTCTACAAATAAAACTTTTATATTTTCTTTTTCTAATTTAAATTCTTCCATCTTTCATCCTTAGCTTGTATCCAAAGCCATACATATTTTCAATATTTAAATCTGGCATTTTAACCCTTAATCTTGAAATAAGATTTTTCAAATTTGCTATTGCAGATTCAAAATCTTTTATCTCATCCCAAATAAAGTTAATAATATCATCTGTATTAACTACTCTATTAATATTTTTACACAAAATATCAATTAGTTGTAACTCTTTTTTTGTTAATTTAACTGTACTGTTATTTTTATATAAAACTTTTTCTTCAATATCCCATTCAAAACCATTTTCTAATAGTATAGAACTTTTCTCCCCTATTAAAAAATTCTTTTTGTAGTTTTTATTCAAAACTTTTTCAATACTTTGAAGTAAAGGCTCCACATCAATAGGTTTTAGAATATAATCATTTATATCAAGTTTTACTACATCTAATAACTGTTTAACATCAAGTTGAGCAGTTAAAAAGATAAAAGGCAAAAGTTCATCAATATGTCTTACATTTTTTAGTAAATCAACGCCATCCATTATTGGCATATTAATATCACTAATCACCAAGTCAAAATTTTTACCTCTTAAATAGAAGTCTCTAATTATCATTAAAGCATCATCACCATTTTTTGCTACAATAATATTATTATAAACTCTATTTAGAATCTTCAACAACTTAGCTTGAGTTTCATATTCATCTTCCACAAGAAGTATTCTTGCATTTTTTTTGTAACTTTCTATATTTTCCATAACCTAATTCTATTAATAAATCGTACTATAATGGTATCATAAATCAGTAAATTTTATAATCATTAATTATATATCCTTGATTTGATATATTTTTTATTATTTCATAGTATGATTTTTCTCTAATTTTATTAACAACATTTCTCATACTATAAATTGAACATTTTTTTCCTTCCCATACACTTTCTATTATTTTTTCATAGGGAACAATTCTATTTTTATTTTCAAGTAAAACTTTTATAAAGTTAGTTTCAAGACTTGTTAAATTAACTTCTTTGTATTTAAAATAAAATCTATTTTTTCTCATACAAAAAGAATAATCATGATTAAAATATATCTTGCTATTTTTTTTCATTGTTATAGCAATGTAAATATCAATATATTCTAATTGTTCATTTTTCAAGATAATATTGTTTAAAGGGACATTATCAATATATTCTAATATTGAAAACTCTAAATCAGAAGAGATATAAATAATTGGTATATTAAAATTCTTCAGTTTATCATTAAATAATGAACTATCAAGATATTGAATATCAAAATAATCAATATCAATAATAATCATATCATATAATAAAAAATCAGAATTATAAATAGAATTATTAATATGAAAACTTTTTAATAATGGAGTAAGTTTTTCATTCATTCTATCTATTACCTTATTATCTTTTGTTAATAAAAGTACCCTCTTTGTATTTAAAAAATTAGCATTATAAATTTTTTTAGTCATAAAAACTCCTAATTATTTTAGATTATTATAACAATAAAAGATATTTTAATAATATCTTTAGATATCTTAAAATAATACTTTTTTAATACCTTTATAAATTAAATCAATACAAAAATACAATGATACTATTAGAATACCCTTTTATTCTATAATTGCATTATAAGGAGTATAAAATGATTGAAAATAATTATTTAAAAAGTTTGAATATATTATATGTAGAAGATGAACCTACTACTGCAAAAAAATTTTCATCTATTTTAAAAAAAATATTCAATGAGGTTTTTTATGCTCCAAATGGAAAAGAAGCCCTTGATATTTTTTATAACAATAATATTAATATAGTTATAAGTGATATCAATATGCCAATTTTAAATGGTTTAGAATTAGCAAAAGAGATTAGAAAAACAGATATAAATCTCCCTATAGTATTAATTTCTGCTAGAAATGAAAGTGATACACTTTTAGAAGCAATTGATTTAAATATTGATAGTTATATTTTAAAACCAATCTCTTTAGATGCTTTTATAGAAAAAATCAATTCTATAAGTAAAAAAATTGAAGCAAAAGAGAATCAAAAAATATTAGACCAATATAAACAAGTTATTGATGATGCTTCAATTGTAGTAAAATTTGATTTAGATGGGAAAATAACATATACAAATAATCTATACTCAAAAGTAACTGGTTTTAATTTTGATGAAGTAAAAGATAAATATTTTAATTTTAATCAGCATATTGAAGAAAAATCAAGTGTATATTTAGAACTTTGGGAAAAATTAAGAGATAAAGAGCAATGGAAAGGTAGATTAAGAAACTACACAAAAGATAAAAATGAATATATTATTGACTCAATTATTATTCCAATAATAGATATTAACAACAATACTAAAGAGTATATTTCAATTTCAAATGATGTTACTGACCAAATTTCATTAAATAATCTTTTAAATATTGAAATAAAAAACTATAAAGATAATCTTACAAGTAAAAGCCATTTCTTAACAGAATATCAAAGGGGATTAAATGAAATTACCTCTATTGCAAAAACAGATAAAGACTTTAATATCATTACTATAAATACAAAATTTTTAAAAATTTTAGAATTACAAAGAAAAGAGTTAATAAACAGAAACTTTTTTAATTTTATTAATTTAGAAGAGAATAATTGTGTTGAATTTTTAGAAAATCTAAAGAACAAAAAAGCTTCTGAACAAATAATCATCTTTGATACAAAAAAAGAGAAAAAACATATTGATATTAATATTTCACCAATTCTAGATTCTAATAAAAATATTATTGAATATTTAATTGCTGCAAATGATTTAACTTCAAGTATAAATTTACAACATGAGATTGAACTTACACAAAAAGATGTAATTTTAACCTTAGGAGAAATAGGTGAACAAAGAAGCAATGAAACAGGGAATCATGTAAAAAGAGTTTCAAAATACTCATATCTTTTAGCAAAAAAACTAGGATTTACTGAAGAGGAAGCAAACTTAATACAATTGGCAGCACCTATGCATGATATAGGGAAAATAGGTATTCCTGATTCGATTTTACATAAAAAAGGGAAACTAACTAAAGAGGAGTTTGCGATTATGAAAACCCATACAACAATTGGGTTTGATATGTTAAAAAACTCTAAAAGAAAGATTATGAAAGCAGCTGCAATTATTTCCCATGAACACCATGAAAAATGGGATGGGAGTGGATACCCTAGAGGTTTAGCAGGGGAAGAGATTCATATATATGGAAGAATTTTATCAGTTGTTGATACCTTTGATGCTTTAGGGAGTGAAAGATGTTACAAAAAAGCTTGGGAATTAGATGATATTATAGAGTATTTAAAAGAAAAAGCAGGAAAAGATTTTGACCCAAAAGTTGTAGATATCTTATTAAATAATATTGATGAATTTTTAGAAATAAAAGAAGAACTTACTTTTGAAGTTCAAGGAGAAGTGGCATGAAAAATATAAAACTATATAAAAGTCTAGAAGAGTTTATATCTTCTAATCAAAGTAGTAAAAAAGAGTATTATCTTCTTGTAGCTGAAAATTGTGAATTTGATTATAAAAAACTAAAAGAAACAAATATTTCATTTTATGGGGCAATTGTTACTCAAGTAATTTTTAATGACTCAAATTATGATAATGGTTTAATTTCCTGTGAACTTGAAGATGAAAAAATAAATTTAATTGAAGACCTAGAAAATCCACAATTAAAGGAAAAGGATTATAAAGATGCTAATTCATTAATGGTTTTATTAGATGGTCTAAGTTCAAATATAAGTACGTTTCTTGATTCACTATTTAATGTTTTACCTTTAAATGTTGAAATTTTAGGTGGAGGAGCGGGAAAACTTACACTAAAACAAGAGCCAGTAATATTTAGCAACAAAGGTATATATGAAAATGCTGCTTTAACTATCTCAAAAAAATCAAAACTGTTTATTGGTGTAGAAAATGGTTGGGAGTTTTTAGAAGGCCCTTTTATGGTAACCTCGTCAAATAAAAATATTTTAAAATCTCTTAATTTTATGGATGCCTTTGAGGTTTATAAAAGTGTTGTAGAAGAAGATTCAGGACTTAAATTTAATAATGCCTTTGAAACCTATAAAAATGTTGTTGAAAAAGAATCAGGGAAACAAATTACAGAAGATAATTTTTTCGATATAGCAAAATCATATCCCCTTGGAATTGTAAAATTTAATAAAGAGATAATTGTCCGTGATCCAATAGCAAAAGATGAAAAAGGGAATATGATATTAGTTGGTGATTTAGAACAAAATTCAACTATTAATATTTTAAAAGGTAATAAAAAATCTTTAATTGCCTCATCAAATAATGCCATTAAAAAAGCACTAGAATCAAATACTGAAAAATTAGAAATTAAAAATGTAGTATTATTTGATTGTATTTCAAGATGTATTTTTTTAGAAGATGATTTCAAAAAAGAACTTAATGAAATTAAAAAACAAGTTAATGATGAAACATTATTTGGGGCTTTAACTTTAGGGGAAATTGCAAATAATGGAAATGAATATATTAACTTTTATAATAAAACTTGCGTAGTAGGTGTATTATGTTAGTACAAAACCTCGCCATAACATACAAATGTTATAGTTCCATTGGAAACTCTTTAGACTTAAAAGAGATGATGGATGAAACGTTAAAAACCTTTGTAAGTGAGACTTATGCTATTTTTGCTCAATACTGTATAAAAAACAAAGATGGCTTTTTAGAAAAACTCTCTTCATTTGGTAAGATTGACGATTTTAATCCAAATGATTATTCTCACTATGAAGATGAAATTAAATTAATAGTTGAAGAGAATAGAAAAATACTTATAATAAAACTTCATTTTGGTTCTTTATTTCTAGTTACAAAAAATATGGAAGTTCAATGTTCATTTTTTATCTCAATGTTTGAAAGTTTTTTACAAAAATTAAATATGAGTGTACAAGCTTGTTTAAATGTTGAAAAACTAAAAGAAACAAATAAACTTTTAAAAGAGCAAAAAAAAGCATTAAGGGAAGCAAATAAAGCAAAAGATGATTTCATGGCAAATATGAGTCATGAATTAAAAACACCCCTAAACTCAATTAATGTAATCTCATCGGTAATGAAAAAAAATAAAGATGGTTCATTAAATGAAAAACAGATTAAAAATCTAGAAATTATAAATAGTTGTGGGAATTACCTTCTGACATTAATAAATGATGTCCTTGATATTTCTAAACTTGAAGCAGGAAGAATTAATACAATTTTTACAAAAGTAATATTGAAACAAACCTTAACAGAAATTTATGAAATGTTTTTACCTCAGGCAAAAGAGAAAGGTGTAAAACTATTTTTTAATTTTGATGATTCAATCAATCATATTTATAGTGATGACCATAAAATTAAACAAATAGTAAAAAACCTTTTAAGTAATGCCTTAAAATTTGTCGGAGATGGTTCAATTTATTTAGATGTAAAAGATGAAGATAAATATGTGACTATAAGTGTAAAAGACGAAGGTATTGGAATACCTAAAGAAAAACTTGAAAATATTTTTGACAGATTTAAACAAGCAGATAATACTACAACCAGAAAATATGGTGGTACTGGACTAGGTTTAGCAATATGTAAAGAGTTACTTGACCTTTTAAAAGGTACTATTTATGTAAAAAGTGAAGTTGATGTTGGGACAACTTTTTATGTAACTATTCCTAAAAATTTAGATAACTTAGAACATATGGATTTGTTAGATTTAAATAATGACCATGATTTAAATAACTCAACTCTTCCTTTAAATATTGATAAGTCAACTGAAAATGAGATTAAAGAGAAAGTTATAGTTTATAATACAAATCCCTCAGAGTTTTTCAAAATGATAATTGACCTACAAAAAGATTTTGAGATAATTCAAGTTTTCAAAAAATATGAAATTCAAAAAGTAGCAAATAATGAGATTAAAAAAATTATTATTGATATAGATACAGTTGATAAAGATGAATTAAATGGTATTATTTTAGAATATAGTGAGAAACTGATTATTTTAACAGAAGATGAAAATCTCAAATTTTCAAATGATATTGAAATAGATGTTGCTTTAAAAAATGAAATAAATTCTATAAATAAGAAAATAAAAGGAATATAATGGAAAATAGATTCTCTATACTAATAATTGATGATGTTGAAGAAAACATATATTCATTAAAACTTCTTATTGAAGAGTTTGATGTTGATATTTATAGTGCCTTAAGTGCTAGTGAAGGGATTTCTGTTTTAACAAAACACCCCGTAGATTTAATCCTTTGTGATATTCAAATGCCAGATATAGATGGTTTTCAATTTGCTGAATATATAAAAGGTATAGAGAATCTAAAAAATATCCCTATTATTTTTGTTACGGGGATATATGATAAAGACTCATACCAACAAAGAGGTTATGACCTTGGGGCTATTGAATATATTACAAAACCTATAGATGATGTTTTATTAACTTCAAAACTAAAAGTCTACATTGACCTATTTAATAAAAATAAAGAAACAAAAGAATCTCTAGAATTAGCAAATAAACTTGTTGTTCATAATACAAAAATGGCAAGTATAGGGGAGATGATTGGAGTTATTTCCCACCAATTAAAACAACCATTAAATGTCCTTTCTTTATATTGTGAAGATATTAAATATTCATATGACTATGGTGATTTAGATAAAGAAACAATTGATGATTTTTCTGTAAATACAAAAAAGCAAATTCATCATATGAAAGATACAATTGATGGGTTTTTAGGTTTTTTCAATCCAAATAAACCAAAAGAAAACTTCTCTGTTATAGAGTCTTTGAAAGATTCATTGGCACTAATGCATTCACATTTAGATAAAAATAAAGTAATACTTCATGAAAAATTTGAAGATGATTTTTTATTAAATGGTATTACTATGGAACTTTCTCAAGTGGTGATGAATTTTATTACAAACTCTATCCAAGCTTTCAATGAAAGAGAAATTGAACAAAGAAACATAGAGATTAGATGTTATAGTGAAAATGGTAAAAACTATATCACTTTTACAGATGATGCAGGTGGAATTAAAGAGGATAATTTAGAGAAAATCTTTGACCCATATTTCACAACAAAAAGTGAAGGTAGTGGGATTGGATTATATATGGTAAAACTTGTAATTACAAAAACATTTGGTGGAAAATTAAGTCTTGAAAATTTTGAGAAAGGTGTAAGATTTATATTAGAATTTGACAAAGTAGATTAGTTTCTACTTTGGTTGATGAAATTGTAATATAAACTCCACTTCAATTCCAGCTTCAGTTTTAATAAAATTAATAGGATATGAGATATTTATTGAATATAACTCATTATTTAATCTATTAATCAATTCAAAAAACTCCAATGGCTTTTGTATAACTACATTAACTAAATAATTAAAAGTTACAACCTCAGATTTAAAACTTGATTTAAAAGTTACAATTGCATTTTCAGGGAATAAAATTTTTATTTGTTCTGTAACTCTAATAATTGGCATAAACTCATTTTGAATATAAATATCTTTATAATCTTTTAATATAACTTTCTCTTTTTCTTTTAAGCCCTCTGCACTAAGTGTAGCTTCTAAGATAGGTGATTTATTTTCCTCTTTAAATTCAATTTGTGAAATATTATAAGATTTTAGTAATTCAGGCTGTAAAATTTTAATATAAGTGTCTTTATTTAAAAGATTTATATCCATTTTTAAATAATTTCGTTCAAGGCTTAATTCATTTAAAACAACATCATAAGGGATTAATTCTAAAGCTTTTAAAACCCTTGTTTCTACATATGAATTTTTTTCAATATGATCAGGTAAATTTATTGGCTTAATAGTAGGTACATTTTGTTCTTTTATATTCTCTTGAATATTTATTTTTGAAATTTGATTATATAACTCTTTTACAGGTAAAAAGTAATATCCTACACCTAAAATTAGTGCAATCATAACAATAGATATAAAAAAAGTTTTTAAAGAGCTTTTAGGTTTAACTCTAGGTTTTATAAAACTTTTTGAACCGTGTGAATCCTTAGAAAGTTGAAAAAGTTCTTCATCAACAGAGATAGGATGATAAGAAAGTTCTATCATAAAATCATCACTCATTTGTTGAATTTGTTCTTCAGAAATAAGTTTTAAATTATAAAGGATAGAAATCTTTTCTATAAATACATTTTTAGTAATAGAATAAAACTCTTCAATTGTGTTTTTAATAAGTTCATAAATCTCTAAAGCATAAACCTCATCATAAAGTTTTTGCCCCATAATCTCATTTTCATAAAATTCACTTTGTTTTATCTCTTCAAAGGCTGTAACATCAACCCTTTTATTAAATATAATTTCGCCCTTTGAATTTAAAATAAAACAAAAAGCTTGGTTATTAAATAAAAGAATTACAAGATTATTTTGGCAAGGGTTTTGCTCAATATGTAGATTTAAAATATGATATGCTGAAAAGATATAATCAATACCACATTTTTCAAAGAAATTTTTAGATTCAAATAATGTGTTTTTAGATACAGCTATATTATACTCATCATTTAATGGTGAAACCACATAATCTTTTGGTTTAGGTTGATTTTTTTTAATTAGTCTTGTTTCATCTTGTAAAAGAAGTGTTGAGATAAAACTGTTTTCAGTCTCTTCTTGTTGTGCATTAATCTTTGTTGCTATATCTCGACCAAGAATATCATCTTTTACAACAAAGGTTGAACTATTGGTCTCAACTATATCATTATTACTTAATTTTTTATAATTTATTTTTAGTTGAGTTTTATATTTTATAGCATTTATATACAAAGACTCTTTAGCAAACATAAAACTTTTTATCCTAATTTATGGCATTAATGAGCATTTTGTTTTTTATAACCTCTTTAGCTTCTTCGTTTTCAAGATCACTAACATCCAAAGGCTCACTTATAAAAAATTCCAATGTACCAAATGGCTTTGGCACAACAAACTTGTCCCAAGAGTTAAACTGCCAATATTTTGTACACTTACAATTAAATATCAATATTTTAGCATTTGTTTTCTTATGAATAGCGACTATTCCATCTGCAACAGAATGTCTAGGTCCTCTAGGGCCATCAGGAGTAATAGCTATATCATCTCCACCTTTAATCTCTTTAATTGCAGCAATTAGTGCTTTTGCTCCACCCTTTGAACTCGAACCTCGAATTGAATCAATTCCTAAATACTCTACTGTTTTTGTAATTGCTTCACCATCTTTATGCTCACTAATCATAGCACTTACTTTTCCCGATGGTTTTAATTTTTGATAGTTAAAGGGTTGCATAAGAAGCTCTCCGTGCCAAAAGGCTACGATGAAAGCTTCATTTTTATCTATATTTGGATGGTGGTAAACTTTTTTACTAGTAAGGTAGATTATTCTTACGATAAGTTGCATTATAAAAGGTACAACTTTTGTTACTAAAAAAAGTTTCATTAATTTACCACATCACCTTTTAAAGCAGTCCTTGTTGCATCTGTGATTTTTACATCTACAAGTTTTCCTAGAAGTTCATCACTTCCTTTAACAAAAACCTGACAATAGTTATCTGTAAATCCAGAAACTTCTCCATTTGGTTTTAAACTATCAAATAAAACCGTTACAGTTTTACCAATATTTAAATCCATCAGTTCACTTTGATGCTCTTTATGAAGTTCAATCACATCAATTAATCTTTTACTTCCAATATCATCAGGAATCTCTAAATCTTTTAATTCTAAAGCTTCTGTATTTGGTCTTGGAGAATATTTAAAGTTAAAAATTTGGTCAAATTTAACTTCTTTGATTACATCAATTGTATCTTGGAAATCTTCTTCAGTTTCTCCCGGAAAAGCTACAATAATATCAGTTGTAATTCTAACATCTGGTACCATTTCTCTAATCTTTTTTGCTCTTTTGATAAAACCTTCTTTAGAATATCCTCTTTTCATAGCTTTTAAAATAGATGTTGAACCACTTTGTAATGGCATATGAATACATTTTGAAATCTTTGGATTTTTTGCAAACTCTTCAATAAATTCATCATCCATATGTAATGGGTGAGGAGAAGTAAATCTAATTCTTTCAAGTCCTTCAATTTTTGAAACCTCTTGAAGAAGTTTAGTAAATGAAGTTTTTTCTCTTTTATCAGAGAATCTTTTACCATAAGAATTTACATTTTGTCCTAATAAAGTAACCTCTTTGGCTCCTTTAGCAACATCCTTTTTAACTTGTTCAACAATCATTTCTGTAGGGATTGAAATCTCATCACCCCTTGTTGCTGGAACAATACAAAAAGTACACTTCTTATCACATCCAATAGAGATGTTTACAGAAGTTTTATATAAATTGTGTCCACTTTGTGCAAATTGGTAAGTTGAATCATCATAATCAATATCAATCTCAACTGCACCTTTTTTATCAACAACATCTTTAATCTTTGAAATATTTCTAGCACCTAAAACAAAATCAACATAAGGTGCTCTTTTCATAATATCTTTACCTAAATGTGAAGCTGTACAACCACATACTCCAATTTTGGCATTCTCTTTTTTCTTTACATTAAATTGACCTATTTCTGAAAAAAGTTTAGAAACAGGCTTTTCTCTAACTGAACAAGTATTAATAATAATTAAGTCTGCTTCTTCCATATTGTCAGTTGTAGAATAATTTTTATGCTCTTTTAATTCAGCAATAATATGTTGGCTGTCAGTATCGTTCATCTGACAACCAAGTGTTTGTATAAATAGTTTTTTCTCTTCTTGTTTACTCATTAAGTTTTTTAATTCCTTATCTTATAAAGCATGAACCTCATACATATACTCATCGTCTGCAAGTCCATATTTAACTTCTCTAAAATACACATTAAAACCTTCATCTTCCAAAGAGTCAACAAGCGCCATCATGTCTTTATGAGAATTATCTTTATCAAAATAAAATATTTTTTCACCTAAGTTTTTTAATTCTTCTTTAACTTTGTCTAGTTGTACTTTTTTTGGCTTTTCACTTAACTCATTTCTTGCAAGTAATAATTCCATCTCAATAAACCCTTATCTTTTTAAATTAGCTAAATAGTTTATCTTAAAATTGCTTTAATTTCTATAAAAGCTGTTTTTAGATAAAATATCATCCTACTCTCACATTGAAAATCAAAACATTACATTTCAATGTTAAAAAAACAGAAGGTTACTAATGGACAAAATAATAGATATTTTAGACTCTATTGCCTATGAAAAAGGTCTAAAAAATGAAGATGTTGAAACAGCATTAAAAGAATCGTTAATTAAAACTGCCGAAAAAATGGTTGATGCAACTCTTAGATATGATGCAGAGATTGACAGAAAAAATAAAAAATTAGAACTATTCCAAAAAATTGAAGTTGTTGAAAATGGCGACGAAAGATTACTTGAAGATGGAGTTGATGAATATGATAACATCATCAGTAAAGAAAATTATATCTCAATTGATGAAGCAAAAGAGATTGATGACAGTCTAGAAATTGGAGACTTCGTAAACTATGATTTAGAATTTGAAAATATGGGAAGAAACGCAGCAACTATTCTTCACAATAATTTTGAATACAGAGTTCAAAGATTTTTGGAAGAGTCACTATTAAGCAAATATAAAAATAAAATTGGAAAAACAATTAGTGGTACAGTAACAAGGGTTGATAGACAAGAAAATACCTTTGTTGAAATTGGTGAAGTTAAAGGTATGCTTCCAAGAAAATCAAGAATTAAAGGTGAATCTTTTAGAGTTGGAGATACAGTAAAAGCTGTTGTTAGAGCTGTAAATATAGATAAAACAAATGGTTTAATTGTTGAAATTTCAAGAACATCTCCAAAATTTTTAGAGTCACTTTTAGCTTTAGAAGTTCCAGAATTAAAAGATGGAATTATCTCAATTGAAGCAAGTGCTAGAATCCCAGGAAGTAGAGCAAAAATTGCCCTTTTATCAACAGATTCAAATGTAGACCCAATTGGTTCAATTGTTGGGGTAAAAGGTGTTAGAATTGGTGCTGTTTCAAAACAATTAAGTGGAGAAAATATTGATTGTGTTGAATACTCAACTATTCCTGAAATGTTTATCTCAAGAGCTTTATCACCTGCAATTATTTCAAGTGTAGTTATTGAAAAATACGCTGAGGGTAATGAAAAAGGTAAAGCAATAGTTACAATACCAAGTGATCAAAAAAGTAAAGCTATTGGAAAAGCTGGTTTAAATATCAGATTAGCTTCAATGCTTACAAAATATGAAATTGAGTTAAAAGAGATTGGTGGAGCTAGTGTTCAAAGTGGAGAACAAAACAATTCACTAGAACAAGAAAAAGTAACAGATACAGCAAGTTTAGAGGCACTATTTAAATAATGAAAATTGAAATCTTTGATTCAGTAAAAAAAGAAAAAGTTCTATTTGAACCAATTAAAAATGATGAAGTAAGAATATATGTTTGTGGTCCAACAGTTTATGATGATTCACACTTAGGACATGCAAGAAGTGCAATTGCTTTTGATTTACTTCATAGGGTTTTAAAAGCTAATGGCTATAAAGTTATAATGACAAAAAACTTCACTGATATTGATGATAAGATTATCAAAAAAATGCACGAAACAAAAAGAAGTTTAGAAGATATTACAACTCTTTATATCAATGCTTATAAAGCTGATATGGAAACTTTAAATATCTTACCAAACTCACTTGAACCAAAGGCAACACAAAATCTTCAAATAATGATTGAGATGATTGAAGATTTGATGTCAAAAGATATCGCCTATAAAATCTCAGATGGTGTTTATTTTGATGTTTCAAAAGATGAAGAATATGGTTCTTTATCAAAAAGAGCAAGTGATGAAAACTCAATTGCTAGAGTTGAAGCAAATACTGAAAAAAGAAACCCTAGTGATTTTGCACTTTGGAAATTTGAAAAAGCTGAAGATGTTGCCTATGAATCTCCTTTTGGAAAAGGAAGACCAGGGTGGCATATAGAGTGTTCAGCTATGATAAATAAACATCTAGCCTATAAAGATGAGCCTTTTCAAATAGATATTCATGGTGGTGGTGCCGACCTTCTATTTCCTCACCATGAAAATGAAGCTGCTCAAACAAGATGTTCAACAAAGTCACATCTAGCAAAATACTGGATGCACAATGGATTTGTAACTATTGATGGAGAAAAAATGAGTAAATCTTTAGGAAACTCATTTTTCCTAAAAGATATTTTAAAATCTTATTCTGGTGAAGTTGTTAGATTTTATTTATTAACTGCACAATATAGAGCAAACTTTAACTTTAATGAAGAGGATTTAATCTCTTCTAAAAAAAGACTAGATAAATTATATAGAGTTAAAAAAAGGGTTTATGGTGGTGGAAAATCTGCTGTAAATAAAGAATTTAAAGAATCACTACTAACTGCATTAAATGATGATTTAAACTCTGCAAAAGCAATGGCAACTATTGATGAGTACATCAATAAAGCAAATGAAACACTTGATAAAGAACCAAAAAATAAAGCTTTCAAAAAAGAGCTTGTAGCTACTTTAGAATTTATTGATGAAGTTATTGGAATAGGTGGAAGTGATGCTTATTCTTATTTTCAATTTGGAATTTCAGAAGATGATATTTCTAAAATTGAAAAGCTTATTGAAAAAAGAACTGAGGCTAAAAAAGAAAAAGATTTTGAAACTGCTGATAAAGTTAGAGATGAATTAACAACACTTGGGATTTCTGTAATGGATACGCCAAATGGTGTTGTTTGGGAAAAACTATAAGTTTTAGTTATTCCCTTAACTAACATTTGAGTTTACTGATAGGTTTACTTTTGGTGATAGAATTTGTTATCCAATTTTCTTAGCATATCATTGATGACTTTTTCAAACTCTTCAAAATCTTCTCCCAATGTATCCCATAAAACTTTGTCATCAACTCCAAAATAATGATGAGTTAAAACATCTCTCATTTTGGCTATTTCGCTCCATGGGATTTCAGGGTATTCTTCTGTAAGCTCTTTTGGTATATTTTTTACAGCTTCCCCTATATTTTAAAAAGCTTTTGCAACAGCATAAACCTTTTCAAGATTTTCTGTAAATTCATTGTAAGTTATATTTTCAACAAATTTTTTAATATTTTTACACTCATTAGATATGTCTTCAATATAAAGCTTATAACCTCTATTACTTTTAAACATAACTAATATCTTTTTGAATATAACTTTTTATTTGCGGTTTTAATGTTTCGTCTCTTACTAGGTCAATTTTTTTGTGAAAAAAATCTTCAAGTTGTTTAGTAAGTTTAAGGTACTTAAACATTGAGAGCTTTTTATCTTTTTCGATTTTATATAAAATATCTATATCGCTATTATCATTTGCCTCATCTCTCGCAAATGATCCAAATAAACCGATAAATTGTATTCCAAATTGCTTTTGATAGTATTCTTGATTTGATTTCAAATAGCTTAATATATCTTTTTTGTGCATTATTCTATATCCTCGAGATTTTTCAAAATTTCTTTTTATATTGTATCAAATTTAATTTCAGTAAATACTTTAGTAATATTTTGGATAACGTTTAAATACACTAATAAAGTGCCGCAGATACTTTATTAGTGTACTATGGTTTGTTATGTGCTTCATTTTCGTTTAAGTTTACTTTTATTATTTCTTCATTATCTTTTCTTTTTATTAATAAAGTTGCAATGGAAAAATTTTTGACACCTCTATACTCTTCAACATTTTTTTCACCAAATATAAAATAACCTTCCTCGTCAAGTTTTTTTATTTGGTTATCAAACTCTAAGCCTATATTAATTTTATCTTGAATTTCTAAATCACTACTGATTTCACCATAATCAATAAATGTTTGTAATGTACTTCCAATATAGTCAGCTTCATCTTTTGAAATTATATTATCGTAATCGACCCTATATCCCATCACATCAGATAAGATATTCATTAACTCTTTCCCAGATGAGATTCTTATTAAAAATTTTATTTCTTCTATATTTTTATTGCTATCAAGTTCTTTTTTTAAAGTCTTTTGTACCCAGTTTTCATGATTTTGTTTCATATATCTTAGTATTTCTTCTGGAAAAGAATCTATTAAAGTATCAATTTCTTTATGATGATTTCTACATAATAAAATCAAGTTATCAAATGTATCATAGTCATTTAAATTCGGCTTATGTCTTGGTCCTTTTAATTTACTACTTATAATATGACATTCTTCACCAATATTTAGTTTACTATCTGTTTCTTGTTCTGTAATTAGTTCGATTTTACAGATAGCACATCTATTACCTGATTTTGCCCAAAGCATTTTTCTAGTTTTTTCTGATATTGCCAATCTACTAATTCCTATTTTATTTTTAAATCTCACATAACTATTTATTGAATATACATTATATAAATAAAGCACTTAAATCCACTTATTTATTATATATTTTAAAAGAGCATATTTTAGGTATAACTTCTAAAATATGGGCTTTAAAGACAATGGAAAATTCATATTTTTATTAAAATCAAGGCAAAGAGAATTTTTTATGAAGGAGTTTACTGTAGTAAATGACTGATTAAAAAATTTTATTTAACGCTGAGTTTATCAAAAAGATGAATTTTCTTTTCCCGATGCATGCATTTTAATATCTCATAAGTCTTAGACACATCATAAGTCGCACTATGATAACTCTCATCATCAAAATCTATATTATAAAAAATACAAGTCTCATCCAACTTTGGATTTTTGATTCTCCCATTTTTATTTAAAGCTTTTACAATATGCTTATTCTCTTTCATGGTACAAATATGATTTTCAAAAGAAGCCAAGCCTTCAACTCTTGCAAGCTCAAAACTTATATTATGGGCAACTAAAGTTTTTGCATCTTTACAAAACTCTACAAAGTCTTCATCCTCTTTAAAATAAGAAGCATATTTTTCTTCACTTTTATTTCTATGTTCAAGTATTAACTCTGGAGTTAATCTATGTACTTGAAAGGCGTAATAATTAACTGGATATCTTGAAAGATAATACCGATGAAATTTATCTACTACAACTAGTTCATTATCTTGAATCTTAATTTTTACAGCTGCAGCTTCTATAACATCATATGGATTTAAAGTGTTTGTTTCAAAGTCTAAAATAATCATGTGGAATTATAGTGTATGAATTTGTAAATATCTCTTTTAAAATTTGAAAAAAAACTATTTTTAATTTTCAATTTGATTAATTTTTGATTTTTTTTCACAATACTATCCTCTTGTATTGTGCCTGACTAGCACCAATGGTTAAACAAAAAAGGAAAAGGACAATAATGTATTATCAAACTGCAGACTTATGTGATATGAATCAAGATAAAAAAATTCAGGTATTATCCCCAAACTTTAAATCTTTTGGAGGGAAAAAAGGTTTTCAAGGAAGGGTTATTACTATAAAACTTGATAAAAGCAATTGGGATTTAATTGATATTTTAAAAAATGAAGATGGGACAGGAAAAGTAGTTGTAATTGATGTTGAAGAATCTTATTATGGTGTTGTTGGGGACAAGCTATCAGCATTTGCAGTAAAAAACAACTATATAGCTATGATTATAAATGGATATGTTAGAGACACTAGAGAAACTGTTAAATTTGATATTGGTTTATATGCTTTAGGTACATGCCCACTTAGAAACTTTGAAAAAACAAAAGGGATTAGAGATATTGAGTTAAACTTTGGTGGAGTAACTTTCAATAATGGAGATTATATATATGCCGATGAAGATGGGGTAATTATCTCATCTGTTGAACTTGATACAAGTGATGTTCCTATAATCTCTTAATAGTTTAAAAGAATTATTCAAGTTTTTCTTATTAAATATAAAAATTTTTAGTATAATTCCAAAAAATTTTAATAGGACAAAAACTTGGATAAAATCAAATCCCTTGTAGAAGCAAAAAAGTTTCAAAACTTTATTATTATACTTATCATTTTAAATGGTATATCAATGGGTTTAGAAACTTCAAAATCAGTTATGGAAAGTTTTGGTAGCATAATTCATGCTTTTGATATCTTTGTAATTTCTGTTTTTACTATTGAAGTTACACTTAGAATAATTGCCCATAGAATCTCTTTTTTTAAAGACCCATGGTCTTTATTTGATTTTTTTGTTGTAATTATCTCGTTAATCCCATCAAGTGGAAGTTTCCAAGTTTTAAGAATCTTAAGGGTTTTAAGACTTTTTAGACTTATTACAGTAGTTCCTCAAATGAGAAAAATTGTTGCTGCTTTAATAAGTGTTATACCAGGGATGATTTCAATAATTGGACTTATGAGTTTAATTTTTTATGTTTTTGCCATCATGGCGACATCTTTGTATTCAGAGACTTTTCCCCAATGGTTTGGAACACTTGGAGAATCATTTTATAGTCTATTTCAAATTATGACTTTAGAATCTTGGTCAATGGGAATTGTAAGACCTCTAATGGAGCAACACCCTTTAGCATGGACATTTTTTATTCCATTTATATTTGTTGCTACTTTTATTATGATTAACCTTGTTGTTGCAATAATTGTAGATGCAATGAGTATCATAAAAGAAGAAGAGATTGAAAAAATCGAGGAAGTAAAAGTTTCTGAAAATGAATTAAAAAACGAAATTAAATCTTTACAAAATGAGATTCAAGAACTAAAACAATTAATTATAAAATCACATAGAAAGTAAGTTTAAGAGCTTACTTTCTTAATCAAAGATGGTGTATAACCTGAATATTTCCTAAAAACTTTTATCATATAAGACTGGTCAGAAAAACCACTTTCATAAGCAATAGTTGATAAAGACATATCAGTTTTTAAAAGTTCTCTTACTTTATTCACTTTTTTTATTTGAACAAAATGGGAAGGGGAAATACCAAAATTTCTTTTAAACTCCCTAGAAAAATGAAACTTTGACAATCCTGCATTTTTTGATAAATCATCTAAGGAGATGTTTAAATCTCTTATATTTGCATCAATAAAATCTATTGTTGAAGAAAAACTTTTTGTTGTTTTTTTATCTTCAATTATTTGATTCTCTTTAATTGTTGAATGGTATTTTAATATATAATCTAAAAAATCAAATATTGCATTATCAACTGCTAAATCATTTATCTCTTTAGATTCAAAGGTTTCAAACATAGTTATAAACAAATATGAAGCTTTTTCATCATTTATAAAACTATTAAAATGAATCGTCTCTAAACTATCTTTTTTAAGTATATCTTTTGCAATAGAATTAACCAAAGAAACAGTTGGCATAATATTTAGATGGGACCATGTACTATTGTTTGTAGTATGTATCTCATATGGATTTACAACTTGAATTATTCCAGGCACTATTTTATGTTTTTCTTTTTCATTTGCAAAAAAATGTGCACCTTCATATACTAAACTAATAGTATATTCTTCATGAAAGTGCTTATTTAAAGTAACATTTTTAAAGTTGTTATTAACATAAAATATATCGCTCATGTGTTCCTATTTTTCTTTTAAAACTCTTTTTGAAGTATCAAATACAAATTCATAATAGTTATTATTGTTAAACTGAAACTCTTGGATAACTTCAAGTCCCATTTTTCTTTTGTGGGCTTCATATGACCTTGGATTTATTTTATTTACAAAGGTAACTAAAATCTCATATTTTTTTGACATCTCTTCAATTGCAAAATCAAAAAGTTTTTCCAAAAGTCCTGAGCCTCTATATCTTTTATCAATACAAACTGGTCCATATTGGTATGAATTATCAATTGTAATTTGTTTTCCTTGATATTGAAGCTTTGGCAAATCTTCAATCATAAATGCAAACATTGGCCATTTTGACCAATACTGCCAAGATGCAGACATAACATATCCAACAACTTCATCATTATCAATTGCTACAAAAATACCTTTTTCTTTTTTTATAATATCTTCTAATTGTTCTTTTGTAAAAGAAGTTGTAACAAAACCATCTTTTTTGTCTTCTTCTTTTATAGTATCAACTTGATACTTACTGTGTAAATTTAAGATACCTTCTACATCATTATTGTCAGCTATTTTTAAAATCACTGTAAATCTCCTCTAACTAAAAAAATATTATAGTGATTTTAAAATTTAATGTATAGTAATATTTTGCTATTTCCTAACTAGTTTTATATCTTTTATATCAATATCTAAATAACAAATTGAACTCTCTTCTAAACAATCAATACAAAAAGTTTTTACTATAATCTCTGTATTTTCATAATCATCTAAAATCACATCCAACTCATAAAAATCACCACAATAAGATACATCTAAAATAGTTGCTTTGATTTTAGATTTATCAGCTACAACTTTTATTTTGTCAATTGGAACAATCCCTACATAGTCTTTTGGAACACTACATCCAATTTTTTCAATCAATCTTTCTGGAAGTTTATTAATTTTATTTAAAAAATTTGCTACATAAAAAGAGTTTGGCTCTTCAAATAGTTTTTTAGGTGTTCCAAATTGCTCTACTCTTTTGTTGTTAATTATTGCAATTTTATCAGACATACTAAGAGCTTCTTTTTGGTCATGGGTTACAAGTATTGCACTAAGCCCTAACTCTTTGATTAATTTTTTTAACCAAACTTTTGTTTTATTTCTTAGAAGTGTATCTAAATTTGCAAATGGCTCATCAAGTAATATAACCTTTGGTTCATAGGCTAAAACTCTAGCAATAGAAACTCTTTGTTGTTGTCCTCCACTTAATTCATGGATTTGTTTATGTCTATGGTCAACTAAATCAAATTGTTTTAAAAGTTTATCAACTCTTCTTTGTCTTTCTATTTTGTTTAGTTTATATAAGGCAAATTCAATATTTTGTCTTACGTTTAAGTGTGGAAACAATGCATAATCTTGAAAAATATAACCAATATCTTTGTGACACTCCCTTTTTCCATTTGCTATTAAGCAATGTTCATTGATAAATATTTCTCCGGTATAATTTTCTTCAAGTGATGCGATTGATCTTAAAATTGTACTTTTACCACAACCACTTGGTCCTAAGATAGTTACAATCTCCCCTTGCTTTACACTTAAAGATACATCATTTAAAATTTGAGTATTACCAAAAGCAATTGAATAATTTTTTACACTAATACCTACGTTTGTCATCCTAATCCTTCACCATCTTTTTTACAAGTACTAAAACTGATACCATACCAAACAATACTATAAACATTGCAGGGACTGCTGATTCTATAACCTGAGCTTGAGTTACAAGTTCATGGGATAATACAGGTAAAGTATCAAAATTAAATGGTCTTAAAATCATTGTTAGAGGTAATTCTTTTAATGTCTCAATAAAAATAACTATAAAACTTGTCATAATTGAACCTTTTAATAAAGGAAAAATCACTTTAAAAAAAGTATAAAAACTACCAACTTGCATAGTTTTACATGCATCATCATAACTTTGAGGAATCTTACTAAATCCAGATTCATAATTATTTATTGAAATAGCAATAAACCTAACGATATAACCAAAAATTACAGCAATAACTGTACCACTTAATAAAATATCAAAACTTTTATCTATATATGAGAAAAAACTTAATACACCAACAGCTACAACAGCACCTGGAATTGAATAACCTAGTTTTGCTATTTGTACAAGATTATCTGCAATTTTACTTTTATGAATTCTCACATTATAAACAATTATAAAAGCTAAGGCAGTAATTATAATTGAACTAGAAATTCCTAAACCTAATGTTTGGTAAAGTATAGTTAAAAAGTCTTCATCAATAATCTCTTCATAAGAGATATAAAACCAATAACTCATTTGAGAAAAAGGTAATAAAAATCCAAAGAAAAATGGAATAAAACAGGCAAAAAATGCTAAAACTGCTTTAAATCCAGTAATTTTTTCTTTTACAATAGGTTTAAAATCTTTTCCACTACTTTTGTACCTTTTGTTTTTTCTTTGAAACCTCTCAAGAAAGATAAGTAGAAAAACAAAAAGCATCAACATAGATGCTAATTTTGAAGCATCTTCAACACTTCCCATTCCAAGCCATGTTCTAAAAATACCAGTTACAAAGGTTGAAACACCATAATAATCCATAACACCATAATCAGCAACTGCTTCCATAACTGCCAAAATTGCCCCAGCTACAATTGCAGGTCTTGATATTGGTAAAATTACTTTATAAAAAATCTGGAAATTTGTTAATCCCATAGTTTTAGAAGCTTCTATAATTGAACTTGATTCAGATTTTAAATATGTTTTTGAGATTAAATAAACATAAGGATATAAAACCAAAGACATTACTATAATAGCACCTTCAATAGACATAATATCAAAGAAATATACTTCATTTAAAGTTTTACCCATTAAATCTAAAATAAAAGTTGTAACTGAACCGGTAATATCAAACATACCCCCATAGATATACGACATAATATATGTAGGGATTGCAAAGGGTAAAATTAAACCGTAGTGGAAAAAATGTGAGCCAAAAAATTTAAAAAAAGTTGTTATATAAGCTGTTGTAAAACCTAAAAAAATCGTTAATATAGCAACTCCAAACATGATATATAAAGAGTTATAAATATATTCAAAAAGTACAGTATCAACTAAATGTGTCCAGTTATTACTGTCCACAAAAACATTTGAAATTAAAATTAAACCTGGAATAGAGATGAATAGTGTTAAAAAAATACTACTTACTGTTAACTTATTAAAAATCTTCAATTTTTCTTATTTCCACCCTGCTTTATCAAATATTTTAACAGCATTTATATTATATTTTCCCATAGTATTTATTGAAATATTATCTTCTTCAAAAGTTCCCCATGAAGATACTACATCATTTTTCTTAACACCCTTTGCCACAGGATACTCAAAATTTCCATTTGCAAATAAATCTTGTGCTTCAGGACTTAATAAAAACTCTATAAATTTTATAGCATTTTCTTTATTAGGAGCATATTTAGCAACCCCTGCCCCACTAACATTTATATGTGTTCCACCATTTTCAAACTTTGGAAATATAATTTTAACTTTTTTAACAGCTTCACTTTCTGCAATATCTTTATTACCAATCATTTTACCAACATAATAAGTATTTGCAATAGCAATTTTTCCAATTCCATTTGCAACTGCTTTTACTTGGTATCTATCATTTCCTCTAGGTTTTCTTGCCATATTTTTTACAACACCTTGTGCCCATTTTAAAGCATACTCTTCACCATGGTGAGCAATAACAGCGGCAAGCATTGATTGGTTGTAAACATGGTTTGAAGATCTAACCATAATCATTTTTTTATATTCTGGTTTTATTAAATCTTCATAAGTTTTAATCTCAATGTTACTATCAATTGGAACAATAAAAGCTCTTACTCTTTTTGTTAAAGCAAACCATTTATTATCTTCATCTCTCATATTTTCTGGTACAACTTCCATTAAATATTTTGACTCAATTGATTGAATTAATTCTTTTGATTTTGCTTGATAAAGTCTTCCTGCATCAACAGTGATTAAAACATCAGCAGGAGATTTTTCACCTTCACTTTCTAATCTTTTGATTAAGGCATTGGCATCTGCATTTACAACATTTACTTTAATACCCATTTTTTCTTCAAACATCTTATATAATTGTTTATCTGTATCATAATGTCTATGGGAATATACATTTACTTCACTTGAAGCAAAAACAAAACTTGTAAAAATAAAAAAACTTAAAATAATTTGTTTAATCATATTCATTCCTTTTAAAAGTGTAAATTATACCACTATTGAAGTAAAACATATCTTATAGTAATAATTGTTATCAAAATTATAAGAGGAGATAAAAAAAGGGAGTAGCAAAAACTATTCCCTTTCTTTTTTATAAATGTTAGATTATATTATTTCCAACCAGCTTTATCAAATATTTTTACAGCTGCTGCATTGTTTTTTCCAAGTTCATTAATTGAAATTGTGTCATCTTCAAAAGTTCCCCAAGATTCAACTATAGGATTTCTCTTTACACCTTCAATAACTGGATATTCAAAGTTTCCTCCAGCAAATAACTCTTGTGCATCTTTGCTTGCTAAGAACTCAATAAATTTAATTGCATTTTCTTTATTAGGAGAATATTTTGCAACACCAGCACCACTTACATTTACGTGTGTACCACCATTTTCAAATTTAGGAAAGAAAATTTTAACTTTTTTTACTGCTTGGGCTTGTGATTCATCTTTGTTATCAACCATTTTACCAATATAATAAGTGTTTGCAATTGCAATTTCACCGATACCATTTGCAATAGCTTTTACTTGATATCTGTCATTACCTTTTGGAGCCATTGCCATATTTGCAACTACACCTTTAGCCCAGTTTAAAGCATACTCTTCACCATGGTGAGCAATCATACCTGCTAATAATGATTGATTATATTCATTATTTGAAGATCTAACCATAATTTTACCCTTAAATTTTGGATCTGCTAAATCTTCATATGTAGATAATTCTTTTTCTACTCCTGATCCTAATTTATAAACTGTAACTCTTGCTCTTTTTGTTAAACCAAACCATTGGTTATCTTTATCTCTTAATTTTTCTGGGATTGAACTTATTAATTTTTCTGATTCAATTGCTTGAAAAAGACCTTTTTCTTTTGCTGTATATAATCTTGCAGCATCAACAGTAATTAAAACATCAGCTGGAGATTTTTCACCCTCTGATTCAAGTCTTTGTACTAAAGCAGAACCTTTTGCTTTTACAACATTTACTTTTATACCTGTTTTTTCTTCAAACATTTTAAATAATACTTTATCAGTATCATAATGCCTTGTTGAGTAAATATTAACCTCGCTTGCAGCATATATCGAACTTGTCAACATAAATGCACCTAAAAATAATTTCTTTAGCATACCTATTTTCCTTATTGATAATTATTATTGAAATTATAATGATTGATTCCTTAATAATAACTTATACTAAGAATGATTATCAAAATAGTTTTTGGGCAATAAAAAAGGGAATAGTAAAAACTATTCCCTTCAATTAAATTTTTATGTAAATATTTAAAAATTATCTAGCGTAAGCTGCGTCAGTTACATCTTGAGTATCAACAATATATGGAACTAATGCCATATGTCTTGCTCTTTTAATAGCTTTTTCTACCATCTCTTGAGCATTTTTAGAGTTACCTGTAAGTCTTCTAGGCATAATTTTACCTCTTTCACTCATAGATAGTTTTAATAACTCAGTGTTTTTATAGTCAATGAAATCAATTTTCATTTCGCTATATTTACAAAATTTTTTTCCGTATTTTCTTCTTTCTGCCATCTTTAATCCTTATATTCTAGAAAGGTATTTCATCATCATCAATATCGATTTCAGGTATTCTATGTTCAGCTGCTTGACTAGCTTGATTATTCATACCACCATAATTATTTTGACCCATGTTGTTTTGAGGTGCTTGTTGCTGGTTGTATTGATTTGATTGAGGATTATAACCACCACCTTGGCTATTATAAGAGTTTTGCGCTCCTTGAGCTTGTGGCGCCCCCATATTTTGTGAATCTGCTTTAGAATCTAACATTTTCATACTATCTACTCTTAAAGCATGTTTACTTCTGTTAGTTCCATCTTGCGCAGTCCATTGTTCAAAAACCAGTCTACCTTCTAATAAAACTTTTGAACCTTTTCTTAAGTATTGATTAGCAACTTCAGCACTTCTACCAAAAATATTGAAATCTAAAAAACAAACCTCTTCTTTTTGTTCACCAGTTTGTGATTTATATCTATGGCTAGTTGCAATAGCAGATTTAGCTAATGCTGAACCATTTGGCATATATCTTAGTTCAATATCTCTTGTTAAGTTTCCTACCATTACTATTTTATTATACATAAGATGTTCCTACAAAATTTAATTAGTTAGCTTTTTTAGCTGCCTCATCGCTCATTTTAGTCCATGCAGCGATCTCTTTTTTACTTTCATATTTAATGAAAATAAATCTCATGATATTTTCGTTGATTCTATATTGTCTTTCAATTTCAAGAATTCCAGAAGGCTCACCTTTGAAATATGCTACAAAATAGTAACCTCTTTTGTTTTTTTCAATTTCATAAGCTAAAGGTCTAGTTCCCATATCATCACAAGCAACGATTTCACCACCGTTTTTTGCAATGTCAGCTTTTACTTTTTCGATTTGTGCCGCAGTCTCTTCTTCAGTAAGAGTTGGCTTTAAGATAAACATTGTTTCGTAATGTTTTAATTTTGACATCAGTTCTCCTTATAGTTTGTGCCGGTATCTTTACAAATTGTTAATATCAGCAAGGATTTTTTGTAAAGTGGGAGATTTTATCTAATAATAACTGATAGTTTTCTTAAAGAAGCCTGAAGATAGATATTAGAATCACTAATTTTTGAAGACTTTAGTTCTAGTTCTAAATTTAATAAATATTCTAAAATCTCTAAAAATTTTTCAGGTTTAATACTTATTGCAAGTCTAGATTTTTTCTCCCAAACATTTTTAGGGGGAACAAAACCTAAAATCTCTTTTGCATTTGCACTTCCAAAAACCCTTGCATAAGAACTTATCATAAAAAGTTGTTGAACAAATGAGGTGATTTGATTTAAAAGGTAAATTTCATTCATCCCCTCTTCTAGCAATAGTTCTAGATCATCACTGATATCTAAACAAGATAAAAGATTATGTAAAAAATCTTCAAAGTTAACAGCGCCAATACCAAAACAGTGTCTATTTACTGTATTTGCTGAAATCTTTTCATCTAAAATAGAAAGTTTTTTTAAATCATTCATACATAAAGACAAGTCTTGTCTATGCATAAAATATAGATGATTAAGTGCTGAAAGTTCACAATTCATATTTAATTGTTTTGCTTGATTTTCTATCATTTTTACAGCTTCATTTGGGAAAGGAGAAAACATCCTAACACTAACTGCATTAAGTTTTTTTGTAAAATAACCACCCATAGTTTTAAAATCACCATCTCCCATACAAGAGAAAATAACTTTTGAATCTGGATTTGTATTACAAGCTTCAATTAATTCTGTACACTCTTTTTTATTTAATTTTTTTTCTAGTTTAATAATAAGAATATTATTAGCTGCAAAAAGTGAAGATTGAAGTAGTTTATTTTTCGCATATTTAAAATCAAAATCGTCAAAATAAAGTTTTTCTATCTCATCAGGCGATCCCAATGAAGAAGCTACTAACTCTGTATAGTGTTCAACTAAATAATTAGATTGCCCAAAAAACATATAGGCATTAAATTTTATATTTTGATTTAAAAGATTATCGAATTCGTTTTTATACATGATGGAATATTAGCTAATTATTGCTTTTTAAAACATTTTCTCAAGTCTATTAAAAAGTCCAGACCATGTTTTATCCTCTAAAAGTTTTATAACCTCATCTATATCATATTTTTTACCCTCTAAAATTTCACAAGAGGCCTCATCAATAGTTTGTGAGAGTCTATCTTCAAACTCACAAACATCCTCTTCATATGGGGTATCAACATTTTTTAATCTCGGCATTTTTATATATCTAATAGCACCAAGTTCTTTTAATCTTTCACCTAAAAAATCATCAAGTCCTGGTAAATCTGTACAAATAACCTTAGCGCCACTAGCTAAAGCTTCAATAACAACTAAAGGTAAACCTTCAAAAAATGATGGAAGAATAAAAAGATCACAAGTTCTTAGTAGTTTTTCAAGTTCTTCTTGAGGTACAATCCCTAAATAATTTACCTTTGCTTTTCTATTATCAATACTTTTTATAATCTCGTCACTTTCAAGGGCACTTCCACTTCCTATTAGATTTAATTCAATATGCTCATATTTTTTACAACTATCAATTGCATTTAAAAGATGGGGAACCCCTTTGGCATTACACATTTTTCCCACATATGCAATTTTTACATTATCGTTTTTTTCTCTATTTTTATTTGGGAAAAACATATCTGGGTTATAACCACTTCCACTCACAATTACTTTTTCTTCTTCCACATCATAATACTCTTGGATTGTTTTCGCTTGGGCAGAGTTTAAGGCAAATAGATATTCACATCTTGAAACCTTACTTTTTACTATTGAAGCTAACTTGGGTGAAAGTTTCATTTGTCTTAAATCTGTTCCATGGCATAAAACCAAAGTTTTTAAATTTGGATATAAATCTTTAAAAAAAGTACTTAAAAGCCAAATATGATTACAAATTACAACATCAGGTTTAAACTCCTCAATTACACTTGTTATAACTTTTTTAAACTCTTTTTCATATGATTCATACATAGTTTCATTTATATCACTATATTTTGTACTTTTATAAGGCATTACATCACTCATCCCAACAACAGGAAAAGGAAGGTTTTCACTCTCAAATAAAACAGGATAAAAATTTTTTAATTCAAGATTATCTATATCTGGGTCTTGTTCTAAAAGAGGTACTCCTGCAAGTACAGCTTGTTCATAACCCTTTTCATATCCAGCTTTAAATAATTGTTGTAAAAATACTCCACTTCCAGTTCTTCCTGGTCGTTGAGCTAATGCGTGTAATATTCTCATAAATTGCCTTATTTTAAATAACTTAATGAAATAATATCCAACAATTACTTTTCATAAAATATCAATTTAGTTACAATATCAAAAAAACAAAAGGTTCTTTATGGAAATTGAGATATCAACACCTGCCCTACTTTTCCCTGCTATTTCATTACTATTATTAGCATATACAAATAGATTTTTAACAACAGGACAATTAATTAGATCACTAAGTAAGCAATTAAAAGATAATAAAAGCTCAAACCTTAGTGGACAAATCAAAAATCTGAAAAAAAGAGTTGAACTTACTAAATGGATGCAGTTTTTCGGAGCTTTATCAATGCTTTTATGTACCTTATCTATGGCATGTTTGTTTTTAGAATATTATGATTTAGGTAAAAAAATATTCGGATTAAGTCTTATTGCTATGACTGGATCATTATGTATTTCTATATGGGAAGTTTATATCTCATCAAATGCTTTAAATTTAGAATTAAAAGATTTAAATGACAAATACAAAAGCTAAATAACTTATAATTTTAAAAAAGGAGTTTTCATGCAAAAAGAGGCAAAAATTTTATGGACTACGGACAACAAAGAAACTGCCGAACATATGGTTTTACTTTATGCACATAATGCGAAACTAAAAGGGTGGATGGAAGAAGTTTCTGTTTTAGTTTGGGGTGCATCCCAACAATTAATTGCAAAAGATAAAGAGATACAAGAAAAAGTAAAAGCTATGATAGAAGATGGTGTAAATGTTGTTGCATGTTTAAAATGTGCTGAAAATATGGAGATAGAAGATGGTTTAAACGCTTGTAATATTGATGTATTTTATACAGGGGAGTTATTAAGCCAGTGGATAAAATCTGGAGATACTATAATCACTGTTTAAGAGATTCTCTTAAACAGTACATATAAATATAATCTTGTATCTTCCCAAGGCATTGTGTATTCAAAAACCTCATTATCAATTAATTTAAAACCATCACCTAATAGTGAAGAAAATTTTTCAACATTGTAATGTTCTAGTGGTAAATTTGCACAATACTTAACATCTTGCTTTGCAAACTCTGAAAATAAAACATATCCACCTTTAGAAAGTGAGTTTTTTAAATTTTCAAAATAGATATTTTTTTCTTCTTCACTTAAAAGAAAATGTAAAACTGCCCTATCAAACCAAACATCACATTTTTTTTGAAAAGTTTTTGAAACATCATATTCAAAAAACTCTACATTTTTTTCTTCTATTCTATTTTTTAAAGTTTCTAATGCTTGTGGACTAATATCATTTAAAATTGTTTTACCAACTCTTTTTCATACCAACCTTGATTGGTATATTCTACATTTTTAAAAATGTTATCCCAATGATTTTGTGTTTCCATTATTTAATCTTTCCAATTATCACTTTCGAAATAATATCAGCTGATTTTATTATAACTTTAACATTACTAAATAAAACCTGTCCTCTGTAGTTTTCTATGTGTATCTTAGCTCCGGGAATTTGACCACTTGTTACACATATTCCTCTTTCATTATCACTAATCCTTGCTTTTAGTTCTAAGCCTATATTTTTTAAAGCCCATCTTGCATATTTTCTATCCTCATAATCCCAAACCATCTGATCTATTTTTCGCTCTTGAATAGAGATATGTTCACAAATCTCATCGATGTTTTTTGGAGTTTGTTTTGATTTTAAAATTCTATGTAACACTAAATCTGAATATCTTCTAATAGGACTTGTAAAATGGGAATATGATTTAAAACCTAAACCAAAATGGCCTAAATTTCTAGATGAATATTTTGCTTGGGTTTGAGCATGAATAATTAAATCATCAATCTCTTCCCTTAAGCTAGAGTGTTTTGCTTTTTCTTGAATATGAGTGATAGTATCATGTACATCATTTTGTAATTTTGCATTTATCCCTAAAGCATTAACATCATCAATCAATTTTGAAATTGCTTTAAAAGGTGGTTCTTCATGTATTCTAAAAATCCCAACAGTATTTACTTTTTTACTAGCTTCAATATTTGCTAATAACATACACTCTTCAACTAATTGATGAGAAGCAGAAGAGGTTTCAACTTCAATACTTTGTATCTCACTTTTATTATCAAGTTTAAGTCTATATTCGCTAGACCTAAAATCGTAACCCTTTTCTAATCTTTTTTTTCTAAAAGATTTTGTTACTTCATATAAAGGAATTAAATAATCAAAAATATCTTTTTCTAACTTTGTAAAAGTATCAAGTTTATCATCTAAAACTCTATCTATCCTTCCATAAGAAAACTTTCGATGGGAGTTTATAATAGCTTCAAAAACTTCACTTTTTTTGATACTCATTTTCTCTACATCCAAATATATTTTAAAAACATAAGAGTATCTATCAACACCCTCTTTTAATGAGCACATATCTTCACTTAATTCACCTGGAAGCATAGGTAAAACTTTTCCAGGCAGATATGCTGAAACACTCTTTTTAAAAGCTTCTTTATCAATTTCACTTCCCTCTTTTACAAAATAAGATACATCTGCAATTGCCACATATAAAATATTTTCAATAAAATCAAAATAGATTGCATCGTCATGATCTTTTGCACTAGCGGGGTCAATAGTACAAAAAGGAAGTTCTCTTAAATCAACTCTTTGATTTGTATCATCCATTTTTGCATCAACATCAAGTTTTTTGTATCTATAATCTTCCTTAAAAAGAATTGTTGAGATTTTTTCATCGATTTTAGCATCACTAATATTCCCAAGATTTTGTGAAACTTCAAGGGATTTGGAATCAACCAATAAAACATCACCTTCATTAGCATTAATTATTGTTTTGGTTTGAAGCATAATATTTTCTTTGATTGTAAAGTAATTATCATTTTTTACATAAACTAAAATATCACTTTTGTTCCCATCAAATATTTTTACTATTTTTGCTTTGATTTTACTTCTTGGATTAAAAACTCTTTTTGCTAAAACAAAATCTCCATCATAAGCTCCATTTAACTGTTCAAAATCTAAATTTAGATTTTTATGTTCATTATCTAAATCTTCTAAAACCGCTTTATTTTTTTGAACTTTTATTGTACCTACACGATATTTTGAATTAAGTTCCAGTTTATTTTCTTTTTCATTTACAACGTCATCTTTTATAAATTCATTTAATATTATTCTTTCTTCTTCTGTGAAGTCTTGGCTATTATTAACTAATTTAATAAATAAGTTCTTTATCAATTTTTTACCTTATTTTTTCTACATTTATTGTATAATTATTATTACGAGGATATTAAAATGCAATATAGAATCATACTCTCATTCATCTTAACATTTTTATTCATAAATAACCTATTTGCTCAAAAACCAACTTTGATATTTTATTGTGGAATTACAATGGTAAAACCAATTACAGAGATGGCAAAAATTATAGAAAAAAAACATAACTGTATAATCAAAATATCCCAAGGTGGTTCAAAAGATTTATATGATTCCATTAAATATTCAAAAAAAGGTGATTTGTATCTGCCTGGAAGTCAATCATATAGAACAAATAATTTAAAAGATGGATTATTAGGTGATTTTGTTGAAATAGGTTTTAACAAAGCTGCAATTTTTGTCAAAAAAGGAAATCCTTTAAAAGTTAGTTCTTTGAATGATTTTTCAAGTGAAGAGTATGCATCAGTTTTATGTGACCCTGAATCAGGAAGTGTTGGTAAAATGACAAAAAATATTTTTATAAACTTTAAAGATATCCATTTTTATGAGGAAGTTTTAGATAATACCGTTGAGATAGGAACTGATTCAAGGAATTTAAACAAAGCATTAATAGATAATAGAGCAGATATTTCAATAAACTGGAGAGCAACCTCTTTTTGGAAAGAGAACAAAAAATATATTGATATTATTGAAATTGATGATAAATATGCACCAAAAAAGAGACTTATAATTTCCCTTTTAAAGTTTTCAAAAAACAAAAAAATTGCAAAAGATTTTATGAATTTTGCTATTTCTAAAGAGGGTCAAAAGATAATGAAAAAATATGGGTTTTTAAAATAAAACTATGACTAAAAAAAATAAAGACAATACCTTACAACAACTAATTTTATTATTAGCAATATTTATTTTAGGTATTTTTTCATTAATTTCAATTCATATATTTTTCTTAAATTTAGTGGATAGTCTTGATAAAAAAACTAATAATCTAAAAGCAAAAATAGCCATTGGGGAATATATTGTAAATGATATAAATATGATTCGTTCTGACTTTTATGAACTTGCTACTACAGCAACAAATAAAAGGGGAAGGGAGATAATAAACAATAGAATTATTGAAAAAGTAAAACTAATGGAAAATGCCTTAGATGTACTTAGAAATGGTGGAACAATAGAAAGAATCATTAGATTAAATGTAGTTGAACATAATAGTATTACAAAAAAAATTGTTTATAAAAAAGACAAAAATGATATCTCCTTAGAAGTTATAGATTTATCTCCAAAAATTTACCAATTTAAACAAATGCTACAAAGACTAAATATTATGTTGCAAACACAATATTTTTATAAAAAAAACAAAGATGTAAATAATTTTATGGAATTAAATACTCAAATAAAAAGGTTTTATAAAAGAACTCCAGCTTTTTTTATAAGAATATCTGAAAATGCAAGTAGGCTTTTATATGAAGGGTCACTAGAACTTGAAGAACTTGAAAATCACATTAAAAAACAAAAAGAGTATTATACTAATATTGAACTTACTGTGATTTTCTTAATAGTTTTATTATCTTTAATAATAGGTTCAATAATTGCATTTAGAATAAATAAAAACACTAAACTTTTAAAAAGACAAGAGAGTTTTACTAGAGGAACATTAGATTCTCAAGAGAATATTGTAATTGTAAGTGATGGAGAGAAGATGATAGGTGCGAATAGTGCCTTAATCAACTTTTTTGATAATTATAAAAATTTTAATGAATTTGAAAAAGAACACAAATGTATATGTGATTTTTTCGAATATGGTATGGGAGAAAACCTAATTACAGGAAAGTATGTCAATGAAATGTTATGGTATGAATATATTATCTTAAATCCAGAGATAAACCATAGAGTTATTATGAAAAAAAATGGGAAAAGCCATTATTTTCTAATCACTGCAACAAAAAAAGATTTAGACAACAACGACTCAATTATAATTGTTACACTAAACGATATTACAAAAGAGATAGAGATTCAAGAAAGACTAAAACATCTAAATGAAAACCTTGAGGATTTGGTTGATGAAAAAACAAAAGAGTTACAAGTTCTAAATGAAAACCTCGAAAAAAGAGTTCAACAAGAACTTGAAGAGAATAGGAAAAAAGATAGAACATTAATCCAACAATCAAGATTTGCAGCATTAGGAGAAATGCTAGGGAATATCGCCCACCAATGGAGACAACCTTTATCTGCAATTAGTTCTACTGTTAGTTCTATGAAAATTCAATTAGAGCTTAACTTAGCATCAAAAGAAGAGATAATTAAATCCTATGATTCAATTACAAAATATGTTGATTTTTTAGATCAGACTATTAATGATTTTAGAGGATTTTTTAGAAAAGATAAAGAAAAAGTAGAATTTAATATTCTAAAAAAAATAGAAAACTCAATAAGTATAACAAGTGCTACATACAAAAATAACTCAATTCAAGTTAAGATAAAAAAAGATAGTGACTCTTACATCGCCTTTGGTTTACCAAATGAATTAACACAAGTATTTTTAAATATTTTAAATAATGCAAAAGATATCTTAATAGAAAGAAAAGTAAACAATAGAATAGTTTTTATTGAGATAAGTCAGTCAACACAAGATTTTACTATCGAAATCTTTGATAATGCAGGGGGAGTTGATGAAGAGATTATCCCAAAAATCTTTGACCCATATTTTACAACAAAACATAAATCACAAGGTACAGGTATTGGACTTTATATGAGTAAATATATTATTGAAAAAAATATGAATGGTGAACTTGGCATCGAAAATAAACACTTCAAAATTGATGATGAAGAGTACTATGGAGCATGTTTTAAAATTAAATTACCTAAAATTTAGCTTTACTTAGATATAATCATCCACAAAATTTTCTAGAGGAATATTAAATGGCATTAAACGTTTACTACGATAAAGATTGTAATATCGAGTTAATCAAATCTAAAAAAGTTGCAATGATTGGATTTGGTTCTCAGGGACACGCACACGCAGAAAACTTAAGAGACTCTGGTGTTGAAGTAATAGTGGGATTAAGAAAAGGTGGTTCATCTTGGGCTAAAGCTGAAGCAAAAGGTTTTGTTGTTAAAACTGTTGCTGAAGCAACTGCAGAAGCTGATGTAATCGCAATTTTATTACCAGATGAAAATCAAGCTGATATCTGGAATAACGACATTAAAGATAACTTAAAAGATGGTGCTTATGTATCATTTGGACATGGTTTCAACATTCACTATGGAAGAATTGCACCAGCAGCTAATATCAACGTAATGATGGTTGCACCAAAAGCTCCAGGTCACACTGTAAGATCTGAGTTTACAAAAGGTGGAGGAATTCCTGACTTAATCGCAATTCACCAAGATGCAACTGGAGATACTAAAGATGTTGCTTTAGCATATGCTTCTGCAATTGGTGGTGGTAGAACTGGTATTATCGAAACTACTTTCAAAGACGAAACAGAAACTGACCTTTTCGGTGAGCAAGCTGTATTATGTGGTGGAGCTACTGCATTAGTTCAAGCTGGTTTTGAAACTTTAACTGAAGCTGGATATGATCCAATGATGGCATACTTTGAGTGTTTACACGAATTAAAATTAATCGTTGATTTAATGTATGAAGGTGGTATTGCTGATATGAGATATTCTATTTCTAATACTGCTGAATATGGTGATTATATTGCTGGTAAAAAAGTTATCAATGCTGAATCAAAAGCAGCTATGAAAGAATTATTAAAAGATATTCAAGAAGGTAGATTCGCTAAAGACTTCATCTTAGAAGGTCAAGCTGGATACCCAAGAATGAATGCTGAAAGAAAAATTTCAAGAGCTTCTTTACTTGAGCAAACTGGAGCACAGTTAAGATCAATGATGCCTTGGATTGCATCTAACAAAATCGTAGATCAAGACAAAAACTAATTTTTTAAAGTAAGGGATTTTTTCCCTTACTTTTATTACACTGCATTTATGACGAAAAGAAAAAATAGAAAAAGAAAATCTTCTAAAAAACATATAAAAACCCCTAGTAATACTAAACTTATAAATATACTTTTAGTTTTAATTATCCTTCTAATATTACTAATTGGATTTATACTTTTTAACCTTGATACAAAAAGATTAAAAGAGGTTAACTCTACAGCAAAACAAGTTAGCAATAAAGTTGAAAAAACTGTAAAAAAAGAGATTGATAATTTAACTAAAAAAACTAATACTGAATTAGATAAATATATAGATGAAATAAAAATAAAAAAAGATAAATTTGAAGAATATACTGATCATTTTTATGAAGAATATATTGATAAAGAAACTGTTCAAAAATTAAAAGAACAGGTTGATAAAGTTGAACAAGATATTAAAAAACCTGATATAAAACAAGAACCTAAAAAAGAGATACAAAAACAAGTTACTGTAAAAGATAAACCCAAAGCAGTATTAACACAGAAACCAAAATTAGCAATTGTAATAGATGATGTAACAACATCTTATCAATTAAAGTTAATTAATAAAATAGGATATACAGTTACTCCATCATTTATGCCTCCAACAAAAAGACATCCTGACTCTGCAAAAATTGCCCAAAATTTAGAGTTTTATATGATACATTTCCCACTTCAAGCAACATCATTTAATAATGAAGAAGCCCATACACTTCATATTGGTGATAGCTATGAAAAAATAGAAAAAAGAGTTGCCCAAATTAGACAATGGTATCCAAATGCAAAATATACAAATAATCATACAGGAAGTAAATTTACTGAAAATAAAGAATCTATGGATAGACTTTTTAAAGCTTTAGTAAAATATGATTTTATATTTATGGATAGTAGAACTACAGGTAAGACTGTTGGAAAACAAATGGCAGAAAAATATAATATGCCATATATTGTTAGAAATGTTTTCTTAGATAATGAACAGGACTTTAACTATATTCAAAACCAATTAAAAAAAGCAATAAGAATTGCAAAGAAAAATGGTTTTGCAATAGCAATTTGCCATCCACATTCAATTACATTAAAAACATTAAGAGAATCAAAACATCTATTAAATGATTTAGAAATGGTATATCTAAATCAATTACCTTTTTTAAATAAATAATACAAATTTTTATTTTAATTTATTTTAAGTATAATCTAAAAAATTATATTAAAAAAGATTATTATGACTAAAGAACTTTCAAATACTATAACTGAACTATCTAATATGAAAAAAACTCCAAAAACTTTATATTATAGGGGAGATTTAGAACTTCTAAAAAAAAGAAAAGTCTCCATTGTAGGTACTAGAAAACCTTCAAAATATACAAATTTAATCACCCATAAAATTGCAATTGAATTAAAAAATAGAGATGTTGCTGTAATTAGTGGTGGAGCAATTGGTGTTGATGCAATTGCCCATAAAGCAGCTTCAAGTGAAAATACCATTGCAGTGGTAGCAAATGGATTAGATATTAAATATCCAGCAATAAATAAAAAACTTCTTGATGAGATTGAAAAAAACGGTTTAGTATTAAGTGCTTATAAGGATGGAGAAAAAGCACGTAACTATACCTTTGTCCAAAGAAATGAGATTGTAGTTGCCTTAGGTGAAGTTTTAATTGTTACTCAAGCAGATGAAAAAAGTGGCAGTTTAACATCAGTAAAATATGCCCTTGAAATGGGAAAAAAGGTTTACACTATACCCCATAGATTAAATGAAAGTTTAGGTACTTTAAAGCTTGTGGAAAAAGGTTTAATTGAAGTGATTTATGATTTAGATAAATTTTTAGATAGATTTGGAAAAGTAAAAAAAGTAGAAGATGAATTCACTCTCTTTTTAAACTCTTTTCCAAGTTATGAAGAAGCAATAAGTAAATATTCTAATAAAATATTTGAGTATGAACTTGAAGGGAAAATCAAAATTGAAAATGGGAAAGTTTTTCTAATCTAACTTCTTATATCCATTTTGTTTTAATAAAGATATAGTAGCTAAAATAGACAATATAATTCCCATAAACATAAATATATTAATTTTCTCAGCCTCAAAAATATACATAAATAAGGCAACAACTGCAGGATTTAAATATACATACGCCATCACTTTATTTGGGCCAAGAGTTATTGTTGCTTTTTGATATAAAAACACAGTAAATAAAGTTGCCCCTATAGATAAATATAACATATAAAAAAGATAATTATCTTCAATCTTTTCCCACTGTAAAGATACATCTAAAACAAATAAAGCAATACTCATCCAAATAATTCCACCAAATAAAGTCATCAAAGTCAAAACTAAACTGTTGTCATTTTCTTCATAAAAATACTTTACACTAATAGAATATAAAGCCATAGATAAAACTCCAAATAAAAATATAATATCCCCATAATTAAAAGTAAGTTTAATCATAGCTTCTATACTTCCATCAAAAATAACTATTAGCGTACCAATCATACCCACAAAATATGTCATTAACTTATATATATTTAATTTGTCTTTAAATACAAATCCTGCAAAAAAAGCAGTTATTAGTGGAACTAACGTAAATAAAGTAGCTGTATTTAATGCACTTGTATATTCTAAAGCTTTAAATAAAAGAATAAAATATAAACTATAGAAAAGACTGATTTTAAGACCTTTTAAAAAACTATTTTTTATTTTTTCTCTTAATTTCTTTTTCATTAAAATAAAAGGTAATAAAGCAAAAAAAGCTAATACAAATCTAAATAAAGTAAGAGAGATAGGATGTATAACACCAGATAATTTCCCTGAGATTATAAATGACAAAGCTATTAAAACTGTTGCAATTAATACTAAAATATGTGCTTTTATATTTTCATTCAAATGAAATTCCTTTTTTTGATTAATTTTATAAAAAAAAATATATTTTGTCATTTACATATGTTGATAAATTAGATAATCTTTCAAAATGAAAAATGATGAGATACTTAACAGTTTAAAACATACTATGAATTCTTACTATCCTTTAAGTGAAGAAACTTGGAAGGAATTAAACAAAATACTTACTATTAGAAAAATTAAAAAAGATGAATATGCATTTCATTTCAATGAAAAAATAAATGCTATATCATATGTTTATAAAGGATTATTTAGAGTTTTTGCTGTAAATCAAAAAGGGGAAGAGTTTAACAAAAACTTCTTTTGGGAAACAAGAGTTTATGGTGATATGATTGCACTATTACAGGATAAGGAGACTCAAACCTCAATACAAGCATTGGAAGACTCAATTGTTGTTGAAATTACCCATGATAAATATAGACAATTACTTTATAAATATGATGATTTAAAAATGTATCACATTTATTATTTAGAGAAACATTGGATATTTCAAAAGGATAATATCAGTTATTCTTTAGTTTTAGAAGATGCCTATGATAGATATAAGAGGTTTTTAAAAGAGTATGGTCATATAGAAAAAAGATTATCTCAATACCATATCGCTTCATATCTTGGAATTAGCCCTACTCATTTAAGTAGGATAAAAAAGTATTCTTAAATAAAGTTGCCCTATTTATTATAACTCACAGGGCAATCTTTTTAGTGTCTTAATTGATAAGTAATATCTCCTGCACCAACTCCTAAAATAATACCTTCAGAATATTCATGTATTATTTTACCATCTTTAATAAGTTCAATTTTCCCCTTTGAGGTTTTTAAACTATCTGCAAAAATTGGATTATAATATTCAAACTCTTTTTCAAAATCTATCTCAATTTTTTGTTCACCTGCAACTGTCCAAATTGGTAAAATTACAAGTTCATCACATCTTCTAAAACATTTTTTAAAACCTTCAAGGTTGTCATTTGTTCTTGAATATTTGTGGGGTTGCCAAATCACTATTCTTTTATTCATATTTGTTAAATTATCATAAAGTTCAACAGATTTCATAGTTGCATCTATCTCTGTTGGATGGTGGGCATAATCATCAATTATGGCCATTTTTTCATTTTTTTGAACCACATCAAATCTTTTTTTAATACCCTTATAATTTGCTAGATTTTCTCTTATTTCATCAATTTCCAGTTCATTTAAAGCTGCAAGAATTGCTAAAGAAGCATCAACAGCAATATGGTATCCAAATCCCCAAACTTCAAAATAGCCTAAATCTTTTAATTCAAATTTTGTAAAAGGTTCACCATCTTTTAAAAGATAAGATAAATTTTTAATATCAACACTTGGATAAAGATAAGTTGCATCTTTTATTTTAAGTTTTTTGATATCTTTATCTTCACCATTTAAAACTTTTTTTTGTGCAAGGTCTATAAATGTTTCATAAGCTCCATAAAACTTATCTAAGTCATAATGGTAATATTCCATATGCTCAGGTTCAGCATTTGTAACAATAGAACAATATGGATTTGAAAGTAAAAAAGAAGCATCTGATTCATCTGCTTCAAAAGCTACTAAATCATTTACATATCTAAAGTTTGAACCAAAGTCTTTAGAGATAGCTCCAATTAAAGCTGAACTTTCCAAGATTGAAGCTAAAATTGCTGTTGTAGTAGATTTACCATGAGCTCCTGCTACACAATAATTTTTCTTATCACCTAAAATAATTGGCAAAGCTTCTTTTCTTGATAATGTTCTTATTTGTTGAAGTCTAGCTTCAATCAATTCTGGGTTTTCATCTGTAACTGCAGCTGAATAGATTACCAAATCTAAGTCATCTGTGATATTTTTTGAATCTTGAGGACAAGATACTTTAATCCCCTCTTTCTCAAGCTCTTTTGTAATTGGTGAACTTTTCATATCAGAACCACATACTTCATGCCCATCATATTTTAAAAATCTTGCTAAGGCAGAAAGTCCAATTCCACCAATTCCTATAAAATGTACTTTCATTAACCTTCCAATAAATGTTTTAAATTGTCATACTCTTTTTGTAAAATATCTTTATTTTGTTCTAAATGAGTATCTAAATCGTATTTAAAATTTGAGATAAAATATCCATATTTTTCATCATCATTTGATGCTTCTAAATCCACTTCTTCTTCATAAAAACTATCTAAGTCTTTGTTTTTTGAAAGAGCAATAATATGTGTTTGTAAACACTTAGTTAAAAAGGAATCATCAATTATATTTGATAAAACAAATAAAAGTTGTTTTGCTCCATCAATATTTTCATAACTATATTTTTCAATTCCATGTTCATAAAAAGCTCTAATATAACAAAGGTCATCACCCTCTAAACTTAGTTTTTTGTTTTCATTTACTATTTTTTCTACATTTTCAAAGGAGATTTCTAAAATATTTTGATAAATCTCATTTATCTTATCTTCCCCTAAATCAAGAATTAAATATGAATCTAAAACCTCATAAAGTGCAGAAATATTTTTTGTAGCAATGGCATCAGTTCTTGTCTCTTCTAAATATTTCAAAAAATCTGGATTTGTTCTTGCTTGAAAAAGTTCCTCTTTATCCATCAATAAAATCCTTTAATCTTTGTAAAACTTCTCTTGTTTTTGTTTCATTTTCTACTAATGCTATTCTTACATAACCTTTTCCAATACCATTTCTTCCTAAGAAACTTCCTGGCAATACTTTTATATGTTTCTCTTTAAAAAGCTCTTTTGTAAATTCTAGCTCATCTTCAACCTCTAGCCAGATATAAAAAGTAGCTTTTGGAGGAGTAATCCCTAAAATCTCTTGAGCTATTTGAAAATTCTTTCTATAAATTTTTCTAAACTCTTCAACATGATTATCATCATTCCAAGCAACAGCAGCTGCTTTTTGAAGAGGAACAGGTGCAGCACATCCAATATATGTTCTATATTTCATATACCCTTCTAAAATCTCTTTGTCACCTGCAATAAACCCAGATCTTAAACCTGGTGCTGAACTTCTTTTAGAAATTGAATTCATTACAATCACATTTTTAAATTCACTATTTCCAGCTTCAATTGAAGCTTCTAAAAGAGAAGCTGGTTTTGTTGCTTCATCAAAATAAATTTCAGAATAACACTCATCATTTACTAAAATAAAATCAAACTCTAGTGCTTTTTTTACCCATAAAGCTAATTCCTCTTTTGTCATCTCTGCAGATGTAGGATTATTAGGATAATTTAAAATCACTAAATCACATTTTTTTAGTTCATCATCACTAAGACTTGCTTTAAAATCATTCTCTTTTGTTAAATCAATATGTATAACCTCAGCCCTACTAGCAATTGCAGCACCTTCATATATTTGATAAAAAGGATTAGTAAAAGCTATAATTGGATTTTTTTTGTCAAAAAGAACATATTGAGGGAAATTAAATAATACCTCCCTTGTACCAAATGTTGGTATTATTTGGTTAAGTTCTAAACTTACATTAAATCTATTTTTAACAAAATTTACCATAGCTTCTTTTAAATAGTTTTCCCCTGCACTTGCAGGATATTTTTGTAATAAAGATGTATTCTCTTTTAATTCAGATTGGATAAAATCCGGTGTTTGGAATTTTGGCTCACCAATTGTTAAAGCTGATAATTCATACTTTTCATTTGGTGTAATTCCCTCTAATAATTCATTTAATTTCTCAAATGGATATTTTTCAAAATTCATTTATTTCCTTTTAATAGTCCCTATTTATTCTTCAATAATTGGTATCAGCAATTGATTAAATTTTCTCATATCAAATGATATTAAATCTGGATTTGTATATAAAAATTTCCAAGAAAGTCTTTTGTTTAACATACCCTCTTTTAAAGGTAAGATTTGTAAGATATTTTCTTGTTTTTTTAATTCTCTAATTGGATTTTTATCATTTGAGATAATCTCAATTTTTTCATTAAATATTTTTGATAGATTTTCAAAATGATCAAGTAGGTGAGTTTTATCCTCATCTTCACCAACAGGGTCCATATCAAAAATCTTTGTTTTTGTTTTAAATTGACTTGCAACATCAAATACAACAGGAGATATTTGCTCATAAGAGTTTATATCATTTAGAATAATAACTGTTCTTTTAATAGAAGCATTTAAATTTTCCCCTAACTTAAAGATTGGTAGTTTTAAATCTAATAGGTGTTTAATTTTTGATTTATCTTTAAAGTTTTCATTTGCAAGAATTATCATCCCAATATCTAAAGTTTTTGTATCAGATTTTAATAGTTTTTCCATCCCAATATCATGGTAATCCATTTTTATCTCAACGGCATCATTTTTCCCAAATACATCTTTAATATATTCTAAAATACCTACATTTGTAGGTCTTGTAATTCTAATAAAAAGTTTACTATTTTTTAATCTTTTATTTAAATATTTAAGCTCTTCAACAATATCCAAAACTCTTTTTTTAGAAAGTATAAACATATCAAGATATAAATAGATATTGTGACCAAAAGGCATTGGAAATTGTCCTTGAGACTTTCCAATTGCATTATAAATTTGCATCAATACAGTTGGTTTCCCAATTACTAAAATAATATCATTTGGTTTTAAAATCAAAGAGGGCTTGATATTTACTAACTGGTCATTTCTATATAAACCAAAGATTTTCCAATCTCTTTGTTCAATTGAACCAATATATCTATAGGCATAAGAACTACCAAAAGGTATTTTAATTTCCATAATCTCACCTTGTTTTAGCCCAATATTTTGTGCCATAACAGGAATATTAGGAAGCCTCTCAACCATCCCATTTGCTAAAACTTCAATACCTTTATAAATATTTAAATAAGGGTCACTTAATTCAATCCCCCAATAATCTAAAATTGAAATTGGCAAATTACTTTTTCTACTTCTTATATTTTTAATTACATTTAACATCTCATCTTTTGAATTAAGTGCAACTAATACTTGACTGTGTATATCTTTATCTAAAACCATTGCGAGTTTAGACTCAGAAGTGGGGTCAAATTTATAAAAAGTAAAATTGGAAGCTTTGTTTTCAGGAACAATGGAATCATTCATATAAACTACATCATAATTGTTGTCTCTTGTATTAGTTTCAACAATTCTTTTCATAAGTTTTTTAGCAACAATACCATCTAAAATTACTAATATTTTTTTCATAGGGTATTATATCAAAAAGTACTAAATATAATATTGCTTATTTGATTAGTTTTTTCCTATAATTTTCAAATAATCTTTATAAAATTCATCAAGAGGCTTTAGCTCATGATCTGTTAAAACTTTTATACCATTTACATCAACATGTTTAAAACTTTCAAGTTGAATATTATTTTCATTTATATCTTTTTTTATATTATCATGTATATAAATATATTTTTCAGCAAAATCTTTTCTATCTAATCCCATAGATACTGGAAATATTTTATTAGACTCTTTTATAATCTCAACTTTTGTTTTTATTTGAGGATTTAATTTAACCATAGTATCATACAGTTCTTGCCTTACAACAGAAAATTCGTTCTTAAAAAAAACATTAAAAACCAATTTATTATCTTTTTCAATTTTTTTAAAATCTATATTTTTTATATTATTTTTTAAAGTATAATACTCAACCCAATTTTTAGCCATCTCTTCTTTATATAAAATTGTTAAATTTTTTACATTTTTTATATCATCTTTGAAATTTTTGTTTTTTATTAAATAAAATTTTGAAAAAGTGTTTTCACCTCTAATAAAACCCCATTTTAAATAAGTGATTTTGTCAAGTTTTTCTTTATTTGAATAATATTTTCCTGGAGTTATAATTATTGAATATAACTTTTTATTATCATATAGATTTATCATTTCATCAAAGTCATCATAGATTTTAAGAATCACTTCATTTTTGTATCTATTATCATTATTGACTTTTGTATTCCAAATTTTAGCAGCAACCATTGCTTGTTTTTTAGAAATAAAAATACCTTCAGGATAAATACCCATATTAATAACATCATCTTTGGCATTTAAAAAAGAAAAAGATATGATTAATCCAATTAAAATTAGTATTTTCATTTTAAAACCTCACCATAATTTTTATATAAAACCCCTAACTCTTCTAACTCATTATTCTCTATTAAAAAAACATTTTGAATTTGTACATAAGATAAGACACTTAAATCCACTCTATTATTGTTGATTTTATCATTTATATCTTTATATATTTTGTCCAAAGTTTCTCCTACTCCATCTCTTGTAAAACCTATAGCCCTAAAAAATATTTTAGGGGATTTTGCAACAATTTCTGTTTTATTTTTAAATTGTGAGTTATACTGCAACATAAGTTCATATATCTCTTTTGGTATTACTACTACTTTATCTTTATGAAAAAATGCATCTAAAGCTACAATCTTTTCTGTTTCCTTTTGTATATAATTAATTTTACTTTTTTTATTTTCTATTTCTTTTCTTAATACACTATGTGCCCAAACTTTTTCTAAATCGTTTTTATAGGAAACCTTTATATTTTTAAAACCTTTAATATCAAAATCTGACTCTTTATTTTTAATCATATAATACTCTATAAATTTAAGTTTATCCCTACTTAATACCCATTTGTATTTAGAGTATTTTTCAAGAAACTCTTTATTTTTAAAAAAGAAGGTCCCCGTTGTAATAATATTAGTAATTTTTTTGTCTTTATAATCTTTTAATACATCCTCTTTATTTTCATAAAAAAATACCTCTAATTCCACACCAAGATTTAGTTTTTCAATATTTTTAAGCCAAAGTTTTGCACCTAGTTTTACTTCTTTTTCTGAGAAATGTATATCTCCATACAATAAACCAAGAGCTATTTTATCTTTAGCATTTAAGTAAAAAGATAAAAGTAATAAACTTAAAAATATTTTTTTAAACATATTTTATACCATTGGTATTTTTATAGTAAAGATAACGCCATCATTAATATTTTTAGCCGTTAATTTCCCTTGCATATTCTGTTCAACAATTACTTTTGACATATAAAGACCAATTCCTGTCCCTTGGGATTGGTGTTTTGTAGTATAGTATGGTTCAAATATTTTTGGTAAAACCTCAGTATCGATTCCTCCACCATTATCCTCTATTTCTAAAACTCCACAGTTGTCTTCCTCATAAATTCTAATAGTAACAAGTGGATTATCTATTTTTCTTTCAACTAAAATATCTTTTGCATTGGTTAAAATATTCATAACAGCTTGTGAAAATTCATTTGGTAGACCATAAACTTTACCACATTTTTCAAACTCTTTTTTTACTTCAATATAGTTAAATTTTAAACTTGCCCCAACTAAAGTTAAAGCCCTATCAAGTTCAATTTCAATATCAAATTCTTGTTTTGTTTTATTTGGTCTAAAGAAATTACTAAAATCATCTATTGTTTTAGATAAATAATTAGAAGTTTTTACAATAGTATCAAGTTTGTCTAATTCCCTTTCATCATCAGACATTCCAAACTCTTTTTCTAATCTAATTCCTGAAGCTGATGTTGTAATTGCAGATAATGGTTGTCTCCATTGATGTGAAATATTTGCAATCATCTCACCCATTGCAGCTAGTCTTGATTGCTGTATCATTAGCTCTTCTTGTTTCTCTCTTTTTTTAAGTTCCTCTTTTATCCTAGAATCAAGACTTCTATTTAATTCCTCTAAAGCTTTAGTTTTATCTTCAAGTTCTTTATTTGTTTCATACAACTCTAAAGTTCTATCTTTTACCTTAATTTCTAAATCTTCCCTAGATTTATGTAAAGCTTTTTGCGATCTTTCAATTGTTGCAATCATCTCATTAAAACTTGTAGAGAGTTCACCTAATTCATCATTTGATTTATAATCACTTCTAAGTTCTAAATTCCCTTTTTTAATCTTTTTTGCAACCTTATTTAATTTTATAACTGGCATTGAAAGTTTTTTTGCAATAAGATATGAAACAATAATAATTGTTAAAACACTAAAGATAAAAAAAGCAATAAACTCAAGGTACATATTCTTTAAATTTGAATTGTACTCCGCTAAAGAGAGGCTCATATGTAATTCACCCCATTTTGTATTTGATAAAAAAATAGGATAGTTATATAAAAAAACATCTTTTTTTAAATTTTCGGAATAAACGATTTTATAGGAACTTTCATTAGAATTCTTATTATCATAAATCTCATGAAGTTTTTCTTCATAGCTCCAGTTATTGTCTCTAACAACATATGAATCCCCAGTGCTTCTAGAAAAAATCAGCTCTTCAACCATTGAGTTTTGATTTAGAAACTTATCAAAAACTTCAACAATAATAGAACCATCATTTAAAATAATTGCATCAGAAGAGATATAAATAAGCATTTTTGACATATTTGATGCTTGAGTATCTAAAGCTTTAAGAATTTGTGATTTTTGCTTTGATAGGGTATATATAGAATATATAGTAGTAAAGAACATTATAGAAATAAACATTGTTACAAATATTTTAATAAATATTTTATTACTTCTAATTAACATTATACCTCTTTTTCAAATACTCATATTCTTCAAAAAAGTTTACCATATCTTTCATTTCTTCTTTAGTAATTCTTTCTAAAGAAGATTGATCTAACAACCTATAAATGTACTCCAACTTCTTCATAATTTTAAGATTTTCAGTATATTTAAAAAATTTTTCTGTGACTTCATTAGGTGTATCTTTATGAAAAGCTCCAACCCCATATAAAAATATTTTTTTTGATTCATCAATTATATTTAATCTTTTTTTCAAAGCAGGATTCAGCTTAACCATATTATCAAAAACATTTTTTTTCACTACCGTAAAATCTGCTTTATTAAAATATAAATTCAAAATTGCTCTACTTGCCTTTTTTACATTAACTTGTTCTTTAACTAAAGATTTATATGGTTTTTTAAATTTTTCTAAACTTTTATAATCTAACCATGTATGAAGATTATCATCACCTAAAAAATTTACATAGACTTTATTTTTGATATCTTTTATAGATTTAATTTTTGATTCATTATTAGCTAAAAGTACATAACTATGAAATTTATCTTTAGAAGAAAATGCAAAATATTCTTTAGTATACTTATCTATTATTTTTCTATTTTTTAGATAATAGTTAAGATAGAAAACTGCATTATTAAATCTCTTGTATTCTATATAAGATTTAAGCATTTCATCTTCACTATCAAAAAATTCTATATTTACTTCAAGCTCATTTCTTAAAACTTCAGCTAATAAAGTTTCAACCTTATAAACTGAACTTTTTATTTTATTTTGCTGAACTTTATCAAAGCTATGTATTGTACAAGCTAGACTATAATTTTTATCTATAAATTCATCTGCATTTAAAAACAATGCCAGAAACAATAGAAAAAATAGTCTAAAAGTTTTCATCTACCTTGCTTCCAACAAGTTTATCAATAGTAGCTAAAGAAAGCATATAATCATGAACACTTTTTAAATATGCAGATTTAACATACACTTCCATTAATTGAGATTTAACTAAATCTTCAGCTTCAACCATTTCATATTGGTATCCTTTAAAGTTCATATCACTACTTTCAATTGCAGTATTTACTGCATCCTTTAAAGTTTGAACTTGTTCATATCCAATTGAGCTTTTCAAAAACTCATTTTTAAGTTGTAAGGCGATTCCTTCTTCTAAAAGAAGTTTTTGTTCATTCATAACTTTTTTATCTAGTTTTTTCTCCATTACTTCATTTGTAGTTTTAAAACCATTAAATAAAGACATTTTAACAGCAAGTCCTAAACTCCATCTATTTTCATCATCTTCATTTAGATACCCATATTCATATGAGTTATATGTATGACTTACATTTCCAAAAAGATTAACCATTGGGTAATAATCAGATTTTGATTCTTTTATTTGTTCATCTTTTATTTTTAAAGCAATATTTATAGTATTAATCTCTGGGTTTAATGAAGAAGCTTTTTTTACTAAGTCCTGAAGTTGTCTATTGCTTTTTAAAATTTCTTGTTGGTTGTATTCAATTTTTAAAACATCATCATGTTTTAACCCCATAGTATTTGCTAAAGCTGATCTTAACATCTCTTTATTTAATTCAATAGTTGACAAAGCTGATTTAATCATTGATGTTAAAAGTTTAATATTTAAATAATCACTTCTATTAATTTTTAGTTCTGTACCATTTTCTAAAAACTCTTTAGTTATATCTCTACTAAACTCCATATTTTTGTAAATACTTTCTATTAAAGTATATAACTCATTTGTAAGAATATATCCATAAAAATACTTTTTAATATCATAAACAACATTTGCTTTTTCCCTTACTATTGCTTGTTTTTTAACCTCTTTATTTAATCTAGCTTGTTCAATAATAGCTGAGATTTTGCCACCTGTAAAAATAGGATAATTAACTTCAACTTGACCTCTAATGGTATCTCTACCTTTTGCAATAGTATCAATATCAGCATTAATAGTAGTAGAGCTTAAGCCAAATGGAGTTAATAAAGCAACCATGTCAGCAGGAAGATTAAATTCCCCTCTTTGCTGATAAATAGTATCTTTACTATCTCTATTCACGTATAAAATGGCATCTATACTTGGATAGTTTGCACTTAAGGCTTGCTCATATTGAGCTTTTGCAATATCTAAATTTAATTTTGAAATTCTATTTAATGCATTATTTTTTAATGCAGTTTCAATCGCTTTATCAAGATTTACGCTCACCTCGTTTGCACATAAACTTCCCACTAGCAAACTTACTAGAACTAGATTTTTAAACATTCTAATTAATCCTTCTTATTGAAACTAGATAAAACTACTTGATTTCTTCCATTTTCTTTTGCTTCATATAAAGCTTTATCGGCTAATCTATACATATCTTTTGAATCTAATAACTTTTCAGAATTTACAATAATTAAACCTGCTGAAATAGTTACATATTCACTGCATAAACTATTTTCATGGGCAATTTTTAAAGACTCTATCTCTTCTATAATAGATTCTAAAAACTGAAAAGACTCTTCAACACTGTTACTAGTAAATATAAGTCCAAACTCTTCTCCCCCAAGTCTAAAGGCATAATCACTAGCCCTAGAAGATTTAAGTTTTAAAACATTTGCAATTGCAACTAAAGCTTCATCACCCTTTGGATGTCCATAGGTATCATTATAGCTTTTGAAATAATCCACATCAATAATCGCTAAAGAAAGAGTTGTTTTTTCCCTTGTTAATCTTCTATTTTCTTTTTCAATAATTGTATTAAAATATCGTCTATTATAAATATCTGTTGTTTCATCTTTAATAGCTAATTGTTCTAGTTTTTTCTTATTTGTAATATCTTCTCTAATAGCTAAAAAGTTTTCTATTTCACCCTCTTGATTTAAAACAGGTGTGATTGTTAAATTTGACCAAAACTCTTCTTGGTTTTTCTTTCTGTTTTTAATTTCAGATTTAAATATCTTCCCTTTTTTTATCTCTTCCCACATTTCTTTATAAAATTCATCTGGGGTATCTTCATGTCTAAGTATACTATGAGTATTGCCAATTAGTTCCTCTTTTGTGTAACCAATTAATTCACAATAAATACTACTTGCATCAATTATGTTACCATCTTTATCTGTAACTGACATCAATACGTTTTCATCTAAAATTTTAAGTACATTCTCTTTTTCAAATAATCTATCTTGTAATCTTTTACTTACAACTGATTCTTGAATATTTGTAAGTAACTCTTTTAAATCAACTGGTTTTATTATAAATTTATTAACTTTTAGTTCTATTGCATATAAAAAATATTCTATATCAGAAAAAGCAGTGGTAATAATAACGGGTGTTGTAGTTTTAAGTTCCCTTAACATATCAATACCATTCATTTTAGGCATTTGTATATCTGTAACTATTACATCAGGGTTAATCTTTTTATAAACCTCTATACCCTCAAGACCATTTGAAGCAACATGAAAATTTGGAATAAATCTTTTACAGAAAAAAGAGACCTCTTCTTTTATCATCTCTTCATCTTCAACATAGAGTACAGTTAGAGATTCTAGTAAATCTTTATTTAACTTTTTCATAAAATTTATCCTAAATTTTTATCTTGTATTTTCAAAATTGAAACTACTGATTATCATAAGTTTATTATTTTTTTAATTTATTTTATATTAAATAATTTTATAATAGATGTTTACAATATTACATTCATGTTATTTTTATAAAGCACAAATTTTATTTATTTTTTCTAAACCATTTATATAATCTTTTTTTTCTAAATTTTTATTCAATATCTGATTTGTAATATTTTCAATTTTTTTTAATTTCTGTTCTTGGGTATCTATAAAAATAAGAACACTTTTATTTGTACTTTTAAAATACTTATGGGTAACAAAAAATTCACTTTTTAGATTATGTCCAGTTTTTTTTACTGATATTAAATGACTTTTATCGCTATTTTTAACAATATAATCAATCCAGTTTTCATCTTCTTCTAAATTTTCAAGGGTAAAAATATCTTTACATAACTTACTTGCTTCTTTTAATGAATTTATATTCTCATGACCTAATTGCTTTAAAAAATTTTTGTTTGCATATTCAATCTCTTCCCCATGAAGAATAAACATAAAAGATGGATTACTATCAAGTAAAAACTGCACATAATCATCAAAGTCATCACATAGCTTATTTTGCTTGCCTAGGTTTAATGATTTTTGAATTACAGCTAACATTTCAATCATATTAATTGGTTTTAAAAGGTATTTTTCAATTCCAAGTTCAATTGCCTTTATTAAATAATCACCATCACTATATGCACTTGTTAAAACTATAGGGAAATCTTCTTCAATTTTTAAAATCTCTTCACACATATCTAAACCATTTTTAATAGGCATTTGTATATCAGAAATCACAATATTAGGCTTGTGAGCTTTAAATAAATCAATTCCCTCTTGGCCATTTTTAGCAATAAGAAGTTTTTTTACATATTTTTTAAGAAAAAAACTAATCTCCTCAACTGTCATATCATCATCTTCTACATAAAGAACTGTTAAATTTTCAAATAGACTTTTATCAACTTTTTTCAATTTTAAATTCCTTATATAGTGGTATTTTAACGATAAACTGCGCCCCATTTTCAATATTTCTTACGCTTAATTTACCCTCCATATTTTGTTCAACTATAATTTTTGACATATATAATCCAATACCAGTTCCTTTACCCTCTTCTTTTGTAGTAAAATATGGTTCAAAAACTTTATTTATGATATCTTGTGGAATTCCTCCTGCATTATCTTCAATAGAAACGATTCCATAATCTTTATCATTTTTTACTGTAATAGTGACTTTTGCATTAGGTATTGAGTTTTCACTAAAAGCATCTTTTGAATTATTCATAATATTTAAAATAGTTTGAGAAAACTCATTTGAAAAACCAAATACTTTAATTTTACTCTCAAATTTTTGTATTATCTTAATATTATGATGTTCAAAGGTTGAATCAACAATATCTAAGGTTTTTTTAACAATATCATTTAAAACAAAAACCTCTTTTTCTTTATTAGGTTTAAAAAAGTTTCTAAAATCATCAATTGTTTTTGACATATTATTAGCCAGAAGATTTACTTTTTTTACTGATTTTTCCATAAACTCATCATCTAACTCATTTAATTCATATGCAAGCTGAACATTTTGCATCACTAAACTTAATGCATTTAAAGGTTGTCTCCATTGATGTGCGATATTTCCAATCATCTCACCCATAGAAGCAAGTTTTGATTGTTGTATCAACAACTGCTCTTGTTCTTGTCTTTTTCTAATCTCAGAATCAACCCTTTTTTCTAGATTTTCATTTAAATCATTAAGCTCTTTTGTTCTTTGTTCAACCCTCTCTTCTAATTTTGAATGGGACTCCCTTAATCTTTTTTGAGTCTCATTTAATGCAGTAACCATTTTATTAAAATTTTGGGCTAATTTTCCTATCTCATCATTAGTTTTAATATCAAGTTTCATAGATAAATTACCCTTTGATATCTCTTCCGTAATAGAGTTAAACTGGATGATAGGTGCTGTAATCATTTTTGCTAAAGTATATGAAATAAGCAAAGAGGTGAAAAGTAAAATTACACCTAAAGTTATAGCATTATTATCAATATTCTCAACTTGTTTTTGGTATTCCACTAAATCTAATTCTAAAATCAAATCCCCCCAAATAATATCATTAAAATATACTGGAAAAATATATTTAAAAATCTTTTTATTATATTCGTCTGAATCAAAAATTGAATATGAAAAATCCCTCGCAATATTTACATTGCCTAACTGCTCTCTTTCTACTAAACTCCAATTGTCTTTTTTTACAATTATTCTACTTCCCTTTTCCCTTGTAATTGTAATAGATTCTAAATCCTCATTTAATGAAACAAAGTCTTGTACTGATTCCAAAAGGGTAATCTCATCCTCAACTACCATAGCATCACTATTTGAGATATAAATATTTTGTGCAATACTTTTTGCTTTTATTTGTTGAGCACCTAAAATAGATTCTTTTTGGGTAAAAATAAATTGATAAGTAAAAAATACAAAAATTATAGTCATTGTAAAAAATATTAGTACAAAGATTTTAAGAAATAAAGTTGATCTCATCAGTTATATCTCTTTTCTAATTCAAAATACTCTTTGAAAAATTTATTTAAATCTTTCAAACTCTCATCTTCAATTATAAAAATCGAATCGATTTTTAAAAGATTAATTAATCTTAATGCTTTTTTTGATTTTAATTCTTGAGGATTAGCACCTTTTGTTAAGAAAAATTCCCTTGATGTAGCATCAGAAGTTTTTGAATACATAGCTAAATTATCAAAAAAAATCTCATCTGACATATCGATTATTTTTACTTTTTTCTTAATTGCAGGATTAAAACTAACTATAACATCCCAAGCTCTTTTTGTAATAATTCCATAATCTGATTTTCCAAAAAACACACTAAAAACAACTCTTCTATCATTTTTCTCTTTCTTTAATTCTTCTAAAAGTTTTTTTGATGATTTTTTATTTATAGTTAAAGAGTTTTTTTCAAGCCAAACATTTGCATTTTTATCTTCACTTTTTAAAACTAGTTTTTTATTTTTTAAGTCTTTAAAACCTTTTAGTTTTTTTTCACCATCTGCTATAAGATAATATCTTGACCTTTTCTTTTTACTTAAAGAAACTCCCCATTTTTTGTATGTTAAAGGATCTAATAAATCTTTATTTCTATAATAAGTAAGGGCATCTAAAATAATTGTGTCCAGTTTTTTATTTTTATAATCTTTTAGAATTTTTTCTTTTTCATAATAAATATTAATATTTATTTTCATTTTTTCGAATTCTGCAAGTTCTGTTACCCACGAGTTTAATGCAACATTTCTATCTTTAAATTTTGATAAAATCCCTGCTTCATTTGAGATGCCAATATTAGCATAATATAAGTAATCGATTTTTTCAGAGGCAGACAAAAATATATTTAAAAAAATTATTATTAAAAAAACTCTAATTATTTTCATCTCTTCTCTTTATTCATTTTAGAAAAAATTATAACATTTTTGAGATTATAAATATTCATTCATATATTATTTATGTAGTGAAATAATTTTTAAATTGAAGATTCGATATAATATTTTTTTATAATAAGGGATAAAATTAATGCAATTTAATATTGATGCAACTTCAAATAAAGCAAGAGCTTGTACAATAAAAACAGCTCATAGTACAATAGAAACGCCAGTTTTCATGCCAGTAGGAACACAAGCAACAGTAAAAGCTCTTGATGCCAATGATATGTTGAGCTTAGGAGCAAAAATTATACTTGGAAATACTTATCATCTTTATCTAAGACCAGGAAGTAAACTAATAAAAAAATTTGGGGGACTTCATGGATTTTCGAAATTTCCTAACTCATTTTTAACAGATAGTGGTGGATTTCAAGCATTTTCTCTAAGTGATAATAGTAAGCCCGATGAAAATGGAATCATGTTTAAATCACATATTGATGGAAGTAAACACTATTTCACTCCTCAAAGTGTACTTGATACACAGTATGATTTAGGAAGTGATATTATGATGATTTTAGATGATTTAGTTGCCCTTCCAAACACAAAAGAAAGAATTCAAAAATCTATTGAAAGAACAACAAAATGGGCGAAAGAAGCAATTGAATACCATAAAAGTCAACAAGAAAAAGGTATTGGGGTAAATCAAAATATTTTTGCAATAATCCAAGGTGGTACAGATAAAGAGTTTAGAAAAATGAGTGCCGAACAACTTTGTGCTTTAGAGGATTTCGATGGTTTTGCAATTGGTGGACTAAGTGTTGGTGAACCAAACCAAGATATGTATGATACAGTTGAATGGACAACGCAATTTATGCCAGAAAATAAGCCAAGATATCTTATGGGAGTTGGAACACCTGAAGATTTAATAGAAAATATTGAGCGTGGTGTTGATATGTTTGACTGTGTAATGCCTACAAGAAATGCAAGAAATGGAACACTATTTACTAGTTTTGGAAGGGTAAATATCAAAAAAGCAAGCTTTAAAGAGGATGAAAAGCCAATTGATGAAGAGTGTAGTTGCTATACTTGTCAAAACTTTACAAGAGCATATATGAACCATTTATTTAGAGCAGGAGAGATTACATATTTTAGACTTGCATCATTACACAATATCCATTACTATTTAAACTTAATGAAACAAGCAAGAGCTGCAATTTTAGCAAATAAGTGGGATGAATTTAAAAAAGAATTTTATTTAAAAAGAGGCGTAAATTAAAGCTTTAATCTCTTTTTCGATAAAATATTAGCCATTTTAATACTTAAGAAGTATAAAGGAACATAATGACAGTTGATGATAAGTTAATTGATAAATTAGCAAAACTTTCAAGTTTGGAGATTGATGATTCTAAAAAAGAGGGTTTAAAATCAGAACTTGCTGATATTATTAATTTTGTTGAAAACTTAAACGAGATTGATGTATCAGATATTGAAGCTACATTTAGTACGATTGAGGGTGGTACCCCATTAAGGGAAGATGAATCTAAACAAGATTTAGAGATGTCTGAGCATATTTTAAAACATGCCCCAAAAAGTGAAGAAGGGTATTTTATAGTACCTAAAATTATAGAATAGGCCTAAAAATGAATATTACTGTTTATGGAATTAAAACATGTGGTAGTGTTAGAAATGCACTAAAGTTTTTTAAAGACAATAATATAGAAGTAGATTTTTTTGATTTTAAAAAAGAAACACCAAGTGAAGAAAAAGTAAAAACTTGGACACAAAAAGCAGATATAAATATTCTATTTAATTCAAAAGGTACAAAATATAAAAACCTAGGATTAAAAGAACTTAATCTTGATGAAAATGGTAAATTTGAATGGTTGGTAAAAGAACCTATGCTATTTAAAAGACCAGTAATTGAATATGATGATAAGGTTTTAGTTGCTTGGAATGAAGAACTTTATAAAGAGACTTTTTTATAGTCTCTTTATATGTTTTATTTTCTAGCTTCTTTTAAAGTCTCTGCTATCATAAATGCTAACTCTAATGATTGATCTGCATTTAACCTTGGATCACATTGGGTATGGTATCTACTAGGAAGCCCATCTGCTGTAATCGCTGAACTTTTACTTCCAGTACACTCTGTTACATTTTGCCCAGTCATTTCAAGGTGAATACCACCCGCAACTGTACCTTCTGCTTTATGAATTTGGAAAAACTGCTTTACTTCACTTAAAATATTATCAAAATCTCTTGTTTTATATCCATTTGGAGCTTTTTCAACATTTCCATGCATAGGGTCTGATGACCAAACTACATTTTTACCCTCTTCTTTTACTCTTTTTAAAAGATTTGGAAATTTATCAGCAATTTTATCATGTCCCATTCTAACAATAAGATTTAATCTTCCTGCTTCATTTTCTGGATTTAATGCATCAATTAATTCAATTAATTCATCCTCTTGCATAGATGGTCCAACTTTACAACCAATTGGATTATTTATACCTCTAAAATATTCTAAATGTGCACCATCTAATTGTCTTGTTCTATCTCCAATCCATAACATGTGAGCAGAACAATCATACCATTTACCACTTAATGAATCTTTTCTTGTAAGAGCTTCTTCATAATTTAATAATAAAGCCTCATGAGAAGTATAAAGCACTGTTTCTCTTAATTGAGCTGTATTTTCACTAGTGATTCCACACGATTCCATAAATTTTAAAGTTTCAGAGATTTTAGCTGCTAATTGGTCATATTTTTCACCAAGGGCATTATCTTTTACAAAATCTAAATTCCATGCATGAACTTTATGTAAATCAGCCATTCCACCTCTTGCAAAGGCTCTAAGTAAGTTTAATGTTGCAGCACTTTGATTGTAAGCTTTTAAAAGCCTTTTTGCTTTTGGTGTTCTATCTTTTTGAGTAAAATCTACATTATTGATAATATCACCTCTATATGAAGGTAAGGCAATACCATTTATCTCTTCAAAATCTGCAGATCTTGGTTTTGCAAATTGTCCTGCAATTCTTCCCACTTTTACAACTGGTTTTCCACCAGAAAAAGTTAAAACAACTGCCATTTGCATCATTACTTTAAATAAATCTTTTATATTATTTGCATCAAAAGCATTAAAAGATTCAGCACAATCTCCACCTTGAAGTAAAAAAGCATCACCTCTAACTACATCTGCAAGTTTTGATTTTAAAGTTTCAGCCTCTCCAGCAAAAATAAGTGGAGGATATGTTGCTAGTTCTTTTTCAACTTTAGCAAGTTTCTCTAAATCTGTATATGTTGGTTGTTGTTTAATTGGAAAATCTCTCCAAGAGCTAGGATTCCAAGTATTCATAGCTTATCCTTATTTTTAAATAGGGATGATTTTATCTAAAATATTCTTAAGCTAAATAGTACTAAACCCAAAGCTTGGCCTTGGGTTTTATTAATTAATTTTTTTGAAGTTTTTGTAATAGGTCTTTAAAAGAATCTTTAAATGACTCAAGCCCATCATTTAATAGTTGCTCGTAAACAGCTTCGATATCAATTTTACTTGATTTTATTGTTTTAAAAAACTCATCACATTCACTTTCTGTAATGATTTCACTAGGCTCTTTTGAACCATTTTCAATCCACTCATCAATTGTCGCTAAAGGAGCAGTATTAACAGAATTTGGATAGATTAAACTATCTACATAATAACTTCCTGGTAAGTCATCACCTTTTACACCTGTACTTGCAAATAAAGTTCTAATATTTTCATTAGCAAATCTTTCAACTTCATGATAACATTTAGCTGCATTTACAATTCCAAGTTTTCCTGTTTTTAGACCCTTTGCCCTAAATTCAGAATCACACATTCTATCAAATCTAGAAACAAATACAGAGATAACTGCTTTAATATCTTTATTTGATGCTTTTATCCCTTCGTTTAAAGCTTTTGCACACTCTCTTGCTTGTTCTGGTGAGAATATCAAAGTAGCATTCACATGAATTCCTGCACTTGTTAATTCTCTCATAGCTTCATACCCAGCTTTAGTTGCTGGAACTTTAATCATCACATTTTCAGCACCAATTTGAGAATTTAATCTCATACCCTCTTCAATAGTTGCCTTTGCGTCATCACATAAAGCAGGATCCACTTCAATTGAGATAAATCCATCATTAGTATTATCTAAATAAAGGTCATTTAATAGTTCTGCCGCTCTTTTAATATCTGTTATTGCAAGCTCTTCATAAATAACTTTTGGCTCATTAGCCTTTAACATTTCAAACTGTTGTCCATAAGCAACAGAGTTTGTAATTGAAGATTCAAATATTGCAGGATTTGATGTTGCACCATGAATAACTTCATCTTTAATAAGAGCCTGAAATCTATTTTCTAAGAAATCTCTTTCTATAAAATCACACCATAATGAAAAATTTATATCCTCTTTTAAACTCATATTTTATCTCCTATATATAGTCTAATATTTTTGTTAAATCTTTTTCATCAACAATTATATTAGCCTCTTTTTTTAAAATATCTTTTGCACAAAATGCAACTCTTTTTGATGCATATGGGAACATCGAAACATCATTTGCCCCATCCCCAGCAACTAGCGTATTCTCTTTTGATACACCAAGCATTGATTGAACCCTTTGAATCATATCACCCTTAGAAAAACCAAACATCATATCTCCACCAACAAGACCAGTTAAAATCCCATCTTTTTCGTGTAAAATATTTGAAAAATCTGCATCTAAACCTAATTTTTCTTTAGCTGGTGAGGTTCCAATTCTAAAACCACCTGAAAAACAAACTACTTTATAATCTTGTTTTTTAAGTTCACTAATTAATTCATAAGCACCTGGCATTAAAGGTAAATCTTTACAAATCTCTACAGCTTTAGAATACTCTAAACCTTTTAATAAAGATACCCTTTCAACTAAAGACTCAAAAAAATCAAGTTCTCCAGCCATTGCTTTTTCAGTAATACTCGCAACTTTTTCTTCAAGACCTAAAGGCTTTGCTAAAAAATCGATAGTTTCACCATCCATAAGTGTTGAATCAAAATCAAAAACAGCTAATTTCATACTAAGTTTTCCTAGATTTATTTTTTTAAAGGTATAATAGTATCTAAATTTATCTAAAGGATCCTATTTGAAGCTAGCTTCCATTGATATTGGACTTAAAAGAATAGGTGTTGCCATATCTCTTACAGGTACAATTGTTACACCCCAAAATGCCATTTTAAGAAAAAATAGAAACCAAGCAGCCAATGATGTAAATAGTTTTTTAAAAGAGTGGGAAATAGAAAAACTTATTGTTGGATTTCCTAGTGCAAGTCCTGATATGCAAAAAAGAGTTGCTCACTTTGTAAAACTGCTTGAACTTGAAATTCCCTATGAGTTTCAAGAAGAAAATATGAGTTCTATTGAAGCAGAAGAGATGATGAAAGGTGAGATAAAATACAAAAGAGATGGAAGAGTAGACTCCCTAGCTGCAAAAATAATACTTGAAAGGTTTTTATCTAAAAAAAGTTAACTTTTTTTACTCTTTTTTTCTATATTAACTACAGCTATTGCAAAATCTGAATCATGACTTATTGATAGGTATGATTTTTTTATATTAAATTTTTTTCGAATCTCTTTTTTATATTTGATTTTAGGAGCACCATTTTTATCTTTTTTTATTTTTATATCATGAAAAGAGCATTCTTTCCCAATCCCTGTACCAATAGCTTTACTTGCTGCTTCCTTTGCAGCCCAAAAACCTGCAGCAGTCTCAGGTCGTTTGATTAATTGTATCTCATCCTCATCTAAAAACCGTTGATAAGCTTTTAAACCAAACTTTTCATACATATTTTTTATTCTATTTATTGAAGTTACATCTATTCCAATCATTATTAACCTGTCTTTTTGTATAATCTGCTTTATGAATTTATTTATTAGAAAAGTATTATACCTTATCATCATGTTATTTATTATTAGCCTTATTTCTTTTTTGGCTATTCATCTTGCACCTAATTCGTTTTTTGCAAGTGGGGAATTAAATCCTAATATTACAGAAGAATCAATTGAGCAATTAAAAGCTATTTATGGTCTAGATAAACCTTTATATATTCAGTTTTTCTCTTGGATAGCAGCTATAATTCAACTTGATTTTGGTATCTCCTTTGCAAGTGGAGAGATGGTTAAAAATGAGATTCTTGATAGAATTCCAATTACTTTAACTATAAATATAATTTCAATGTTTTTAATATTTATCATCTCTTTATATCTTGGAATAAAAGCAGCACTTAATAAAGATAGTAAATTAGATAGAGGAATTGGACAATTATCACTTTTAAGTTTTTCGATGCCATCATTTTATCTAGCACTACTTTTGGTTTTAGTCTTTGCCATAAACTTTGAAGTTTTGCCAATTGCAGGACTTCATTCAGTACCAAATGATGGAAGCTTGACTTATTATTTGGATTTTGCATGGCATTTGATTTTACCAATTTTTATAATAGTATTTGGTGGCATTGGAAGTTTAGTTTTATATATTAGGTCACTTACTATCGAAATATTAAAATCAGATTATATATTTTTTGCAAAGTCTAGGGGATTAAATAATAAAAAAATTTTAAGATATTATATTTTACCAAATTTATACCCTCCTGTTATAACCCTACTTGGACTTTCACTTCCAGGAATTATTGGTGGATCAGTAATTTTGGAATCAATTTTTTCAATTGATGGGATGGGATTATTATTTTATCAAAGTGCCTTAAGTCATGATTATCCAGTTATTATGGGGATTTTGATAATTGGTGCATTTTTAACACTGCTAGGAAATATGCTAGCAGATTTAGTTTTATTAAAATTAAACCCAAATTATGATGGGAAATAAATTTATTTTGAGGAAAATAGTTGATTATAATTAAGACAGTTGAGCAACTGCAAGAGATTAGAAAAAATATAAATGGTACTGTTGGTTTTGTACCAACAATGGGTGCATTGCATAATGGCCATATCTCTTTAATAAAAAAAGCAAGAGAAGAAAATGAGATTGTAGTAGTTTCAATTTTTGTAAACCCTACACAGTTTTTACCAGGGGAGGATTTAGATGCCTATCCTAGACGCACTGAGGCGGATAAAAAAATTTGTGAAATGTGCAAAGTAGATTATCTTTTTATGCCTGAAATCTCTACTATGTATAGAGAAGAAGAGGTTTTAATTAAAGCACCAAATAAAAGCTTTATATTAGAGGGTAAAAGTAGACCGGGGCACTTTGATGGTGTTTTACAAGTGGTTTTAAAACTATTTGGAATAGTACAACCAACAAATGCATACTTTGGGAAAAAAGATGCGCAACAATTAAGTTTAATACAACAAATGGTAAAAAATCTATTTTTGCCAATTAATATAATTGCATGTGATATTGTTAGAGAATCTGATGGCTTAGCACTTAGCTCTAGAAATGTTTATTTGGATGAAACCCAAAGAAAAGATGCCCTTTTAATTTCAAAATCACTTTATAGTGCCGCTTCATTAATTGCAAAAAATGTCTTTGATGTAAATGTTATCAAAGATAGAATCTATGAAGTTATGGAAAAACTTGATGTTGAGTATGTGGCAATAGTAGATAGAGAATTTAATGAGATAAAAACTATTCAAAGGGGAAATAGTATAATTTTAGTTGTTGCAAGATTTGGCAATACTAGATTATTAGATAATATCTGGCTTTAAAGAAAACTCCTTAAGAGTTTTCTTTAATAGTTAATTTTTTAGCCATTTAATAGCTTCATCTTCATTTTCAAAAAACTTCACTTCTCCACTTATAAACCAAGAAGCAATTTTTGAAATATACTCTTGCCACTTTTCGTTTCCATAAATTGCAATTTTTTCAAACTCACTACCATGTTTTAATCCAAGTTTAAAATCATCCCAAGCAGCTCTTAATTCCCAACCTTCTAACTGTGTTGCATCAATTAAAGCTTTTATCTTTGCTTCCTTTATCCCAAGCAATGCATTATCAATCATTGGATTAATTTTTTCATAATCCTCGTGACTTAATTTGCCAATAGCTTTTAAAAATAAAAAAAACTCATTATCAACTCTATTTATACCAATACTAAGGCCATGTTTATATGATTTCATAACGTCCTCCCTATTAGTTTTTTCTTTATCTAATTATATCTAAAGTAGTAAATTTTTTATATAAACTTATACATTAAAAAAATATGATAAAATTGCGAAAAAATTAAGGCAATATTTTATTTATGAAATTTACAACAGATAAACCAACTAAATCTTTACACCTTGTAAGTCTAGGTTGTACAAAAAACCTAGTAGACTCAGAGATTATGTTAGGTAAATTAAAAGAATATGAAATTACAAATGATGCTTCAAACGCTGATGTTATTATTGTAAATACATGTGGATTTATTGATAGTGCAAAAGAGGAAAGTATCAATACAATTTTAAATCTCCATGATGAAAGAAAAGAGGAATCAGTTTTAGTAATGGCTGGTTGTTTAAGTGAAAGATATAAAGAGGAGCTTCAAAAGGAGTTACCTGAAATTGATATTTTCACTGGTGTTGGGGATTATGACAAAATTGATACCCTAGTTAATGAAAAAAGAAGTGCCTTTACAGATGAAGTATTTTTATTAAATGAAGAGAATGATAGAGTTATTACTGGTTCTTCTTACCATGCATATGTAAAACTAAGTGAGGGGTGTAATCAAAGTTGTTCATTTTGTGCAATTCCATCATTTAAAGGGAAATTACACTCAAGAACTTTAGAATCTTTAGTAAAAGAGGTTAAAAACCTTGTATCAAATGGATATAGTGATTTCTCTTTTGTTTCACAAGACTCTTCATCATTTTTAAGAGATTTGGGGATTAAAGATGGTTTAGAGCAACTAATTGAAGAGGTTGAAAAAATTGATGGTGTTAAAACTGCAAGAATTTTATACCTTTATCCTTCAACTACAACATTATCATTAATTGATAAAATTGCAGATTCTAAAAAGTTTGTAAACTATTTTGATATGCCATTACAACACATTACACCCTCAATGCTTAAAATTATGAAAAGAGGAAAAGGTGTTGAACAATTAAATGAACTAATGAATCATATGAAATCAAAGCCAAACTCTTTTGTTAGAACAACTTTTATTGCAGGTCATCCAGGTGAAACACAAGAAGATTTTGAAATCTTATGTAAATATTTAGAAGAGTTCAAATTTGACAGAGCAAATGTGTTTTCATATTCTGATGAAGAGGGAACAAGTGCAGCTAGCCTTGAAGAAAAAATTCCACAAGAACTAATTGATAGTAGAGCTGAAGCCTTAGGTGAAATTATTTCTAAAACTACTCAAGAATCTTTAGAAAAGGATGTAGGAAAAGAGTTTGAAGTTTATATTGATGGAGAAAGCCAAGAGCATGAGTACTTATTAAGTGCAAGAAAAACACTTTGGGCACCTGACATTGATGGAGAGATTTATATCAATGATAATGAACTTTTTGAAGAAAATGGTGAACAACAACAGTTAAAATTTGGACACAAATATACTGTAAAAGTTACTGAACTTGTTGGAGATAAATTACTAGCAACTGTAATTGCATAAGATGAATCTTCAAATTTCAAAAATCAACACTGAAAAAAACCTACTAGCCTTTAGTGGAGGTGTTGATTCCTCAGCTTTATTTTTTCTACTTCTAAAAAACAATATCCCCTTTGATATTGCAATTGTTAATTATAATATTAGAGAACAATCTAAGAAAGAAATTTTATATGCAAAACAACTTGGAGAAAAATACAAAAAAGAAGTTTTTATAAAAGATATCACAGAGGAAATATCATCTAATTTTGAAAAAAAAGCTAGAGATTTAAGATATGCTTTTTTTGATGAAATTATTGAACAAAACTCTTATGAGAGTTTAATTACCGCCCACCAATTAAATGATAAATTAGAATGGTTTTTAATGCAATTTTCTAAAGGTGCTGGATTGGTAGAACTTTTATCATTTGAAGAGTTTAGTATACGAAAGAGCTATCAAATAATAAAGCCTATGCTGAATATATCAAGGGATGAAATTTTAAACTTTTTAGAAGAAAATAAAATAAAATATTTCATTGATGAAAGTAATATAGATACTAAATATAAAAGAAACTATTTTAGAAAAAACTATTCAAATAAGTTCTTAGATGAGTATAAAGATGGTGTAAAAAAGAGTTTTGAATATCTTAAAAAAGATAAAGACTCATTATATAAAGAAGAATTAGTTTTTCAAAAAAAAGAGCTTGAAATATTTAAATCTTCAAAGGATTTTAATATAGATATTAGAACCATTGATAAAAGTTTAAAAAGAAGAGGAATATTACTTTCTAAAGCATCAAAAGATGAAATTTTAAAACAAAAAGAGTGTGTTATTTCCCATGAAATTTCTATTGCAATAAATGAAGATTTTATTTATATTTGTCCATATATCAAAGAAATAATGCCAAAAAAATTTAAAGAAAAATGTAGAATCAAACATATTCCAAAGAACACAAGAGCTTATATTTTTAAAGAAAATTTGCTTGAAGATTTAGTTATTTAAAAACCTTTTCATTTTTCTATTTTCAACCATTGTTTGTCTAACATTTTCTTTGTGTTTTTTTAAGAAGTCTATATTTTTATAAAAAAGTTCTGATAATCTAAGTAAATCATCATGTTCTAAGTCAAAGTCAGTTATTTTTGTTTCAGTTAGATATTTGTTATACCATCTAACTAGGGCTTGAGCCCTTTCTTCGTTATCTAGAGAATCAAGATAAATTAATTCTTCTAGAGCTTTTAAAGACCAGTCTCTTCTTTCCATGCGTCAATCAAACCTTGAACAACTTTCATAACTTGATTGATAGAATTAACGTTATCATCAATACCTGCACTAAATAGAGTTTCAATTTGATAAAGATATAAACCATCAAGATAATATGCTACATCTCCACCATCAAAATCTAAAACATTTCTAAGCTCATCAAAAATTGCAACAGATTTATTTATATATGTAAATTTAGACTCAATATCTCCACTTTCCATAGATGCTTTAACAAATGAAAGATACTTTAATAAACCTTCATAAAGTTTAAGTACCAATACATAAGGGTCATCAGATACTGCATTATGTTGTTGATAGGCTTCAATTCCCATATATTAACTCCAATTAATTCATTTGAGGAAAAGTATATTATATCTTTACTTAAAGAAAGTTATGAAAGAAAAGCCAATACTACGAATGAGTATTGACTTTATAATTTTTAGTTACTTGCTACTGATTGTTCTATCATTAGACTTAAACCTGAGAATGAAGATTCCATTTGTGTTATTATGGTTGCATAAGAAGCAAACTGTTGTGCTAATAAAGAATATTTACTCTCTAAAGCTTTTTCAGCTTTTTCTTTTTCCTCTTCTAAGGTTTCTTGTCTTTCAGTAAGACGCTCTTCATAAGTATAAAGTATACCCTCAAATCCATCTAAAGCATCAATATACTCTTTAAGTTCAGATCCTAAACCCATTATAGTCTGAGATTCACCATTTGCATCTTTTCCATAAGAATCAAAAAATAAACTTTTCAAACTTTCATAATCATCTGCAATAACTTCATTTAATCTTTCAGTATCAACTGATAAAGTACCTGATTTATCAAGATCTAATCCTAGATTAAAAATATTAAATTCACCATTTTCACCATAATTTTTGAAAATTTTATCTTTAATACTTTCCATCATAGTTCTTAATGAATCAGTGTCTCTCATAGGTGAATCAGCACTATAAAGTTCTGTATTTACTAACTCAACTAATTCATTATATTTATTCACGAAGTTTTGTAGGTAAGTCTCTACATATGTTGAATCTTCTTCAATAGAAATAGTTGAATAATCGTTTGGGTCATTTGGGTCATTTGCTTCAACAGCAGTTATTTTTAATCCCCCATCAACTGTAATTACATTTGAAGAAATATCATATTCAACTCCATTTACAGTTGCATTTAGATTTTGAGCTTGGATAGTTTGCCCATTTTTACTTGAGGCAAGACCAAAATTAAAATCATCTTGTGTAACTGAAACTTCAGCGCCATCAACTCTACTAATAATAAGTTTATCATTTTCATAAGATGCATTAAATGTAGCACTAGCGTCAATTTTAGTAGCTAAATCTTGATAACTTTCAGTAGTTCCATCTAATGTAAAAGTTTCACCATCTATAACTATTGAACCAGTACTTGGGATATCTGTTGATGTATAACTATTTGCAGCTGTACTTGTAGTTCCAAATCCTAAACTTTGTGAAGTACTTTGAGAAATTTTTAAAGCATTTGCTTCACCTGAATTTGCACTTTTTATAACAATTCTATATGAATCATCACTAACTTTTTCTAATGATGCAGTAATATTTGCATTATAATTAATCTCTGTAACTAACTCTTCATAATTTTTGTTAGCTGTATTAAAAGTATAATTTTCAGAAAATAATCCATCATCACCTGCAATTGCAATAGTTAATTCACCATCATTTATATCATTTTCAAGATTTGCACTATTAATTAATACAGATTGATAAACATCTCTTGTTGCTAATTGATCAACTTTTACAATTGTTGAACCTGTATTAAGTGAACTTTCACTTGCTGCATCAAAAACTACAGATGTTCCTGTTGTATTAGCCGATTTTAAATCAAAAACTGTAGTTCCTGAACTTGTAAATTGGTAAAAAGGCTCAACTGCCTCTAAAAGTTCATTTGCCTTAGCAGTAATAGCAGCTAATTTAAGTTTTTCACCGTCACTAGTTTCACCATCTTCACTTGCAACCCTTGTAATAGCATCAAGTCTATTTTCAATAGGTTCAACTGTTGATTTTCTTTCTGCATCTTTTAATTTATCAATTAACTCTTGGTTTAGTGTTGAGGCTTGTCCACTTCCAAGTCCTAAAATACCATCAGCCATAATAAACCCCTTATCTTCTTATACCAAGTAAAGTTTGAAGCATCTCATCAACCACAGTAATAATTTTTGCATTTGCTGTATAGGCTGCTTGAAATTGAATCAAATTTATCATCTCTTCATCACTATCAACTTTTGTTAATTGTTCATAACTAGCTTCAAGTGATTGAACAACTGCAGTTTGCGTTTCTTTTAAGAAATCATTGTTTTCTTTATCCGATGAAATATTTACTCTTACTTCTTGAAAAAATTCACTAAAAGATGATTTCTCTTGTGTACTTCCATCTTGGGCAAACCCATCAAAATCAATATCATCTTTCCACTGCATAGAACTAATATAATCTAAATCTTCTTGATCTAAATCATTTACCATCTCTTCATTAAACACTAATGTTTTTACAGTACTTCCACTAAAAAGCCCTAAGGTTTCTACAGTTTTCGTACCATTATATGAATCTGTTGAAATATTTCCATAGGTATAACTTCCATTATCTTCAACAACATACTTACTATAAATATCACTTAATGCGGAAGCTAATGAATCTAATTTATCCTTATAATCTATGATTTTGTTATTTGGTGATGTAGTAGTTAAATTTTCTAATTGTGCTTTTATAATACCCGAGTTTACATTCACCTCGCTATCATAAACTGCTAAATATACTTTATTTTCGGCATCCACACTTTGATAGTCATCTTTAAATATTGTATCATTTCCATCTGTAGCTGTTGTGATTGAAATTCTTCCTATAAAAGAACCATCTGTTCCATCTTGGTTTGCTTCAACTACTAAAAACTTATCAGATGAAAATAAATCTATTTTATTTCCATCTTCATCAACTTCATAATTACCATTAAAAGCAGTAACTTTTTCAGAAATATATGTATTATGATTTATTTCATATTTAAGGGCTCTAATAAAATTAGTTTCATCAATTTGATCTGCAACACCATCATTATCTAAGTCAACTTGATTTCCATTTGCATCAAGAACATAATCTCCAAAAGTTACTGAAACTTCATGGGTGTTATCAAATTTATAAGTTATAGTTGTATCAACATCAGATAGACCTGTTCCTACAGTTCTTTGCACATTTATACTATCACCGGCATCGGGAAAATTAACTGTATTATCAGAATTTGCAGTGTATGTTCCATCCCCATTGTCAGTCCAGTTTGCACTTCCTGAAATAAATGTTGTTAAATCACTATCTGCATCTGTTGTAATTGTTATTGTATCACCAGTTTTAAAATCAAAACTATCACCATTAGATTGTGCAGTAACTTCAAAAGTTAATACACCCTCTTGGGTAATTTTAAATGGTTCAGTACCATTTATTCCCCCATCGATTAAAACTTTTCCTTCAGTTTCATCATAATCAAGAGCTATTGCTGACTCTCCATTTGGAGTAAATGTGATTCCTGAATCAAGAATCATATTGTTATTAGATGCACCTGTTAAAACCAATTCTTGGATTTCAAAAGTTCTTCCATTTGCAATACTATCAATTGCAGTTCCATTTGCATCTTCAGTTGCAAATCTATCGATTTGAGTTGTGTTATCTTCTACTAGATTAACTTCTCTAATATTTGTATTATATCTAACAGCTATTGCTCCACCAATTTTTAATTGATAATCACCATCTGTTCTATCAACATCTATATCAACTAAAGCAGATAACTCTTTTTCAAGCTGATCTCTTTTATCAAGTAAATCATTTGTAGAATTATTAGATAATCCCATTTGTTGATTTAACTCACCAATATCATTTAATATTGCATTTATCTCTTGAACATTATCTTCAAGTCTGTTATAAGTAATACTTTCTTGTTGCTCTATATTTTCATATAAATTTTGTAAAGAATCTACTAAATTACTACCTGTAGTTTTAAGTGTAGTTTTATAAAGCTCAGAACTTGGTGTTGTTCTTAAATTTTCTACTGCTTGAAAGAATCTATTTAAATCGTTTGAGAAACCCGAAGTATCAGTTTCTTTAAACATCTGTTCTACATTTCCAACAATAGATGAGATTTCATCATAATAACTATTTTTAGTATTCTCTTTCATTATGTTATTAAACATATATTCTGAAGTGATTCTATAAGCATTGTCTGCTCTAACACCACTTCCAGTAAATCTAGAGTCTCCTAAAGTTAATTCACTTAGTTGGACTACCCTTTTTTTGTAGCCAGGAGTGTTTTCATTAGCTATATTATTAGAAACATTTTCAACAGCTATTTTCGCTGCACTAAGCCCAGTTTGGGCTACATTTAAAGATTTTAGCATATTACCTCCTTGACTATTATGGGCATATTATTACTTATTATTACATTACAATTCTTAAAATTAGATTAAAAGGGATAGAAGAAAAATTTCAGTATTTTCCAACCAAAAGGTATATGCATAACATCTTGCTCTTCACCCTCTTTTTCATAAAGTATTTTTAAATTAGCAACTTGTGAAGAATCTACACTATTATCAGGTGTAATATCATAAGGTCTTATAACTCCAGTGATTGTTATTGATTGCTTTTGACCATCAACTAAAATCTCTTTAAAACCCTTTACAAAATAATTACCATTTGCGTATGTTTCTTCAATTATAACTGAAACAGTAGTTGAAAAATCTTCACTTAAACTTGTAGTTACATCACCTTTATTACTAGAAGAAGAACTTGATTCATACCCTAAATTTGTAATTGGATTTATAAAATTAGCAACTTTTTCAGCAACTCCGCCAGCTGTACCTGCAGTTGCAGATAATCCTGTGCTTGAAGCGTTTCTATCTGAAGTAGTTTCCCTTGAATTACTAGTGTTTGACGATAAAGATTCATTTATTTTAATTTGAAGGATATCTCCTATTTGTAAATCTTTTTTATCAGCAAATAAAGATGGACCCTTTAGAGTATATAAAGAACCTTTGTTTCTTTTTACAACAGGAGCAGGTTTAGGAACTTGCATCTCTGGTTTTTTAAAATCTATTTTTGGTTCTTGAGAAACACAACCTAAAAAAAGAAAAGGCATTAAAAAAATTAGTAAACTATTTTTCATTATATTTACTTTCAATAATATATTTTAAATCTAATGCAATTTTGATATCTTTTAAATCTTTTTTGATAAGTGCAGTTGTTCCATATCTAACTTTTAATGCATCTAAATTAGTATCTGGGTCAACAACTATAAGTGCTTTGTTTGATATAAGTTTTACATCAATAACTTTTCGTTGACCTATTAAATCAACTGCAGTTTCAATTTCACGATAGATAATTCGCTCAATTTTTCTACTTTTTTCTTCTTCTTTATTTTTCTCAATTAATTGTAGCTGCTTTTGATTTTCTAACTCTTGCTGTTTTGCATATTCTTCACTCATATGAAAATAGTAATATACAAACATACTTACAACAGCAAGAGCTGAAATAAGCTTAATAAGATTCCGTTTTTTATTATTTCTTTTTACAGCTACAATCATAGTTTTTATTTAATCACAAATGTTGTAAATAATATTTTTTTAATATTATTTCTTTTTATATCATCATTATTTGCTGTAACTTCATTGATAATGTTATTAATATCTTCCATTAACTCTTCTTTTAACAACTCTTTTCCACCAACAGTTAACAATTCTTCAGAACTTCTTGCACTAATTTGTCCAATTACTACATCTACAATTTCTGCCTTATACTCTTCTACTATTGATTCTATTGTAGGTTCTGTACTTTTTAAAGAAAAAGAAAGTTTCATTAATTTTTCTCTTCCTTTAGCATTAGTGATATTTAAAACCAAATCATTTATTGCAGCTTTATATGTTTCGTTAGAATCACCAGCTTCCTCTTTTTTAACCTGCTCAGTTCCTTGTTGCTGTTGACCTGATAATACTCCACTTGAATACAATAAATATCCTCCAGCACCAACTGCAATTAATAATATAACTATTAATGCAATAAGAACTATCATTAGTCCTTTTCCACCGCCAGATTTTTTTACTTCTTCGTTTTCTTCAGCCATAAATCACCCTTCATCTTTATTATTTATTTTATACTCTTGTAACATCTGTGTCAATAAAGAAGCATTTTTAGGACTTAAGTACCTCATAAAAGATGTTACCTTCGCTTCTTTTAATCTTAAGATTATATCGAAAACTCCCTCAAGATTTCCATCACTAATCATTTGATTAAAAATTTCTGCAGCAATTTTAGGCTTCATTTTATTATAAATTGTTGAAATCTTACTATCAACTTCACCTTTTATATCAGATAAAAGTTTTTTATTTTCATCCCGTAAAGCTTCAATTTGTTTCTTTTCGCTTTCTACTTTTTTTAGTAATGTTTCTAACTCTTTTTTTCTTTCTTGATACTCTTTTTCTTTTTTATTATAAAAATTGTTAAGTTCTTTTTTTAATTCTTTAACTTCTATTTTTTGCTTAATTAATGCGGCACTACTAACTCTTTCCTCTTGGGCAAAAGAGAATGAAAATAATAAAATTGTTGCTAATATTAACCTATTCAAAAATTCTCCTGTTCACTAATATATTTACTTTGGATATATTCACTTGCGGCTTCCTCTTCCATATAAAGAACCTTTCTAAAAGCTTCATCTTTTTGCTCTTTTAGAATATAAGCATATTGTTCTGTTTGCTTTTGCAATTCAACAATTTCTATAACTAAACTCTCAACTTGTTTTTGTAAAACAATTTTTTCATTATTAAGCTTTACAATATGCTCTTTCATAGTGTTTTTATGAATTGCTAATACTGCAAAATCTGATATAGCACCATGTTTTTGAACTGAAGTTGTATTAATTTTGTTTTCTGTAAACATAATCTCATCCTCAATACGAGAAATTCTTGCCATTAATTGACCCTTTTCAATTAATTTCTGATCAGTTTGCATTTTTTTTAATTCATGGAGCTTTTTTATCATATTACTGTCCAAAAGTTAATATCAAACCCCACAAATCTGTGGTATAGGTTTTGATATTATCACCTATCCAAGGTAATGAAATAAGAATAAAAACTGAAACAAATATAACTTTTGGAACAAAAGTTAATGATGCATCTGAAACTTGTGTTACTGCTTGAAAAATTGAGATTATAAGACCAATAACCATACTTACTATAAGTGATGGCAAACCAAGTATTAAGATTATTTTTACTGTATTTTCTGCAATACCAATTAAATCCATACTAATCTTTAACTTTTACTGTAATCTCCAGCGTTTTGTTATTTAATAACTGTGAGATTAGTTTTGCTATATCATCTACACTTGAACTACCAATATCAATACTTTCTGATTTATTATCTTTTTGTAATTCAGTTGTTTGTACTTTGCTTGGAAGTGGTTGAGTTGACAACTCTTCATTATCTAAACCATCTAAAGCTGCTAAAATATCAGCTTCATTTAATGCATCAAATTCTGCAAATTCATTGGGCATGTCAACTCCTTGAGTATTCTCTTCTTTTTTTTCTTCTATAATATCAAAATCTTCTTCAAAACTCAAATCTTTAATGGAAGATAAAATATCTTCATCTTGATTATCTTCTGAATTTTCAATCTCTTTTTCATCTATTTGTTCAATAAATGAAGATAAATCATCAATCTCTTCTATTACTGGTTCTATTGAGGATTTTTTTTCATTCCTATTAGATAATAGATTACTTAGTTCATCATCTAATTGAACATAATTTTTTTCATCACCCTCATCTTTTTCATATGCATCTTCAACAATCTCTACAATTGAATCTTGAATATCATTTGATTCTTGTACAAAGGCTTCAGTTTCAAGTTTTTTTATAATATGTTTTGATAATTCTTCCATTGAATCAACGGAGATATCACCAATTCCATGATCCAATAAATACTCTTGTTCTATACCATCTTTTGGTTTGAAAAAATTTATTTTTTGATTTAAAGTATTTTTTTTGATAATTTTTGAATCATCAATTAAATAGATGTTTTTTGGATTATCTTCAATAGCATTCTTTAAACTTTCTAAAGTTTTTAATTCTTTGATTTCACCGTTTTCATCGAGTCTAAACTTTATGTTTGAATGATTTAGTAATTCTTTTATCTCTTTTGTGAAGCTTTCACTTCCATAAATATATATAATCAAAGATAACCCTAAAATTATTTTTTGAAAAAATTATACCTACATTTTATAAAATTTTAGATAAAATATTTCAACAATCTAAGAGGTGTGAAATTGAGGATACTAATAACTTTTTTTTTAATTGTAAATTTTTTAAGTGCCATTACAATAAAAGATATTTCTAATATAGTTGGGATTAGAGACAACCAACTTATTGGATATGGTCTTGTTGTTGGGTTAGCTGGTACTGGAGATAAATCACAATTTACTATGCAATCTTTACAAAATTTACTTAGAAACTCATATATTAAAATACCAACATCATCAATAAAATCAAAAAATATTGCAGCTGTTATGGTGACAGCAGAATTACCCCCTTTTTCAAGACAAGGGGATAAAATAAAAGTTAAGATATCTGCAATTGGTGATGCAAAATCAATCGACCATGGGCAACTTTTATTAACTCAACTTAAAGCTGTAGATGGTCAAGTTTATGCATTAGCACAAGGGGCAATTGTATCAGATTTAGAAAACCCTACAACAGGTTATATCTACGAGGGGGGAACTATAGAAAATGAGGTTGATTATTCTTTACAAGATGAAGATTCTATTACCCTAAGTTTATTTAAAAATGATGCTAAACAAGCCTTTACAGTAGAAGAAAAAATCAATAAAAAATTTGGTCAAAAAATTGCTATGGCTGTTGATACAAGAACAGTACAAGTGAAAAAACCTGCAAATATTTCAACTGTAAAATTTATATATGATGTTCAAAGTATTCAATTAGATTCTGATTTCAAAAAGAAAATTGTTATTGATATGAATAGAGAAACAATAATTGCAGGTGCAGATATACCAATTGACCCTGTTACAATAGCAAGAGAAAACTTTACAATTAGAATAAAAAAATCCCCTTTAAATGAAAATCAATGGGATGATAATAAAGTAAATCCAGGAAAAGATATTGGGGATGATGTAAAACTAGATAATAAACCAATTGCTGTAAATATTGATAACACTTTGATGAACTCTAAAGAAGCTCCAACAGTTTCTGATTTAGTTAGAGCTATGAAAGTTATGAAACTTCCTATGACTGATATAATTGAAACAATTAAAATTATCAAAGAGATGGGCGCATTAAACAATGTTGAACTGGATATAAGAGGATAAGATGGCTGAATTTTTAAGTCAAGATGAAATTGATGCACTTTTAGATATTGCCGAAGCTGGAGAAGATATAGATGCTTCTACAGAAGAACAGATAATATCAAAAGAAAAAAACTACTCTATTTATGATTTTAAAAAGCCAAATAGAATCTCAAATGAGCAATTCAAAGCTTTTTCAACTTTACATGATAAGATGTTAAGGGATTTAATTACTGACCTTTCAGCTATGCTTAGAAAAATAGTTGATATTAAACTTTACTCAATTGAACAAATGACTTATGGTGAGTTTATCCTTTCTATTCCTCAATTAACTTCACTTAATACCCTTTCAATTAAACCCCTTGAAGGGAGAATTGTTATTGAGTGTAACCCTGGTATTTCCCATAAGATTATTGCAGAATTATTAGGAAGTGGTGCAGTTGCTGCAAGTGATAATTTAGATAGAGAATTAACAGAAATTGAAGTAAATATTTTTGAACACTTCTATAAAATGTTTATAAAACATCTTTATAGAGCTTGGGATGAAGTTACAACTTTAAATTTTAAAATTGAATCTAGAGATACAAATGCAAATGCAATTCAAATTATCTCAGACCATGAAATTGTATTACTAGTTGTACTTGAAATAACTATTGATGAAGAATCAGGTTTCTTATCTATTTGTTATCCTATTTCATATATTGAAACCCTATTAAATAAAATTGTTGAAAAGATGTTTAATGAGGGTAAAAATAAAAAAGCTAGTAGAAAAAAAGATATTACAACGCTAATTTCTGGTGCAAAAATGAAAGTTGAAGCAATTATGGCTGAAACAGAATTAACAGTTGAAGAGCTACTAAAAATTAAACCTAATGATGTAATAGTATTTAATAAAAATGCAAGCTCTTCATCTTCAAAACTTTATGTAAATAGAACTGAAAAATTCTTAGGTGTTTCGGGGATATCAAACAATAGAAAAGCTGTTCAAGTGAAATCTAATTTAGACCATGAAAAACAAGAAACTTTAGAAATTTTAAGATTAATGAGAGAAGATAGAATTAAAAAATCACAAGAGTCTAAAGAGAATATCAAAAGACTCTTAAGTGAAAGAGGAAGAAAGTAGTAAAATTTAATTTTACCCTTCAATACTCCAAGCTAAAGTTTCACCTGCATACATTGGTACTACATTTTCACTATTATAAGTGTAAATTTGAGGCACTACAAAATCTTTTTGTACTAGTTTAATAGTTTTCTCTACAGGTTTAAAATCATATATGTTTTGTGCATTTAAACTAACAAATGCATTTAAATTTTCCAGTTTACCATTTTTATCAAACAGTTCAGTTAATACTTGTAAAGCTATAGGAGATGTAAATACTCCAGCAGCACAACCACAACACTCTTTTTTGTGTTTTGGATGGGGTGCACTATCACTTCCAAACATCAATTTAGGATGAGCTTCAAGTGCAGCATTTAATAAAGCATCTCTATCTTCTGGTCTTTTTGCAATTGGTTTACAAAAAAGATGAGGCTGTAACATACCCCCTGCTACATCATCTAAAGTAATTAATAAATGATGTAAAGTAACTGTTGCATATAGATTGTCGTATTTATCTAATAACTCAATAGCATCTTTTGTTGTGATATGTTCCATAATAATTTTTAGATTAGGGAATGAAGAGGCAATAGACTCATAAATAGGCATAAACTCTTTTTCTCTATCCATAACAAATCCATTTGTTTCACCATGGATACATAAAGGGATTCCAAGTTTACTCATTGATTCTAAAGTTGGTCTTAAATTTTCAATATCCATCGATGATACACCAGTTTCAGAATTGGTTGTAATCCCAGCAGGATAAAGTTTAATTGCAATAATTTCATCTTTTATATCTTCTAAAAAAGAGAAAGAATAATCGTCTTTAAAAAATAAAGTTACATAGGGTTCAAAATCATCACCATTACAAGATTCTAAAATTCTTTGTTTATATGATAAAAGGGCTTCCTTTGTGGTAATAGGTGGTACTAAATTAGGCATTATTAGTGCACCTGAAAAGGTATTTGAAGTAAGTGGCCCCACAAGTTTTAACATCTCACCATCTCTTAGGTGAAGATGCATGTCAAGTGGAGAATTAATTTCAAAAGTACGCATATTAAATTGCGTCCTCGTCTTGCTCTCCTGTTCTTATTCTAACAACTTTTTCAACTGTAGAAACGAAGATTTTACCATCACCAATTTTTCCAGTTTTTGCTGAATTTACAATAATATCTATAGTTGAGTCAACTTCTGTTTCTGAAACAATTAATTCTAATTTGATTTTAGGTAAAAAATCAACAACATATTCAGCACCTCTATAAAGTTCTGAATGTCCTTGTTGTCTACCATAACCTTTTACATCAGATACAGTCATACCTGTAATACCAGCTTCCGTTAAAGCATCTTTAACATCTTCTAGTTTAAACGGTTTAATTACTGCTTCAATTTTTTTCATATATCATTTCCTTTTTTTGATTGTCATATTTTAGCAAAACTTAGTTAAATCTAAATTATTACACTCTTTTATATCTAAATTATTAATTAAAATGCTCTTTTGAACTCAGGATAAGCTTCAACACCACATTCATCTACATCAAGTCCTTGCATCTCTTCATCATCTGCTGCTCTTAATGCAACTATTTTATTTATAATAAACAATACAACAAAAGAAACACAAAAAGCAAAAATACCAACTACTACAACACCTTTTAATTGTCCAATAAATGTTATATCATCTCCATTGCTTGCAAAAATTCCAACTGCTAATGTTCCCCAAATACCATTTAATAAGTGAACAGATAAAGCACCAACAGGGTCATCAAGTTTTAATTTATCAAAGAAAGATACTCCAATAACAACAATAACACCACCAATTGCACCAATTAAAATTGGAGTATAAATGTCATATAAATCTGGTCCTGCAGTAATTGCAACTAATCCACCTAAAGCACCATTTAATACCATTGTGATATCAAGTTTTTTATATTGGAAGTACATAATTATTGAAACAATAATAGCACCAGCAAGTCCAGCTGTATTTGTATTCATAATTGTTAAAGCAACTGCATCTGCATTCTCTTTTGAAGCTATTGAACCAACAGAACCTCCATTAAATCCAAACCAACCAATCCATAAAAGAAAAGCACCTAAAGTTACAAGTGGGATATTTGAAGCAGGGATTACTCTAACTCCACCACTTTTAGGGTATCTTCCTTTTCTAGCACCAATTATAATAATAGCAGCTAATAAAGCCCATCCACCAGTACTGTGAATAACTGTTGATCCAGCTAAGTCATACATTGATAAATCTAAAAATGTTCCATCAAGCATATCTGCTCCCCATGACCAATTTACAACAGTTGGATAGATAAAACCACCCATAATTACTGTAAAGATTGCCAAAGGAATAACCTTTGCTCTTTCACTTACACCACCTGACATAATATTAATTACTTTACCAACAAAAGCCATTTGAAAAAGAAAAGCTGCCCATTTTGACATTGAATCACTTCCAAAATCACCAAAAGCAATTGAGTAACCAACAAGTAAAAATGCCATTGATGCAATTGCATAAATCATAGTGTTTACCATTAATACCGCTGAAACATTCTTTGTTCTAACAAGTCCAGCTTCTAGCATAGCAAATCCAGGAACCATAAAAATAATTAACGTCATTGCAAATAGTGCAAAAAACGTATCAATAACATAACTAACTGATTGTAAATCCATATTCAACCCTCAACAATTTTTTTGTAAAGAGCATTATATAGTTTAATAAGATATTTTCAATGATAAGTTTGTATAAAAAATATACAGCGAGATAAATTTTATATCAGTGAAGAATAATTCTCCACCGATATAAAGGGGCTTATACAGCTTCTGAACCTCTTTGTTCAGTTCTAATTCTAACAACTTCATCAACTGGTGTAACGAAAATTTTACCATCACCAATTTTTCCAGTTTTAGCTGATTCAACAATTACTGCTATTGTTGAATCAACATCTTCATCATTTACGATTACTTCAATTTTAATTTTAGCTAAGAAATCCACAACATACTCAGCACCTCTATATAACTCAGAGTGACCTTGTTGTCTTCCGTAACCTTTTACATCAGACACTGTCATCCCTGCGATTCCATTTTCTACTAAAGCCTCTTTAACATCTTCAAGTTTAAAAGGTTTGATAATTGCTTCTATTTTTTTCATTATTTAAATCCTATTCTCTATTAAGCTTTTTTGAACTCTGGATAACACTCAAGACCTGTTTCGTGAATATCAAGACCAGTGATTTCAGTTTCTTCATCAACTCTTAGTCCAACAACTAAGTCTAAAATCTTCCAAACAATGAATGAAACAATGAATACGAATGCACCAATTACAACAATACCTTTGATTTGAGCCATGATTGTTACATCTGGATTAAAGATACCAACTGCTAATGTTCCCCAGATACCTGCTACTAAGTGAACAGATAAAGCACCAACTGGATCATCAATTCTTAACTTATCGAAGAATGGAACAGCAAATACAACAATCGCACCACCAACAATACCTTCAATAAATGCAACTAACATACCTAAGTCTGGACCAGCAGTACAAGAAACAAGTCCTGCTAAAGCACCATTAAGAACCATAGTTAAATCAACTTTTTTGTATAGAAGTTGAGTTAAAATAGCAGCCATTACAGCACCAGCTGCAGCAGCCATATTTGTATCAGCAACAACTAAAGCAATCCCATCAATATCAGCTTTTGAACCTAAAGCTAATTGAGAACCACCATTAAATCCAAACCATCCCATCCATAAAATGAATGTACCTAAAGTTGCAAGAGTTAAGTTTGAACCAGGAATTGGTCTTACTTTACCATCTTTAGTATATTTACCTTTTCTAGCTCCAAGGATTAATACACCTGCTAATGCAGCCCATCCACCAACAGAGTGAACAATTGTAGAACCAGCGAAGTCAGAGAAACCAGCTATTAAACCACCAAGCTCAGTTCCACCCCATGTCCAGTGACCTTGAATTGGGTAAATTACACCTGATAAAACAACAACGAAAATTAAAAAAGGCCATAATTTCATTCTTTCTGCAATTGTACCTGAAATAACAGATGCAGCAGTAGCAACGAACATAACTTGGAAGAAGAAGTCTGCTGCAGCTGGATATCCAGAGTCAGGACCATTTTCCATAGAAATTGTTGAGAAACTTCCCATGAAAGAAGAACCGTCACCATACATTAAGTTATACCCAATGAAGTAATACATAATACAAGAGATTGCAAATAATGCAATATTTTTTGTTAATACCGTAGCATTATTCTTTGATCTTGTAAGACCAGATTCTAGCATAGCAAAACCTGCTGCCATCCACATTACTAATACACCAGAAAATACAAATAGAAATCCATCTAATATGTATTTTAAGTCGTTAAAATTTTCCATATTTTTCCTTTTCAAAAAATGTATGACGAAATTGTAACAGATAAAAACCTGAGTGAATACATATACAGTGTATATTTTTTATACATATATTCCTTAATAATTAGTTAGTGTACATATGTAAGTCTGCTTTTTTTGGTCTCTCTAGATAATTTTATTGAAAAAATAAATTTTAAACGATTTTTTATTAATTTTACATATTTGTATTTTTTAAATAATTGTATATTTTTTATACATTCATTTTATATACAGTGTGTTATAATAAAAAAGGAGTATAAATGAAAGAATATTTAGATGTATATTTTCAAAATAGAAATAAAATTGAAGACTTTATAGAAGAGACTTTTCTAAAAATTGGAGAACTTAAAAATTTAAGAGAAACGGGCTTTAAAGATGTATTTAAACTTTTCCCATCATTGGAACTTGTTTATATTATTGATAAAAAGTCAAAGATGCAAATTTCTCCAAATTATTTTAGAAACTATGAAGATAAAAAAGCTTTAGATGTTTCTAGGGATTATCTTTTAGGAAAAATTAATTTTGATCAAAAAACAAACTCTGCTTTTACCTCAGCTTATGTAAGTAGTGCCACAAAAAATTCTTGCATAACTTTTTGTGTAAAAGAGGAAGATTATATAATATTTTTTGATTTTAAAATAGAAACTATTTTGGAAAGATTAAGTTTAATAGAACTAAATAAACCTTTTCATACTATAACTAAGACTTTTTATTCCATTGCGGGTTATTCGATGTTTGCTTTGTCTTTATTTATAGTTTGTTATTCAATATATGATTTTAGTCATTCATTTTTGATAAAAGGTATTTTCGATTTAGACACAATTTTTAAACCTATTATTGCATTAACTTTAGGTATTGCAATATTTGATTTGGCAAAAACAATTTTAGAGCAAGAAGTGTATTTTAAAAGTTATTCAAAAAACTCTAAAGTTGAAACAAAAATGATTACTAAATTTTTAATTTCAATTATTATTGCTTTATCTATTGAAGCTTTAATGGTTGTATTTAAAATTGCAATTAATGATTATGACAAAATGATTAATGCATTTTATTTGATTGCAGGTATATCACTGATAATGATAGCATTATCAATATTTATTCATTTAACAAAAAAGAAATAAATTATAGTATAATTTAAGAAGGTGAAACATGGAAAACTATATAGCAATATCTAAAAACTCAAAGGAGATTTTAAACTCTGCACATTTACTTCAAAGTGTAGAAGTTAATGCTTTAATCTCAGGTGAAGCAGGAGTTGGTAAAAAATCTCTTGCTAAATATATATTACCAAAAGCTCCTCTATTTAAGGCAAAAAATCTTCAACAAGATATCGCTGATAATATTATCAATCTACAAAACTGTTCAATAATTATTGATAAAATTGAAAATATTACTAATATCGATTTACTAATTAATTGGGTAAACGAAAATGGTATTAGAGTTGTTGCTACAACAATGAAAGATGATTTAAATACGAAATTAGAAGAACTTTTTTCTATTACTATAGAGCTACCCCCTTTAAAAGATAGAGAAGAAGATGTAAAAGCTTTAACATCTAAGTTTTCTAAAGAAGCAAGTAGCACATTAGATTTAGATTTAATAGTACCTTCTAGATTAATGATAAATATTTCAAATAATGCACACAGTTTAAGAAAATCTATATATTTTTCATACCTTTTTGAAACTATTGGTGAAGATGAAATTTTAATGTTTATGGAAAACTATATGTTCTCAAATATGGAAGGGGAAAACTCATATAAAGATTTTCTATATTTATTAGAAGTACCTATGTTAAAAGCTGCTACAAAAAAATATAAATCACAAGTACAAATGGCAAAACATTTAGGGCTAAATAGAATCACTCTTCGAAAAAAATTAGACAGTCACAAGGAATTTTTAGATGGTTAGTGAACTAAATATTGAAATTGAAGAACTTATATCTCAAGGAGCACAAGATTTTGAAATCTCAAAAATTTTTAGAAATTATTTTAAAAAATATGTAGACTCTATTGATACTACCCTTGAAACTACAGGTGGAAAAGACTTCTTTGTTCAACATACAAAACACACTGATAAATTTTTAATCGCTTTATACAAATATATACTAAGAAAACATTTTAAAAACTACCAACCAATGAGTACCTCAATACCTATTACATTAATTGCCTTAGGAAGTTATGGAAGGGAACAATTATGTATCTACTCAGATGTAGATTTAATGCTTTTATATGAAGATGTTCCAGGTTATAACTTAAGAGCTATTATGGAAGATTTTATTACATTAGCTTGGGATTGTGGATTAAAACTTGGTTCAAGAGTTCATGAATTAAAAGATATTGCAGAGAGTGTAAAAGAGGATATTACAATTAAAACCTCTATTATTGAATCAAGAATGATTTATGGTTCAAAATATCTTTGGTATGGATATGAAAATGTATTAAAAAAGATAAAAGAAACAGATCAAAAAGAGTTTGTATTAGAAAAACTTGAGGAGCATAAACAAAGACTTCAAAAATTCCCACTTAAAATGGAACCAAATATTAAAGATGGTTATGGTGGAATGAGAGAATCTAATATGGTATTTTGGATGGCAACAGTTATCCATGGAGTTTATGATACAAAAGAACTAATTGGCCAAGAGTTTACAGAAGATGAATATAAAAAATATAGAGCAGCTTTAGAGTATATTTTTCAAGTAAGAAATGCATTACATAATATTTCAAAGAAAAAACTTGATGTTGTAAATTTTGATGTCTTACCAGAACTTAGTACAAAACTAGGTTTTAATCATACTCCTCGTTTAACAAAAGAGCGTCAGTGTATGTCTAAAATCACTGAATCTTTACATAGAATTCACCATTTTTCATGCACCATGGTTAAAAAATTTACAAGACAGGTTTTATTTGAAAAAGAGAATATATCTAAACTTAAAAAATATAGATTTAAAAAAAATCTTTATATTATTGATGATAAATTATACTGTTCTTTTTCAAATAAACCAAAAACCTTAAATGCCTTAATTAAAGAGTTTATTGAACTTCCAGATACGATAAAAGCTTTTGATAGATCATATCTTTATTATGTAAGCAGAACTAAGATTCCAAGTAAACAAACTAAAGAGTTAAAAAAGAATATAAAAACACTATTATACAAACCAAATTTATATCCACTTATAAAAATGATTTATAATGGTAGGCTTTTCCAAGCAATTTTACCAATTGGGAAAAAGATTGTAAATCAACCACAATTTGATGGATACCACCAACACCCCGTTGATATACATTCAATAAAAACATTAAAAAAACTTGAAGAGATTAAAGACCCTTATGTTCAAGAAGTTTATGACTCAATGGATGAAAAAGATAGAGCTTTAGTTCGGCTTGTTGCTTTACTACATGATGTGGGGAAAGGAAGAGTTGTAGACCATCATATTGCAGGGGAAAAACTATTTAAAAATATGACTAAAGCCTTTGATTTTGATCCTATTCATATTCAAAGGGGTGCAGTACTAGTAAGATACCATAATATGATGAGTAAAGTTGCAACTAGCAAAGATATTTATTCTGAAAAAGTGATTCTTGCCTTTACTGCATTATTAGAAGATGAGCTAACTCTAAAGATGCTTTATGTTGTTACATATGCTGATATTTCTGCTGTTGGAGATAGTGTATATAAAAGTGCAACCTCTTCACTTTTAAGACAATTATATCTTCAATCTTTACCTGCTTTTGAAAATAAAAGTTTATTAAATGAAAATGTAAGAAGACACAAAAAAGAAGAAACAATTAAAAAATTAAAAAGATATAAAGAGTTGTCTCAAATTAAGAAGAAAAAACTTATGTATATCTCTTCAAATCAAATTTTCTTACAACTTAGAGCAAGTGAAATTATGGATATTGCCCTTGATGCATATGAGGTAAAAGATTTTAAATATGAGATAGATAATACAAAAAATCTAAGAATAAAAATTATTAGAGCAATACCTCTAAACTTAGGTTACATGCTTGGTAAATTAGAGTTTTTAAATATCTCTACATTAAATATTTTCAAACTTTATGATGATAAAAAATACTTTGAAATTAGGTTTGATGAAGGGGTTGATGAAGGTGATTTAATCTATATAGATAGTGTTATAAAAGATTCATTTGATATGACTAGAAAAACAAAACTTTTATCACCTGAAATAAAAAAAGAAAATATCACTATTGATTGTAATCACTCAGCATATCTTGCTTCGATGCATGTAGTTGCAAAGGATCAAAAAGGTCTTTTTGCTTATATTGCAAAAGTGTTTGATGACTTTGAAGTTGAAATTGAAAGTGCAAAATTAAGCTCAATGAAAAAAGTAGCAAATGATTTATTCCTTATTGAAAAAAATGGAAACTTCTGCGCAAACCAAGATAAAATCATAGAATCCCTTTGCAGTAAAAAATAATCTTAAAACAATTAAGTAAATAACTTAATTATTTATTAAGATTTGTGCCATTATAATTTGATTAAAGGACATCAAGCTACTTTAGATGTCCTTTAAAAGGATGTGTGGTGAAGATGCAGCAAGCTTTTGGGGCAAAAGTTACTACTTTAAAGTTCGAAAATAAAATCGCAACATATGCTGTATTTTTAAAAAAGACAGCAAATAGAGATCAAAAAATATCACTATTTAACAATTTAAAAAAATTAGTGTCAACTGAAATATGGACAAATGAGAATATTGATTTTATTATTATTGAATTAACTTTAAGTAAAAAAAAGTATATTCAAAATAATAATCTAATCTCCTATATTGGCGAGGTACAAATTGATTTAAATAAGTTAAATAGATTAATGACAGGAGACTTCTCTTTAGCTGAAATATAAAAAGGATATACAATGAGCGTAGGACAAGAACTCTTAGATGTACCATTACCACAGATGGTATCTGACTTAGCAATGGGTGTAGCTACAGCACAAGAAGCTTTAGACAACAATTCACTACAAACAACATTAGAACTTGCAAAACCAGAAAATGCCATTAGTTTTGTTCCAAAAATTGTTGGAACAATTAATCCTGATACGGGAGAATCAAATATAACTCAAGTAGAAGCAAAAGATATCCCACTTATTGCTTTTATACGACCGACATGGTATCAATTCTCTGAAACAACTATTGAAGTTTCTATGGATATAAAAACTTCAATGCAAAAGGAAACTAATGTAAAAGTTGGTTTTAAAGCAAAAGCTGGATGGGGTCCATTTTCTGCTTCCATAAAAACAGATGTAGAGCATAATAGAAAGTTTGGTAAAGAAGTACATGGGACAAGTAAACTTACTGTAAAAATGGTTCCAGTACCTCCACCACCTTTATTATTGCCAGAGGTTGATATACAGGTTTTACAACCGGCTAATCCAACACCACCTGTTAATTAATAGTTTTATTCATAGTAGAATTTTCTACTATGAATTAAAACCTTAAACATAGATATAAGGAATATATCATGCCTATACCAAAAGAATATAAAGAGATATCAGCAAGCTTATCTGATTTTGTGGAAGAGATGTCTTTAGCTATTGCTCAATCTAAAAAAAGCTTAGATGAAAGTTCATTAAATACATTAAAAGAATTAGCGAAAACTGATATTGAAATCCCAATTTTGAAACAAGAAATAACTCAAAATGGTGTAAAAGATAAGATTTCATATGTAAAAGTTTCAGCTTTATCTTTAGGTATGAAACCAACTTTTTATGAATTTAGTGAAACAAAAATAGAAGTTTCAATGGATTTAAGTGTAGCAGAGGAAGTAACTTCAACAACAAATACTAAAAAGAAAAAATTGTTTGTTAATACAAAAGATATAAAAAATGAAAGGCGATTTGAATCAAATCTGAATGCTTTTAGTAAATTATCTATAACAATGGTACCAGTACCAGCACCTAATAATATACCTGAGATAATCCAAGAATATGAAAACAAATGATTTCTTTGAAATAGTTTCAGATTCTTTATTAGATGCCTATAAGATTAACAAAAAAATTGAGAAGGATAAGCTTTTAATAAAAGATATTGAGTTAGAAATTAGTTTCTCTCCTGATTCTGAACTTAAAAATATATCTTTAGCAAAGTTGGAAAATAAATTTATGGATAAATATAAAGAGACAAGCTACTTTAATATTTGTATAAAAGCATCTGCAAAAAGGAAATAAAATGCCAAATTTTGAGAAAATTACGGAGATAGAAAGAAAACTTAATACAATTGATAAAAAGCAATTGCAAAGTTTTAAACAAAGTTACAAAATTCAGGAAACAAAAGCTACAAAATTAAGCGATGAAAATAAAACCTTGAAAATGGAAGTCAAAAATATAGAAAAGGAAAAAGTAAATCTTCAAAAACTTTTAGAAAAGCAAGAGATTCAACTAAGACAATTTGAAGAGTTAAAAAGAATCAAGCCTTTATACCAAAATGATTTCAATAATTTCATAGCTAGCTCAGTAAAAGCACTTCAAAATAATCTAGAATCAGATGATGATAGTGATTATGAATTTATGATTAGGGATGTACAAATTGAAGCTCTTGTTTCCACAGAAAATAGAAATGGAAAATTATCATATGTGATTCCTACTTCTACTCAGTTAAAAGAGATTGATGGCAATAAATTACAAAGATTGAAATACTCTTTAAGTGTTGTACCAAAAAGTAGATAGTTTTATAAAGGAGAAGAAAAGTTTAATTCTTCTCCAAAGTAAATTGATTATTAACTTTCTAAAGCCATTTTAGAAGCTAATTTAAAATCTGTTTTTCCACTTCCTAATTTTGGAACATTTTTAACAATTTTATAAACACTTGGTATCATTAAATTATTATCAAATTCATCTTTTATCTTCTTTTTCAAACTAAATAGTTCTTCTTCATTTATGTTTGAAATTAAAGCAACAATTTTTTCACCTTTTTTTTCATCTTTAATTGAGGTTGTAACAACATCAATCTCATCATTTGGTAAAACTCTTCTAATATTCTCTTCAACTGCTCCAAGACTAACCATTTCTCCGCCAAGTTTTGCAAACCTTGAATACCTATCAACAATAGTTAAAAAACCATCCTCATCAAGTCTGCCTTTATCACCTGTTATATAATAAGTTTTACCATCTAATTTTTTTAATACCTCTTTTGTTTTTTCCTTATCTTTTAAATACCCTTTCATAACCTGAACACCAGAAATTAAAATCATCCCCTCTTCATTTGTTTCAAGCTCTTTAAAAGTATCTGGGTCTACTATTTTAAATGTTGTTCCAGGGATTGGCATACCTACAGTTCCATTTTTATGTCCAATTTGAACTGTTCCATCAGGAGCTTTTACTTCTGGAAGATTACATGAAGCCACAGGTGTAGTTTCAGTTACCCCATACCCCTCTAAAATCTCTTTTTCAAATTTTGTTGTAAAATCTTCCCTAACCTTTGATGATAGTTTTTCAGCTCCTGCAACTACAAGCCTAAGACTAGTAAACATCTCTTTTTTAAGTTTTGCATTTTTTGTATAAAGCCTAAAAAAAGTAGAAGTTCCGAGTATAATTGTCCCTTTATATTTTTCTACTAACTTACCAATTGCATAACCATCAGTTGGGTCAGGATGGGATACACATCTAATCCCTTCAATAAGAGGTAAGAAAAGGGTTACAACTGTTCCAAAAGCGTGAAAAAATGGTAAAGAACCAACAAAAACATCTTCATCATTTACATTTATAATTGCAGCAATTTGTTGACAATTTCCAACAACATTTTGGTGGCTTAATTCAATCCCTTTAGGAATACCTTCACTTCCACTAGAAAACATTATTAAAGCTGTGTCATCTTTTTTAGTTCTTTTTATATGCAAATCTTTTAGTAAAAAAGTAGGTAAAATAATTACACTTAAAAGAGTTAATAAACCTTTAACTTTTGTAATTTGACTTTTCATATCTTCAACATATAAAATCTCACATATATCCAATACCTCATCAATATCAACACCTTTTTCTTTTAATTTAACTATAAACTTTTTAGAGGTGATTATTGTTTGAATTTCTGCTTTTTTAACACTTTCAACTAAAGCTTGTATTGATGCAGTAAAATTTAAATTTATCGCCGTTTTACCTAACATTAAAACTGATGTATTTAAAAAAGCTCCACCGGCACTTGCAGGGAGTAGAAGTCCAATATTTTGTCCTTTTACTTTTCTTTTCATAATATTTTTAAAAAGAATTGAAGCTGTTAAAAATTTATATGCTGTTAATTCAACTCCAGTTGAATCTGCAAAAATCAGGTCCCCTTTAATCTGTTTTAATCTATCAAATATCATTTCAGGAATAGTATCAAGAGTTTTAGTGTGTTCTTTCCATGAAACTGCAGATAAAGTTTTAACAGCTTTTTTAACCGTAACTACATTTGCTTTATCTTTCTTCATTGCCCTTGAAAAAGATACTGTAACACAATTAATTCTTTTACTTTTTTTATATTTTTTGTTTGCTCTACTAAACATAGACTCCCATAGTCCTCTAATATAAAAGGCTATTACAGGTACATCAGTTTTTGTTTGTTTCAAAATTAATTCAAAACCTCTTTTAAACTCGCCTAAATGTCCATTTCTAGTAATTCCACCCTCTGGAAAAAGTACAACTACACTTCCTTTATCAAGCTCTTTTGCTACTTTTTTAATGGTCTGTTTACTTGCATCATTAGATATAGGAATTGCTTTAAAAAGTTTTAAAAGCCAATTTAAATACCATTTTTCATAGATTGGTTTATGCATTACAAATTTTATCTGTCTTGGGCTACTCATTAAAATCACTGCCCAATCTATCCATGATACATGATTTCCTAAAAGTAAAACTCCACCTGAAGAGGGGATATGCTTAAGCCCTTGAACCTCTAAATTGTATTTTAATCCAACAATAAACTTCATAAATAATAAAACCAAAGATTGTGGCAACATATAAATGGTATATGCCATTCCTACTATTGTTATAAATAGTATTAAATATATTGTATTTAAAGGATCAAGATTGTTTAAAGACACAAATGTTGTGATACTAAGCATCAAAAACATTGCTAATGAATGAAACCAATTGTTCCCAGCTAAGATTGTCCCTAAATTTTTCTTTTTTGCATTAAATTGAATTAAAGAGTTTAAAGGGACTACAAAAAGTCCACCAAAAATACCAAAAGTTAAAAAGCAAAGAGCTAATAAAGTACCACTATCAACCAATGTAGAAAGATACATCATAACAGCCATACCAATAGCTGCAAGGGGAATTGTTCCTACTTCAATATAATGCCTTGATAGTTTAGAATATATAATTGAACCAATTGCAATACCAATTCCTGATGCTGCTATTACACCATTTATAACAAATACATCTGTTATATTTAAATATTGTTTTGCAAAGGATGGAAAAACAGCCATAAGACCTTGGGACACTCCCCAAAAAACCGATAAACCAATAACTGATAAAAATATTACATTATTTGAATAGATTATTTGAATATTTTTCTTTAAAATCTTCCCTTGAAGAAACGCCTTTCTTTCAAGCTCTAAACTTTCATTTTTTACATATAATGTTTTTAATCTTCTTAAAACAACTAAAGATACTAACATCTCTAAAAAAGCAACTGGAACAATATAATAAGTTAGTGGTAAAATTGCATCTAAGAGTTGCTCTTTTGTTTCTAAAACTTGTAAATTATTTGTATTATAAAAAGATTCAAATACAAAAGACCCACTTGCTATTGAAAATAAAATTGCTATTATTGATACTGCTTGTAAACTAGCATTTCCTTTTGCTAAGTTTTTCTTTCCCCAAATATCTATAATAATACCAAATTTAGCAGGGGAATAAATTGCGCTTTGAACTGCTAATAATACAAGATTTAACATAGCCAAATAGAAGTTTCCACTTAAATATGAAAATACCATTAAGACTGATAAAGAAAAAGATGAGATTGCTCCATAGATTAATATATTTTTTTTATTATATTTATCTGATAAATATCCACTTATTGTAAAAAGAAGTATAAAAGGGATAATTATCATTGCATTTATAACAGATATCCAAACAACTTGCTCACTTCCATCAAATATTTTAAAAGCAATATTTTGTAAAAAAACTTTATGTGCAACATCCACAATTACATTACAAAAAACAACAAATAAAAACGCTAATTTTATAATTAATAAATTACTTGATAACCTACTCATAATTAACTCTTTTTAAACTCAATAATTGTATGTCTGTTAAAAATATAAGGCTTAAAAGAGTTTAATATATTTAAAACTAAAACCTCTGGTAAAAAGCCAGTTTTTTCTAAAACCTTTGTACTAAGTTGCCTTTCAAGTAAAGCTAATTTTTTACTTGTTTTTACATATTCATTTATAAGTTCATTAGCAATTTCATAACCTCTTAACTCTTCATATACTTTTAAAACTTCAACTTCTGTTTTGAAATATATATCTTTATTATCAACTAAATCTAAATCAATCGCTTCTTTTATAATCTCTTCATCTAAATCTTTTTTTGAAATTGGATTTTTAATCTCACTTGATAACATCTCAATCGATTGTAATATAAGTTCAGACCTTTCATCAAAATTTATATTATAGTAATCAAAAAGCTCTTTTATATAGTCAATAGAGAAACTAAGATTATCTTTAAAATATTTAATCATATTCAAAACAGATACAGTAATCTCAGGATAATATTTCATATTTCTTGAAGTATTTACAGTATTTGGAAGTAAGCCTTTTTTACTATAAAATGATATAGTATGGTTAGAAAGATTAGTTTCTTCTACCAACTCACTCATCTTATAATATGGTTTTTCATCAATAATTTTCATCTTTAATCCCTAAAAGTGAAGAGTTATACTCCTTACTTTTGAAATTATAGAGAAATTTAAAATGAAAAACAAGAGTATTACTCTTTAGTTTTTGCTTATGTAACTGTTTAGTAATTTATAGTTTTAGCCTAAGCGTTACTAAACTCTTTTATCATTGCTAAAACTTCTGATTTAGTTGCAGCATCTTCTCTAGCAATAAGTCCTTTTTCTAGAGTTTTTAGTTTTGTTAATGCTGTATCTATTCTTTCTAAGAATTCTTGTGTAGGGTTTTCTTCAGTTTTTGTATCGTTTTGTTTTAAATTACCTTCTTCTGATTTTACGATAGCTTGCCCGTTAACTCTTTTTTCCATAGCAGCTACTTCTTTTTCAATTTTACTTAATAACTTTTCAATCTCATCTTCATTGTAGTTTCCATCTTTTATTTCTTCTTTTAACTTTCTAAGAAGCTCTTGTAAAGATTCAAGTTCAGAAACGGTAAAACCTGTTTTAATTAAAGAGAATATATCTTCAACCATAGCCCTTAGCTTTTCTATATCTTCTTTTTCATTTTTTTTAGAGTTTATATTATTGTTTTTTTCATCATCTTTATTTTCATTTTCCTGATAATTATTAAAAAAATTTAAAACCCTATTTAAAAAACTTATCATTTCTGATGCATCTCCACCAAATTTTCTTGCCCCCTCTTCAAGGTCATCGATTTCGCCTTTAAAATAGTTTTTTATATTTGCCAAAGTTGAAAACTCTTTTTTTGGATTCTTTTCATGATTTCCTGGAACTATATTTCCATTTTCATCTTCCATAAGTCCACTTCCAAAAGAAGACCATAAATTGGCACTTAATTTCATATATTCACTTACATCTAAATTTGATAGAAATTTAACAAATTCATGTTTTAAATCTGCATCTTTTGAAAAAACAGAATTTTCAAACCAGAAATCATCACCTGCTTTAAAACTATTATATCTTTGTAAACCCATACTGTATTTTTCATCTATTATAGAACTATCCTCTAAAGAATTTTTATATGAAGTTAAAATATTTTTATAGGCATTTGCATAAGGCATTGCTTGCTCTTTACCCACCACACCTGAAAGTGCTATATGGGAGTTTGACATTGTTGAAAAGAAAAAATCAAATTCAGTAGCAGTCATATTTTTAAAATATTCACTTGTATTAACATCATCTAATCCATAATTAATATAACCGTTTTCTACATCTACGCTATAACTTGCTTTTAATTCCATCCCTGAAAGATATCTACTAGCCCCCATACTCATATCAAAAGAGAAAGTTAAAATTTCACTTTTTGACATAGTTGAAGTTGTTTCAAATACCGCTTTTTGCATATCTATATCTCCAAATGAAGCAGCCATCCCAAAAGCTATAGATTTTTCAAATCCAGACTCTTCACCAATAAGCTTTAAATGAGCACTTTTTTCATCATCACTTAAACTATTGAAATACTCAAAATCAAATAAATCAACTTTTTCAGACGTTGAAGGCTCATCTTTTTTATTAGATGTTTCAGCTAGTGTTTGTTGAAAACTATTTGTTTCATTTTGAGACTTAGCAACTTTTCTATAACTTATACTTTCATAGCTACTATATGATACGTGTGTTGATGAAACTGTCATAATATCTCCTATATTTATATTGTAAGTTGTTTTGTAGTTCTAGTATAACTATTTAATATTGCATTATTTTCTTCAATTCTTTTTGCATACAATTCTTTTATCTCATCCATATTTTCAAATACTTTATTCATATTAATTGCACCAGTCCATGACTTTTTTGTTTCTTCATAATATTCTCTAAATCTATCAAAATCTGAAAATAATTTATCTTTTGTAGTAAATGTATCAGTGGAATGATTTGAATTATCTATTAAGGTATTATTTTCTAAATCTAATATGATTTTATCACCATTATTATGAATATGTTCAGACATCTCCATAAGAGAAACCATTGCCAGAGTAAAAAAATAATCATCTTTTTTAGTATCTTTTTTAGCGTCTAATTCATTATCAAAATAGATTTTATTTAATATATCATCATTTGTTAATTGAGATAAAGCCATTAAACCTGATGCTTTGCCAATTTTTTCTGAATCTGCATTAAATATCACTTCTAAAGAGCTGTAAGTCATCTTTTTATAATCTTCATAAGCAATATCTGCTGGTTGCAAGTTTTCAATATCATTATAATTGGTTGATAAACTATTTAAAATATTTTGCACATCATGAGGATCTATAGTACTTGTACTACCTGAAAAATCTGTTCTTTGTTCATATATAGTTTCAATTCTCTTATTAATATTTTCTAAAGAATAATAAGTTTTTGAAACAATTTCTTTTTGATTATAATTAGAAGTTTTGTTAGTCTTTGTTACTTCAGATATCATATTTATATAGCTAGTCCCAACATTCATATCCAAACTCCTTATTTATTCATATGAAATTATAACACTAGAAAAACTCTTAATCACATTTTTTTCTACCACAAAAAATTATATTTTTTTTAAATTTTAAAAGAAACACTAAAAATACGTAGATAAAAGAATATAATAAAATTTTATACTTTTAAAAAAGAGTAGAATTTGTGACAGAGGGTGTGACAGATAAAAATTCTATTAAACTGATTACTTTAAAAAACAGGTGTTAATTTAAATCCTTGAGGAGGAACAGCTTCTATTAATTTATGCTCCAATTTTGCCCTTAACCTGTAAACTAAAGTTCTAATTGCACCATTTGTTACTTGTGATTGAGGCCAGATAATATATTCAATCTCATAAAAAGAAACAGGACTTCCCTTTGCTTCAACAAGTATACTTAATAGTTTTCTCTCTTTTACACTAAGTTTTATTGGAGTTGTTTTAAAAAAAAGTGATTGAGTTTCCATATCAAAATAGTAATCAAATCCTAAAGGGGTACATCTTTTATCTATAATTAATTGATTTAATCTATTTATTTTAAACATTGCCAATAATAAAGCTGATTTTAGTTCATTTTTATTAATTGGTTTTAAAAGATAACTTATTGGGTTTGTTTCAATTGCCCTTGTCATGGTTTCATCATCATCACAAGTAGTAAGATAAATAATAGGTATATTTTTTAATTTCTGTATCTCTTTTGCAAGCTCAATTCCATCTTCTCCATTTTCTAAATTTATGCCCATAGTAATAATATCGGGGAATTTCATATCTATTACTTTAAGAGTATCTGTGTAGTTTGAAACGATGTTAATAACTTCATAACCAAACCCAAGAATAGTATTTTTTATATTAATAGCTTCTGCATTTTCTTTTTCTACAATTAAAATCTTTGCTTTATTCATATTAGACCTAAAAAAATATAATAAAATTATAGTAAAATAATCTTATTCTTTATACTTTAGATTTTTAAAATTCTAAAAATCATAATCTAGACACTAAAGAATAGAGTCTTAAAATTAAAAAAAGTTAAAACTGTGACTGTAGTTGTGACACTCTTTAGGTATACTTTTCTTGTTTACAATATTAAAATGTTAAAAGGCTTTTTAAATGCAAATTAAATCATCACTAGATAGCTTGAATAAAAACTCCTTTAAGGCACAAAATAATAATGAAAGATTAGAAAACTCCTCTTTTCATAAACTTCTAATTAAAGAAAATTCACAAAATAATATTCATAAAGAAGTTCCTGTTCATCTAGAAAAATATGATGATTCAAAACTAACTCAAGAGCAATTTGATAAGTTAATAGATAAACTTGATTTAAATTATTTAACCCAAGATGAAAAAGAGCTTTATAAATCAATCATTGATAATGGATACATTAGCAATGAAGAGATAAAAGGTTTATCCTATGAAGAGATGAAAACCTTAGGTAAATTTGTTTTCAAAAAGGATGAATCAGGTGAATATATAGATGAAACCCTTTTAAATAGTGATATAAAAGCTGGAACTCTTTTAAGTACTGCCGTTATTAGTGACAATGATGAGTTTAATGAATCTGTATTTAAAATGGTTGAAAACCTTGAAAAAGATGAAGATATTACAAGCTTCATGTACTTAATTACTGGAACATTCCACAGTAATAAGCTTATTGCATTTCCCCAATTACAAGAAATAGACTACAAAGGTAAGGATATTAAAGAGTTTTTAGAGGATAAAATTTCTACTTTTGAGGGTATGCTTGAAGTTTCTGCAAATAATGAGCTAAGTAAAGTACTTAAAGGTGTTATCAATCAATTTGATGACTTATTAAGTCTTTTTAATAGTATCTCAAAAAATAAAGATGAACCAACTACAAAGAGTTCTTATGAAGTAGATATTACCCAAAAACTTATAGATGATTTAATCTCTTTAATGGAAACAGGATTAACTAAAACTGAACTTGAATCCATAGAAAAACTAATGAATCAAATAAAAGAAAAAATAGAAGATTCAAAAGAAAAAAAAGTATCAGAGGATAAAATAAAAGAACTTATTAAAGAGCTTGAAGACAAAATAAAACAGATACAAAAAAGAGTGATAGGTAATGATAAGATTGAAATTGAAAAGGACTCAAAAAATATAAAGGATGATGAGTTATCAGTAAATATGCAAGAGTTCAAATCAATTCTACAAAGTCTGAAAATTGCCCTTGAAGAAACGAAAGAAAAGGCTGCAAATAAAACCAATCCTCTTTCTAGTCATGAAGAGTTGAGATTAAGAGAACAACTTAATCAAAACTAATAATGGGTAAAAGTTTACCCATTATATTGCTATATTTATCTATTAATCATCTTCAAGTTAAACAAATACTTTTCTAAGTACTGAAACCCTAGACAAAATTAAAAAGTCAAAGACTAAAACAGCTATTAAAGTAAGCCCTACTAATGGGAAAAATAAAGATACAGCTAGCATTAGAAACATTGCATTTTTCCAATGGGGTAAATTTTTTGGCATTGGTGGAGCAACTAGTTTAAATCCTGAACCCGTTGGTCTTCTTTTCCACCACATTATAAGTCCTGTGATACTTAAATCAATTACAGATAAACATATTATAGTATTTATAAGTAGATTCCAAATAGTCACTAAGCCCATATGTAAAGGAATAGATACAGCCATTGTCTTTCCAGCAAAAGAATAATCATCAAAGGTAACTTTTGCAAGAACTTTTCCCGTATACCTATCAATATGAACTGTTTTATCATCAAATGGATTTTTTGCATCACTATTCATGGTATCTTGATTTAAAGTCCATACTCCTGTTTCACCTTTAGGAAAAGAGACTCTATATCTTCCTTCAAAACCTAACCTTGTTGCTAATCTTTCAATACTATCTATATTTACTTTTTCACCTTTTAATGTTCCTTTTACCCCTTCTTTTGAACCTGAAGCTGGTAATGGGGTATGTTCAATAGCCCATGGCATTCCTTCACTAGGACCATGATTTAAAGAAGCATGAGTTTTATCTGATAAAGGGATTTTATCCCATTTTTGAGCAGGGAAAGTACTCCAAGCTTGAACTAACTTTGCACCCCAAACTCCAGTCCAAGACATTCCAGAAAGTAAAAATAAAAAGAGAAAAATAGTAACATAAGCTCCTAAAACTGAGTGAAAGTTCTTAAAAAACTCCCTACCTTTTAAAGAAAAATCAAAAGCTAATACTTTATTTATTTTTTTACCTCGAGGCCACCAAAGATATAAACCAGTAATAATTAAAATAATAGCAAAACCAGCAGCAATTTCTAATATCCTATCTCCAGTTTTGCCTATAAGTAAATCACTATGGATATTGTCTGCTAAGTCATACCAACCTTGCCTTCTTTTCCAGTCTTTTACAATCTCTCCTGTATAAGGATTTACTGCAACCATTGTTTGAGAACCATCTTTTAACTTCAATCTAAAAACATTTACTCTATCTTTTTTAGGAGCCATAATTAGTTCTACTAAAGTAGAATTAGAAATTGTACTTTGAGCAAGTTTTGACTGTTTTTCTAAACTAATCATAACAGCATCTTGAGGGACAGGAACAATTACTCTTTCACCATCTCGTCCATCAAAGAAACCTATATACATCATCATAATACCAGTTATAGCCAAAATAAGCATAAAAGGGACTACAAAAACACCAGCATAAAAATGCCATCTCCATACCGCTTTATAAAAAACACTATCTTTGTTTTCTATATCTTTTTTTTGATTTAATTTCATCTGCACATCCAATTAAGAAAATAACTGGAGAGTTTATAAAAAAAGTGTTAATTATCTATTAATTAAAACTTTCTTTATAGAATCAAAAGAGAAGATAACTAAAGCAAACCAAATTAAAATAAAAGTGATTAACTTATCATTATTAAAATCTTCATTGTAAATAAAAATTGCCAATAAAAAAGAAGCTGTTGGACCAATATATTGAAAAAAACCTAAGGTTGTAAGTCTTATTCTAATTGCAGCACTATTAAAAAGCAAAAGAGGTATTACAGTTACAAATCCGGCTAAAAATAACATAAAAGATATATATGAAGAACTATTTTGAATAAATGATAAATTTCCATATAGATATAAATATATTAAATATCCAATAGCAAAAGGGAATAAAAGTAAAACCTCAACAAACAATCCAACTTGAGAAGAAACATTTATTTTCTTTCTAAGAAGTCCATAAAATGCAAAACTAAAAGCAAGAGAAAAGGCAATATATGGAATATGTCCTAAGGTTAAAAGTTGATAAATTACAGCTAATAAAGCAATAAAAATAGCAAAATATTGACTTATACTTACTCTCTCACTAAAAAAGAAATAACCAAATACAACATTTACTAAAGGATTAATATAATATCCCAAAGATGTTTCTAAGATTTTACCATTTGACACTGCCCAAATAAAAATAAGCCAATTAATTGATACAAAAAAAGTTGAGGCTAAAAGATATTTTATTTTTCTCATATCCTTTATGGTAGTAAAAAACAAACCTATCTCTTTTTTATAAAAAATCAATGGCAAAAGGATAAAAACAGAAAAAACAATTCTATATAATAAAACTTCTGTAGAGTCTATTGTTGCGACTTCTTTAAAATAAATTGGTGATAATCCACCCCAAAAAAGAAAAGCAAAAGTTGCATAAAAATAACCTTGAGCTTCTTTACTCAAAATAACTCCTTAAAAAAGGAATTATTTTATCCAAACTTCAATTATTAATATAGTAAAAAATTGCTCTTTTAAAAAAACTTCTTAATCTCTTCTGGATTTAGTAATTTTCCCGTACTTTTTACTTCACCATTGATAACAAGACCTGGTGTACTCATAACACCATATTCCATGATTTTTACCATATCTTCTACTTTTTCAACTTGTGCAAAAACTCCAGCTTGGGCAACTGCCTTTTTTGCATTCTCAGTCAATGCCTGACACTTTGAACAACCTGTTCCTAAAATCTCTATTTTCATTTTTTCTCCTATAAACTGCCTCAGATTACAAAGGGCTAAATTATTAATATTTCTTAAACTACCTAAAGCAATTTATTCTTTACAATATTGCATTAAAGATATAACCAATTAATATTATACCACTACCTATTATTGCAAAAAATATTGCAATTAATTTTATATGTAAAACTCTTTTTAAAATCATAGCTTCAGGAAGAGATAAAGCTGTAACTGCCATCATAAAAGATAAAGCACTTCCAAGTAACATCCCCTTTGAAGTTAAAACTTCAACAAGAGGCATAACACCTGCGGCACTTGAATACATAGGAATTCCTAAAACAACTGCTAAAGGAACAGTATACCAAGCATCCCCACCTGTATATTTTACTATGAAATCTGTAGGAACGTATCCATGAATAAAAGCACCTACTCCTACCCCTAAAATCACATAAATATAAATCTTTTTAAAAATATCCATTGTGTAATCCCAAGCTTCTTTTATCCTTGATTTTGAATCAAAACTAATCTCAGGATTTTCACAACACCCTTCCATAGGTTTTACATCAATTAGTACATATTTTTCTGCATTTGTTTTACCAATTAAATATCCACCAATAATCGCAATTAAAAGTCCAAATCCTATATAAAGAGCTGTTATTTTCCAACCAAAAAGACCAAATAACATTGCTATTGCTATTTCATTGTTTAATGGTGCAGAGATTAAGAAAGAAAAAGTTACCCCAATAGGGATTCTAGCTTGTAAAAACCCTAAAAATAAAGGAATTGCAGAACATGTACAAAAAGGGGTAATTATTCCAAAAAGTGAGGCTAGGATATTACCTGTAAACTGCGATTTTCCTTGCAAATAAGCTCTTACTTTTTCAACATTAAACCAAGTTCTTAAGTATGAAACTGCAAAAATAATAGTAATTAGAAGTATAAAAATCTTAACTGTATCATAAATAAAAAAATGTATTGCACTACCCATAGTAGTATTTGCATCTAATGCAAATACACCATAAACTAAATAATCAACAATTTTTTCCCACCATGAAAACATCAGTTATCCTTTTTTAGTTCTTGTAGAAATTCTACAGCGTTATCACCCCTTAGAAAATCTGCAACTTTTAATAAGCCATCACTTAAATATCTAACATTATAACCTTTTGTTTTAAGATAAATTCTTGCAATATTTGCTCTATCATTATGTGGACAAGCAGTTATAATTAATTTATCTTTTGGTAATTCATCAAGTCTATTTGGTAATTCATTTAATGGAATATTTTTTGAAAATGGCATATTCCATACTTCATACTCCTCTTTAAATCTAATATCAATAAGGACGGCCTCTTTTTCTTCAAGTAAAACCAGCATCTCTGCTGTTTTTACCTTCATTTTTGTTCGCTCCTTTAAATCAAAAGATTTAACATACTCTTCTAAGTTTAATGGTTTTAATTCACTAGCTATTAATGATGATACTAAAGATGTTAATGTTAGCATCAGTACAATTGTTTTTTTCATAATTTGCTCTTTTCGTCTTATAGACCAAGTTCTTCTTTTACCTTTGGAAGTAAAGTTTCATATATTTCATTATATGTTGTTTCAAAGGCATCAAAACCTTTTCCATCTGGATCTTCAAATCCAACATGAATAACTTTTACTGCTTTTGGGAACATTGGACAAGTTTCATTTGCATGGTCACAAACAGTTACGACCAAATCGTATTGATTATCTATTACTTTATCAATAGTTTTTGAATGATATTCATCCTTCCAAATTCCCTTTTGCTCCAATAATTTTTGAGCATTTGGATTAACTCTTCCACTTGCTTTTACACCACTACTATCACTTACTGCACCCTCAACAAAAGCATTTATTTGTGCTTCTGCAATAATACTTCTACAAGAATTTCCTGTACATAAAATCAATACTTTTTTCATAATATTCCTTTTTAAATTAATGTTAATAACACAATAAATAATACTGGTGGCGTTACTATAAGACCAAATTTACTATATTGCCAGAAACCAATTTTTACACCCTTTTGACTTAGAACATGAAGCCAAAGTAGAGTCGCTAAAGAACCAAATGGTGTCATTTTAGGACCTAAGTTACATCCAATTATATTTGCATAGGCTAAAGCTTCATTTGGTATATCTTTCATTGCAATATCCATAACCATAATCGTTGGCATATTGTTCATAATTGCACTTAATACAGCACTTAAGAAACCAGTTCCTATAATGGCAATTGCATCACCTCTTTGAACTAAATCATTTAAAATTAATGTTAAATAATCTGTTAAACCTTCATTTTTTAATCCATATACAACTATATATAATCCAATAGAGAACCAAACAACCTGCCAAGGAGCTGTTTTAATTATCTCTTTTGCATTGGCATGTTTTGAAACACTTGCAATAATTAAGAAAAGTAATCCTCCCCCTAAAGCAAAAACAGAAACAGGTAAATCAAATCCATCACCAATAAAATATCCAGCTAATAAAAGTGCTAAAAATATCCATGAAAATTTAAATAGTGTTTTACTTTTTAGTACATCATCAGGATTTTTAAGTAAATTAACATCAACAGTTTTAGGGATATCATGTCTAAGAATCACCCATAAAACAATTATAGAAACAATAGTACTAACAATATATGGAATAATCATATTTGATAAATACTGCATAAATCCTATATCAAAATAGTTTGCCGTTACAATATTTGTAAGATTTGAAAATACAAAAGGAAGAGAGGCAGAATCACTAATAAATCCCCCTGCAAGTAAAAAGGCTAAAATTGTTTTTGCATTTAATTGTAAGATTCTCATTTTAGCAAGTAAAATTGGAGTTAAAATTAGTGCAGCTCCATCATTTGCGAAAAGTGCTGATACAAAACTTCCAAGTAATAAAGCATAAACAAACATCAAATGCCCATTTCCCCTTGATAACTTTGCCATTTTTATTGCACACCACTCAAAGAAACCAATCTCATCTAAAACCATTGATAAAATTATAATTCCAATAAATGCTAAAGTTGCATCCCATACAATATCTGTAACGATTAAAACATCATCTAAACTTACAACACCCACAATTAAAGCAATGATAGCTCCAATTACTGCAGTTGTTCCTATTTGTAAACCCTTTGGTTGCCAAATTACAAAAATAAGTGTTATCAAAAATATAGCACTTGCCAAAATCATTTTTTATTCTCCTATGTTTCTAATATATCAAGATATGTTGATATATTATCAAAGAAAGAGTAACTAAACAGTTACTCTTCTGCTAATTCATAAATTTCCGGTTTTAATGTATAAATAAAAGTATCAACTTCTATCTCATCATATCTTTCAACTGTAACTGGAGTCCGGACAAACTCTTCCCCTTCAAACTCATCTAAAAAATCCCAATGATTAATCAAGTTTGATGAATAAAAAAGATACCCATGTATAGTATCTCTATCAATATCAAGTCTAATTCCAGGGTATCCCATCCCTGCAGACCAACCAGCGTCTATTAATTTCCCTCTTACAGTTGCTGGCACAAACTTACCAACAATATTTTCCAAAACATGTCCATTTGGACAGTTTGGCATCAATGTTCCATATACAAAAAGTGTTTCAGTCAAGTGTAATTACTCCAATAGTAAATATATTATTAATAGAAGTTTTAATCCTCAAAATGATGTTTAAAAAAATTTTAGACGTACATTGTACTTCGAAATTTTTTTATATATTAGTTTGAGAGATGAAAAGTTAAACTTTAATCTCTCAAAACTATTGCAAAATTATAACTCTCTTTTAAACACTATCTTCAAGTATTTTTTTTCATTACCAATAGGTAATTTCAAAAAACTTCTTCTTGATATTGCTTAAAATAAAGTTACTATTAATAGCATATTTACTACTGGCGTAATTACTGACAAACCTTTACTAAATTTGGTAATTCAATATCTAAAGTCATAATCTCTTTTATAGCACCTTGACGAAACTCATCTAAAGGTGTTCGAATAGAGTAATATGCCCATCGACCAACTCTGTCAACCCTTAAAAAACCTGCTTCTTTTAAGATTTTTAAATGTCTTGAAAGTCTAGATTGAATCATATCAAAAGAGTTCTCTAAATCACATACACAACATTTACCATGGATATTTAAAAACTTGATTATCATTATTCTAGTTTCATCATTTAACGCTGAAACAGACTTTAAGAATATATCCATGTAAACTCCTTATTTAATATATTTGGAAGTATATCATAAAATTTTTAACATATCAACATATCTTGATATATTAGAATAAACTATGATATATGATTTCATTGAAAAATTTAGTATAATATATAATGAATTACAAAAATGAAAAACAATTATTAATTTTTATTCGGTTTGCCTTACCGATATTAGCTCTATTATTTACTATTGCTATCACAACTTTTTTATATATTGAGAAAAAAACAAAATTTAATAAATTAACAGAAGAGATTCAATCCACTTTTATAAAAAATAAAAAACAAACAATTAAAGAACAAATTGACAATCTTTATTATTATATTGTGTCTGAACAAAAAGACTTACAAGAAAATCTTGAAAAATCTCTTTCTTATGAGGTTAAACAAACTCACAAAATTGCAAAAAATATTTATTATAGATATAAACACAATCACTCAAAAGATGAAATAAAAGAGATGATAAAAGCTGCTATAAGAGAGATTAGATTTAACAATGATAGAGCTTACTTTTTTATTATTGATAAAGAGGGGAAAAATCAATTACATCCAATAATGCCAGAATTGGAGGGAAAAGATGTTTATAATACAAGAGATTCAAAAGGTTCTTATATTGTAAAAGAACCCCTTGAACTATTGAAAAAAAAGGATGAAATATTCTATAACTGGTACTGGGTAAAATCGCAAGAAGATAAGAAAGAGTATAAAAAAATAGGATTTATTAAAAACTTTCATGAATTAAATTGGGTTATTGGAACGGGCGAATACCTAGAAGAGTTTTCTAAAGATACTCAAGAAAAGATTTTAAAACAAATTGAAAAATTAAGATACGGAAAAAACAGTTATTTCATTGTAACTAACAAAGATGAAAAATATATAAGTCATGTAAATAAAAATTTGATTAATAAAGATGTTTTCAAAATTCTTGAAGAAACAAATACCACTGAATCAATAGATACAATAAAAAAAATATTAAAAACAAAAGAGGGATTTGTCACTTTAGACTTTTTTAAACCAAACTCTAATGTTGTATCTTCAAAAATAATCTACTTAAAAAATATTCCTAATTGGGGATGGACTATTAGTACAGGTTTTTATGTAGATGATGCTTCAAAAGCTATTGAGGATGAGAAGAAAAGAATTGAAAAAGAGTATCAAGAGAATTTAAAAAATCTACTTTTTATCTTTTTGATTTCAATTATTATCTTAGTTCCTCTATTCTTCTATATTTCATTTATAATTGAAAAGAAATTTAAAAAATATAAAGATAGTATTCAAGAACATATTGATGAAAATCAAAAACAATATAAACTATTGGCACAAAAAAGTAAATTAACTGCAATGGGAGAAATGTTAGCAAATATAGCCCATCAATGGAAACAACCTTTGTCTCTTATTACAACTTCTACAAGTAGTATAAAATTAAACAAAGAGTTAGGAATTAAAGATGATGAATTTTTATATAAATCAATTGATAATATTCAAATTAATGCTAATCACTTAGCTGAAACTATAAATGATTTTATGGACTTTTTTAGACCAGATAAGAATAAAAATAAATTTTTCATGAAAGATGTTATCGCTAAAACACTTAAACTTTTATCATCACAATTTCAAGCTAAAAAAATAGAAATAATACAACAAATACAAGATATCTCTATTATAAGCTATGAAAGGGAATTATTACAAGTTTTATTAAATATTATAAGTAATTCAAAAGATGCCATACTAGAAAATAGTATAGAAAATGGTTTGATTTTTATTGAAATATATAAGAATGAAAACAATGTAATAATTGAGATAAAAGACAATGCAAAAGGTATAAATGAGAATATAAAAGAGCGTATTTTTGAGCCATACTTTACTACAAAAAATAAAGCACAAGGAACAGGGATAGGTTTATATATGTCTCAAGAGATAATTACAAAACACATGAATGGTACAATTGAAGTGGATAATATCCAGTATGAGTATAACAAACAAATAGAAAAAGGTGCCATCTTTAAAATAACTCTTCCAATATCAAATTAGAAGAAATAGATGGGGAGTTTTCCCATCTATTTATTAAATATTATAAATCGTTTTTGATTTTTGCTTCTAAAGCTTCTGTTGTGAAACCAAAGTGTTCAAATAATTTTTCAGCTGGTGCACTTGCTCCAAATGTATCCATACCATAAACTACATCAGCAAACTTATAATATTCTAATCCTCTTGCTGCTTCAACTGCAAATACTTTTGTATTTGGTTTAATAATTGTATCAATATACTCTTTATCTTGCTCAATTAAAAGGTCAAAACAAGGAACAGAAACAACGTTTGCTTTAATACCTGCTTTTTCAAGATTACAAGCTGTTTGAAGTGCTAACATAACCTCAGACCCAGATGCCATAATAGTAACTGTCGCATCTTCTCTTTCTTTTAATAAATATCCACCATTTGAAACATTACCAAATGCTTTTTCTGGTTTTAATACTTCAAGATTTTGTCTTGAACATACAAATGCAGTTGGTGCATTCATTTTTAAAGCAACTTTCCAAGAATCAACATTTTCACTTGCATCAGCAGGTCTAAATGTATAGAAATTTGGTAAAGCTCTAAATTGAGATAAATGCTCAATTGGTTGGTGAGTTGGTCCATCTTCTCCAACACCAATAGAATCGTGTGTCCATACGAAGTGTTGTGGGATACCAGCTAATGCTGCAATTCTAGCACTTGGTTTTAAGTAATCTGAGAATACAAAGAATGTAGCTGAGAATACTCTAAATAAACCATATAAATTCATTGCATTTGTCATAGCTGCCATTGCATGTTCTTTAATACCAAAGTGGATATTTCTTCCATTTGGGAAATCACCCATATTTTCTAATTCAGTTTTATTTGAAGGAGCAAGGTCAGCAGAACCACCAATAAATCCTGGAACTGCTTTAGCAATTGCATTTAAGATTTTATGATTAGATGATCTTGTTGCTACAGATGAACCTGGTTCAAATGTTGGGAATTTAATAGCATCAAAATTTGGATTTTGAAGAGCTTCAATTTTTTCTTTTGCTTCAACAGATAAAGATGCATTCCATGCATTTTCAGCTTCAAGTCCAACGATTAATTTATCAAAAGAACCTTTAATATCATAAGGTACTACAAATTTCTCTTCTGGATTAAAACCAGCTTTTTTCTTAGAAGCTTTAATTTCATCTTCACCTAATGGAGCACCATGAGTATGATGACTTCCTTCTAACGTTGCTGCACCTTTTCCAATTGCTGTTTTAGCAATAATTAAAACAGGTTTATCACAAGATTTAGCAGTAACAATAGCTTTGTCTATTTGATCAAAATTATGCCCATCAATCTCTAATACTTCAAAATTAATTGCTTGGAATCTTTTCTTAACATTTTCAGACCAAGCAATTGAAGTATCACCTTCAATTGTAATATCATTTGAATCATAAATCACAATTAAATTATCTAATTCTAAGTGTCCTGCAGTTGCACAAGCTTCGTAAGAGATACCCTCTTGTAAATCTCCATCACCACAAAGGCAATAAACTTTATGATTGATAACATCTTTTCCTAAAGTATTTTGTGCATATTTTGCAGCCATTGCAAAACCAACTGCATTTGCAATACCCTGACCTAAAGGACCAGTTGTAATCTCTACACCATGTGTATGACTATATTCTGGGTGACCTGGAGTTTTAGAGTTATATTGTCTAAACTCTCTCATATCTGGGATACTAACATTAAATCCCCAAAGGTGTAAAAGTGAATATACTAAACCTGTAGCGTGGCCTCCAGAGAAAACTAATCTATCTCTGTTTAACCATTTTTCATTTGTTGGGTTTAAGTTCAAGTGTGAACTTAAAACTGTAGCAATATCAGCCATACCCATTGGTGCACCTGGGTGTCCTGAATTTGCTTGTTGAACCATATCAGCTGCTAAAAATCTAATTGTATCAGCTTGCTTTTGAAGTAATTGTTTTGACATAATGTTCCTAATTATCGAAGTTTTGTTCTTGTAAATTTTGTGGATTATAGCTAAAAATAGTTAAATAGTTTTTGAAGCAAATTTTTACAAAAGATTAAGAAGAAAAAGGAAATTCCTTTTTCTTCTTAAATATTAAAGGTCTGGGTCAATTGATACATCTTCATCTATTAAGATTTTAATATTAGAAGCTCCATCTGTCCCTTGGTAAACATTAAATACTTCACCATTTATTTCCTCTTTACCTTGAGAAGTCCAGTTAGAATCTCCACCTTCAAGAGTTACCTTATCATCACTATCACCGAAGATTTTTAGTTCTTTGTCATCATCAATAACTAAATCATCTACATTTATTTCTAAATTATTTGTATGTGAATTAGTCATATCAACGGCATCAGTATTTGCTGATAAAACTCCTGATAAATCAATAGTATCGGCATCTATTAAATCAATAACATTCTCAGTTTGTGTCGGTGTAAGATCAACTTCAATTGTTACATCTACCGTAGTACTATCTCCATCTTCGTCAGAAGCTGTTACACTAAATAGTTTTGAGGTATCATTAGTAAACTCTGAAGATTTAGCAGTATATGTATAATCTCCTGATGTAAAATCAAATCTTAGTGTACCATCGCCATCTAATTCTACTCCAGAAGAAGGGAAGTTTGCACTTGTATATGTATTTCCATCAACTTCAATACTATCAATTGAAATTTCACCATTTCCTTCTGAAATATTTTCTAAGACATTTCCATTAACAGAGGCTGTAACTGTTCCTGCTAGTACATTTCCAAGTGTTGAATCATCAGTTACCATAAGAACTTCATCTCCATCTTGAACTTGAACAATTTTAAGTGGTCCCTCTGTTGCTCCTGAACCTACGCCAATTACATTTAATTTATCAATATTATTTGATACATAATTAGACCATTCAACTATTGTATGATCAGAATCTTCATCAATTCTCCAACTATCGTTATTTGGATTACCATCAGATAAGAAATATGCAATAGTTGAATCAGCATCATGCCCATTAAAATCAACATCCATAGTTTTTTCTAAACCTAGATAGTAATTTGTAGCATGTTCAGATAAATCATGACTAACTAAATGTGCAAATGTATTGTTTGAGCCAGAATATACTAAATCATCATGATTGTTCATTGATAAATCATTTAAAAATGCAATAGCTTGAGAAGTACTCATCCATCCAAAATTTGCAGAACAAGAGTTAAATAGTGTTAAGTTAACTTCAGTTTCACCATTTGCTGCATAGGCTTGAATTGTTGAGATAACTGATGCTTTCGCAATTTCAAATCTTGTAGTCCAATTATTATTACTATCTTTTACCCCATCATTCATCGAACCAGAAACATCTAAAGTGAATAATAGATTCGTAGTAGCATCGCCAAATACTAAGCTATTAGTTTCATTATAACTCACTGGTAAACTATCAGGAACAATCAACTTAAACTCACTACTTATTTGTGTTTCAAGTGGACAATTATCTGGATCTGCAGGGGTAAATTCTCCATTTAAGCTCTCTTCCGATTTAGCAGTAATTGTTAAAACATACTCGTCAGGAGTAATTCCATCTGGTACTGAAACTTTAATAGCATCCATATCCCATGATTTTACATCTACGTAATCAAGTGCTGCAGTTGCAGTAAAGGTATGTGCTCCATCAGAAATAGTAAACCCTTCAGGTAAATTATCAACAATTATACTTTTAAAGCTTTCTGAGCCATCTAAATCAACTAATTGTGATGATATTGCAAAATATGCATCATTTCCACTTTCAATAGTTAATTCTGTCTGACTAGATACCAATTCAGTAAATGTCACATCATGAATTAAAAAGTCATCACCCTCTTGTTTAGCTGAAATTCTAATCTCATCAAAACTTCCACCATTTGGTAATGAGAAAGTATATGGACCATCAACAGTATCAGTTTGTGATGCATCATAATGTTCTTGAGAACCTATTTTTACACCATCTTTATAGAATTCTACAATTGCAATTTCACCATCACCATCACCATTATCATAGTTATGTTTCCATGCATAACTAACATCTACACTAGTTAATGCATTTTCAAATTCAATAGCAATAACCTCAGACCCTTCTCCTGGGTGATAGCTTATCTCTGTTTCGTTACCTGGATTTTCACCACTTGGAGTAGTTGATTGAACACCAAAACCATCATGACTTGTACCTGTTACAATTGAAATTGGTGCTTCATCTAATTTTCCATCTCCATCATTATCATAATGGTAATATGCTTTAACTATATATCCACCACTTGTGTCATTTACATTAGTTAAATCAATTGTTGTAGTATTTTCAGTACTTCCTAAAACACTTAATGTTGGAGCATCTGCTACAGGTGAAACGTCAATAGTCATAACTGAAGATGTAGAAGTCCATGTTGCAGTATTATCTGTAGAGATACTAAAGTTAAACTGTGCATAATCATTTTGTTGGTCACCAGTTCCTGCATCATGATATTCATCCCTTCCTGATTGATGTAAATCAGGTAAAAATGTAAGTTTTCCATTATCTATATCAGCTGAACTAATCTCAAGTGGTGTAGATATTGCTACTCCATTTAATAATATAGTCCCAAGTACTGGTAAAGAATCTATTCTTACAGTAGTTGCATTACTATCAAAATCATCTAACGTAAATGTATAGCTTATATCTTCACAAGTTATTACATTTGTATCAATTGGTGTATTAATTGTAATATTTAAATTTGCAGTTGCACTATCTCCATCTCCATCAGTAACAGTATAAGGAATAGTTAATGTCTCAATTCCAGAATCTTTATCAAGCTGTGAAATTGTATATCCTGGTGTTGCTGTATCTAATCCTGTAGCTGTAAGTTTAATAATTGTTTCACCTAAACTATTTTTACCAATTAAAGTTGTAAAATCATCAGATACTCCATCATTTGCATAACTCCAAGTAATTGTTCCAACTGAACCACTTACAATTATCTCATCAAAACTATCAGATAAGTTTTCATCTCCCCAATTAAAAGCTTCTTTATCACCATCAAGTTTAATTCCAGTTCCATCAGCTGCTCCATCTGCTCCAAAACTAAAGTCAAATGTTCCTGATGCACTTATTACAGTTCCTTGTAAAGTAGATGATAAATCTGCTGGATTATCAACTTCAATTACATTTGATGAAATTAATGATAAATATGTTGTACTTACATTTGTCCCTATCCCTACTGAATATACACCTGCAATATTATTTGATGAATCATTTACAAATGTATTCCAACTATTTAATGTAGGTGAATCTACATATGGTGTACCATCATGATCTTCAAATCCATCTGTTGTATTTCCATTTGTATAGTCTGTTGTATTATAAGTTGTAGAGTCATTCATTTCTACAGTTGGATAACCATCTGATAAGAAATACACATATGTATCTCCTCCATTTGGTGAAACTGAATAACTACTTACTGTTTCTTGTAATGCATCTTCATAATTTGTCCAACCACCATCACTTAATTTAGTTAAGTATGTAGCAACTTCAGAAGCACTCATCCAAATACCATTTCCAAATGCAGTTGTACTAAATGTATTGATTTGAACTAAAACATCTCTTCCTTGTGATTCATATTCTGAAATTAAATCTTCTATTGAATCTTTTGCGATTTCTAATCTAGTTTGTGATGTTCCTGATACATCATTACCCATACTTCCTGAGATATCTAATGTAAATACTAAATTAACAGGTTTTGTGTCTACTTCTACTATTTTTAAAACATCATTAGCAGATGCAATATCATCAGCTATTTCAATATTAATTGTATCTGTTGCAACATCTCCATCAGAATCAGTAATTGCTACTTCAAAATCTAATGTTTGTAATAAATCTTCTGATGACATATTAGGATGGTCTACACTATCTAATAATTCAAATTTATAACTGTATGAACCATTATTTTCAATGATTTCTATTGTAAACACATCTGAATCTACTGTGCTACCTGTTATTTTTGTACCATTATCTGTTACAGAAAGAGAAATTGCTTTTCCTTCTGATGTTAATGAAGTAGTAGAACCATCTTGTGCTGTAAATTTAACTGAACCTGCTCCATCATTTCCAAAGTCAACTGTAATTGCTTCTTCAACAACTTTTACATCTGGGTCATAATTATCATCATCAGATGTTCCCAATAAAGCATCTTCATCCACTAAACCATCAATAACTGAAATTGTTGGCTTAGTATCTTCAGGAATATTTATTTTTATGCTCTCTAAAACATAATCACCATCACCATCTGTTACTTTAAAATCAATATCTAAGATATTTGTACTTGAATTTTCAATTTCGAAGTTTTGGTATTTGTAGAATTCCCATTTTCCTGTTGAAGGTGTTAATTGTACTTGGAATACTAAATCTCCATTACTATCTTTTGCAATAATTGAATTATTTGTATTTTCAAATGTTACTGCATTTCCATCAACAGTGATAGTTTCTGTAATTCCAGTTAGAACTACTGAACCTGCACCATCAGCTCCATATGCATAATCAATTGTACCTTCAGCATAAGAATCTGGAGTAGCAGTAGAGCTTCCTAAGAACTCGATTCCTGAAACTGCGAAATCACTATTATCTCCATGAGAATAACTCTCACCATTATCTAATGCTCTAATAACTATTGTATCAAATCCACCATCAACTACTTGGAAATCTTTTGCATAATCTCCACTTGTTGCATCAGAAGTAAATCTTTGAGTTGAAACTAACACACCATCTCTATAAAATAATGCTTCACCAACTTCTTCTTCTCCTCCATACATGAATGAGAAGCTGATTTTTGCTCCATAAGAAATCTTTCCATCTTCTAATTCAATAGTTAATTCCTCTGAACCAGTTTCACCACTTGATGTTTTTCTAAAATCAACTTCGCTTGCTATATTATGGTATGGAGAGCTATCACTTGCAACTCCTAAACCACCTGAATTTTGATTTACATCTGTATCAGTCAATGTTAAATCATTACTTGAAGTGAATCCTTGTGCAGTAGCTGTTACGGCACCATTTGCAAATGTATAACTTTGATTATTTCCACCACTTCCAGTGAAACTTACATCACCAGTAAAGATTTCAGGAATTCCGACATCTGTAGTATTAACTACTGATGTTACAGTTACCTCTGGCATATCATCTTCAACAACAACATTTAATATTCCTGTATCTGATGCTCCTTTAACATCCTCTACATATACCCCAACATCAAATCCTACTACATCTTCAACTGAATTTGTTGGGTGATCTATTTGATTTGATTGTGTTACTGTATAATCTCCAGCGCTATCTACTTCTATTTTGATAACCTCTTGCCAGTCTGGATTTGCTACTGTTCCATTATTGATTTTACCAATTAATGTATCTGTATCTTCACCACTCCATACTACTGTTTTACCTTCTGATGTTAAAGCTGTTGTTGGTGCTGTTAATTTTACTGTTAAGGCATCACCATCTGGATCTGATGCTACACTTCCTGTTGTAACAACTTTATTTGTTGTATCATCTCCTGGGTTTTCACCTGTTGTATCTTTTAATCCATCAACTAAACCTTCATCTGATACTCTTGCACTTGCATCTGTTACTACTGGTGGAGTATTATCTGTTTTACCTTCTATTGTAATTGTTAATGTTGTTGTGCTTGTATCCCCATCACTATCTGTAATTGTATATGTGAACTCTTCTGTTAATGTTTGTCCATCATCTAATGCTAATACTCTTGAATCTGCATTATCTAAGTCATATGTATATGAACCATCTGCATTTAGTGTAATTGTTCCATACTCACCATCAAATGAAGTTCCTACATTTCCTGATACAGGGTTTGTTGTATCATTACCTTTTGCAACTCCTGTTACATATGTTGGTGCATCATCACTATCTGCTCCAATATCATCTGCCACATCACCATTTTGTCCATTTCCATAAACATTACCACTTAAAGTATCTGTTTTCTCATTCATAGATCTTACATCTGCATTTGCTACTGGTACATCATCAACAATTGTTACTGTTAATGTTCCTGTTGCTTCATCTCCATCTGGATCTACAATTTTTAATGAAATATCATCTTTTATCTCATTATTATTTGTTGGATGATCTAAGTTGTCTTTTAATGTATATTCATAGCTAACTAATCCTGTGTTCTCATCAAACCCTGTAATAACTAGTGTTCCTTCTACAGTATCAATTGGCGAAGAATTCGTATTATTTGTATCTAATAATTCTGCTTTTGTAAATGTTGTTCCACCAATTTCAACTTGTGCAATTCCATCTGGAGAGGTAATTTTAAATACTCCTGTATCAATCTCACTATCATCAGTTGAATCATCTAAACCTTTCTCATAAACAATTGATTCTGGATCATTTAAATCTGGATTTGGATTAATTGTTGGTTTATCATCAATTCCAATATTTAAATTAGCACTTACACTATCTCCATCTCCATCTGTTACAGTAAATGGCATTACTAAATCATCAATTCCACTATCTTTATCTAATTGTGTTATTTCATATTTTGGATTAGTTGTAATATCTTTCGCTTCTACTTTAATTACTACATCACCATTGATTTTTCCAATAATTGTTTGTTCATCTGACGATACAGTCCAATCTACACTTACATCATTTCCATCTACATCTTTTGCAGTTGGAGTATTCCATGTAAATGCCAATTTATCACCATCAAGTTTAATTCCAGTTCCATCAGCTGCTCCATCTGCTCCAAAACTAAAGTCAAATGTTCCTGATGCACTTATTACAGTTCCTTGTAAAGTAGATGATAAATCTGCTGGATTATCAACTTCAATTACATTTGATGAAATTAATGATAAATATGTTGTACTTACATTTGTCCCTATCCCTACTGAATATACACCTGCAATATTATTTGATGAATCATTTACAAATGTATTCCAACTATTTAATGTAGGTGAATCTACATATGGTGTACCATCATGATCTTCAAATCCATCTGTTGTATTTCCATTTGTATAGTCTGTTGTATTATAAGTTGTAGAGTCATTCATTTCTACAGTTGGATAACCATCTGATAAGAAATACACATATGTATCTCCTCCATTTGGTGAAACTGAATAACTACTTACTGTTTCTTGTAATGCATCTTCATAATTTGTCCAACCACCATCACTTAATTTAGTTAAGTATGTAGCAACTTCAGAAGCACTCATCCAAATACCATTTCCAAATGCAGTTGTACTAAATGTATTGATTTGAACTAAAACATCTCTTCCTTGTGATTCATATTCTGAAATTAAATCTTCTATTGAATCTTTTGCGATTTCTAATCTAGTTTGTGATGTTCCTGATACATCATTACCCATACTTCCTGAGATATCTAATGTAAATACTAAATTAACAGGTTTTGTGTCTACTTCTACTATTTTTAAAACATCATTAGCAGATGCAATATCATCAGCTATTTCAATATTAATTGTATCTGTCGCTCTACTTCCATTCCCATCTATTATCTCTACTTCTAAAGATAAATTAGACAATAAATCTTCTACATTCATTTGTGGATGGTCAACATTCTCATGTAATGTAAATGTATACTCACTATTTGCTGGGTCTAATGAAATAGTAAATATTGGTGTCCCATTCTCATCTATTCCTGTAATTGTTTGATTATTATTAGAATACTCTAATGTTATATCAAGACCTTCTGCTGTTAATGATGTTGTTTGATTCCCTGTAAATTGAATGCTTCCTGCTCCATCATCTCCAAAGTCATATGTCAATGCTTTTGTTTCTGTATACACATTATTATAGCCATCTGTATCAGTTGTATTAATTGATGGCAATGCATCTTCATCTACAAGTGCATCTTCAACCGTAATAGTTGGAATATCATCTACTGGAATAATTACAGCAATATCTAAGTTAGCTGTTACACTATCTCCATCTCCATCTGTTATTGTATATGGTACTTTTAAGCTTTCTATACCACTTTCTTTATCTAACTGTGTTACTACATATTTTGGAGAATTTGTATAAATATCTGTTGCTTCTATTTTTACAACTACTTCTCCATTACTATTTGTACCTGTGATTAATGTTCCATTAGCTGAAACTACCCAAGTGATATTTGTAATATCATTACCATTTGAATCTTTTACTATTGGTGTTTCCCATGTAAATGCTAATTTATCACCATCTTGTTTACTTCCTATTCCATCTGCAGCTCCATCTGCTCCAAATGAGAAATCTAAACTTCCTGTCTCATAAACAACTGTCCCTTGTAAAGTTGAAACTAAATCCGCTGGATTATCAACAATTGTTACATCACTTGAAATTTGTGTTAAATAAGTTTCATTTACATTTGTTCCTATTCCTACTGCGAATACTTCTTCTATATTATTTGCTGGATTTGATACAAAGGCATTCCATGCGTCTAATCTTGCTTCATCTATATATCCTGTATCTGCAGTTGTTCCATCTACACCATCTTGATGATTCCCATCTGTTACATCACCTACTGTTGAAGTTGAATCATCCATCTCTACTGTTGGGTATCCATCTGAAATAAAATATGCATATGTTGTCCCTGTTGGAACTATTGAACTTTCATATGCTGTTTGAGTAACGGCTAATGCATCTTCATAATTTGTCCATCCATTATCATTTAATGTATTTAAAAAGGCTGACAATTCACTCGCTGTCATCCATTTCCCATTTTCTGCTGAATCTGCACTTGTACTAAATGTATTTACTTGTATCAATACATCTCTTCCTTGTGCTTGATAATCTGCTACTACTTGTTCCATAGCTTCTATTGCTATCTCTAATCTTGTTTGTGATGTCCCTGCTACATCATTACCCATACTCCCTGATACATCTAATGTAAATACTAAATTTACTGCCTCTGGATGTAAATCTATTGTTCTCTCTGTATCATTAGCTTCTGGTGTATCGTCATCAATATTAATATTTAAACTTCCAGAAACTTTATCCCCATCTGCATCCTTTACATCATATGTAATGGCAAAGTTTACATTGTTTTCTGTATCATCTCCTGCCAAACCATCTAAGGTTGGGTGAGATATTGGAGCCTTTTGAGTAACAGAGTAATCACCTGTTGCAGAATCAACTGTTATTGTAGCAACTAAAATAGGATTTGCTCCACCTTGATCTTGATAAACTGATAATAAAGTTCCATCAGCATTAGGAGTTGCTGTTAATCCATATGAATTGCTATTAATACCTGTAAGTTCAACACTTCCTGCTCCATCTGTTCCAAAATCAAAATTTAATGTACCTATTGTATTTGAAGAGTCTATATCATCATCAACTCCTCCAGCATTTCCATTTGGCATAGTATCATCATCTAATTTCACTAAATCATTTACACTTGTTGATGGTCCATCATCTTTTATATTAAATACACCTACATCTACACTTGTATCACTTGATGCTAATGCTACTGTTGCTGTATCTGTATCTCCATCTGCATCTGTTACTGTTTGTGTTAAGTTTATTGAT